>JBBREF010000047.1:0-22768 GCA_038203205.1 Gemmatimonadales bacterium | reverse complement strand
GGACTGAGCTGATGGCGGACTGCGGACGTATTTCGGACCGCGGACTGCGGACTCACGGCGTTGACCTGTGCGGTTCAGTCCGAAATCAAGTTCGACAGAAATCTCTGACTGCGGCTATTTCCATGTTGTCAACGTAGAAGCGCCCGCCCGGTCCCGCGATCGTATAGAAGCTCGGAGTCCTGACGTTGCTCCCGCGTGTCACTTCCGCAACGACAATCCGGTGTCCGGCGTCTCCCGGCAGGTCGCGAAGAATGCGAAATTTGTCGTGATTGAAATAGCACTGAAGTATCACGAGGCGCTTCTCGAGCTCGTCGCGGTTCATGTTGTCGCGAGCCGGGCCGCGGGTCGTTCCAAAGATGACAGACATCGCCTGGATGTCCTGCGCACGGACTGCCGTGAGGAACGCCTCGACAGCGGCGCGCGGAGAAGCACCGCCGGTAATGTTCGGGTTCACCGTGGACGGCGCGGGCGCGGGAGCTGGGGTCGCACCTACCGGGCCGGTGCTTGTCGTCGTAGTAGTCGCAGCACGCGAGCAGGCAGTGAACAACACGAGAGCGATTAGAATCTTTTTCACGCGGTACTCCACGAAAGTTGGTGCCAACCTACAGGGCGGTGAAAATGGCAGCAAGATATCAGCGCCTCTATGTGAACATAGATCATGTAGCAACGCTGAGACAGGCAAGACGCGGATACGAGCCGAGCCCGGTTGATGCAGCTGCAATCTGCGAGGCTGCGGGCGCTGATGGAATCACTGCGCACCTGCGGGAAGACCGTCGCCACGTACAGGACGCTGACGTGGAGGCTCTCGCAACTTCAGTTACCACGTATTTCAATCTCGAGGCCGCATGTGCCGACGAAATGATCGACATCGCCCTCAGGTTGCAGCCACCCCAGGTCACACTCGTTCCCGAAAGACGCGAAGAAATCACCACGGAAGGTGGCCTCGACATCGCCGGTGAGAGAGAGCGCGTCGCTCGCGCGATAGACCGGCTTCGCGACGCCGGAATCCGCGTGAGCCTGTTCATCGATCCGACGATGGAGGCCGTGAGTCTTTCAAAACATCTCGGCGCCGACGCGGTGGAGCTGCACACCGGTGTATACGCACATCATTCCGACCAGCCGCAGCCGCTCGATGCTTTGAGAAGTGCCGCACGAGAGGGCGCGCGGCTCGGAATCGCCGTACACGCAGGGCACGGCCTGACAGTCGACAACGTCGGGCCTGTGGCCGCGATCGAAGCGATCGAGGAGCTCAACATCGGCCACTCGATCGTGAGCCGCGCGATTTTTGTAGGGCTCGACGAAGCTGTCAGGGAAATTCGGCGCGCAATGGACGCGGCACGGCTATCAGCCGAGATTTGACCGGATGACAGACGAACTTCCGCCGATCTCCGCGCTTTTCTTCGATGACCCCGGGCCACACGTAGTGCGCGCGGGATTCGCCACTGCCGCGGCACGCCCGACGTATACGCCGGCTCGCGGGCAGGAACTTCACGCGCTCATCAACACCAGTATCGCGCAGCTTGGGGCAGTCTCTGGAGAAGGGCGCAGAAAAACTCCGGTACCGCTCCCGGCTCCCGTTCCGATAGATACGCTGGTCTACAAGGGCCGCGCTGCGCTCGACAGGGCACTCGAGGTTCGCCAGCAGATCGTGGCCAGCGGAACGCATCCCGACACCGAGATCGTCGGCGAGTTGCTCGACCTCATCGCGCTTGCCTCGACCGAATAAAAATTGAGGCTCAACCTTCGTGGAATCATCGGCATCGCGCTCAGCGCGGTGCTGCTCTGGTGGACACTGCGTGACGTGTCGCTTGCGGTTGTGTGGTCGGAGCTGCGTCGCTCGAATGGCTGGCTCTTCCTCCTCTCAACCGTTCTCGCGACGATGATATTTCCGCTTCGCGCACGACGGTGGCAGACCATCCTCGAGCCGGTCGCGCCTAACCAGCCGCTCAGCGCACTCTGGAAGGCGACTGCGGTCGGGATGATGGCGAACAATGTCCTTCCCGCGCGCGCCGGGGAAATCGCTCGCGCCTACGCACTCACGCATCAGACAAAAATTCCGCTCTCGACCTCCATTGCGTCGCTCGCTGTCGACAGACTCTTCGACATGCTGGTCCTCCTGTTGCTCGCGGTCGCTGCGTTTCTTGACCCTGCCTTCCCGCGACACGCCCAGATCGCCGGACAGTCGATAGGCAATCTTGCGCAGGGGTCTGTCGTATTCGTGCTGTTGCTTTTCGCGGCGCTGTACGCGCTCGTGTTTTTCCCCACGCAGATCGTTCGCCTCTATGAGATTTTTTCACGGCGCATCTCGCCCGCGCTCGAGGAACGTGGCAAAGCCGTGCTCACACGATTCAGCGAAGGACTGAGCGTTCTCCGGAGTCCCGGACGCTTTCTGGCCGTCCTCGCGTGGGCGATCGTACACTGGCTGGTCAACGCGCTCGCGTTCTGGGTTGGATTCAAGGCAGTAGGAATCGACCTGCCATTCTCTGCCGCTTTATTCCTTCAGACTCTGATCGCTGTCGGAGTGGCCCTGCCGTCCGCGCCGGGGTTTTTCGGGTTCTTCGAGAAGATCACCGTTGTGGGCCTCGCTATCTACGGAGTCGGCGCGCCGCAGGCGACGAGTTTCGCGATCGGCTTCCACATCCTGACCTTCATTCCGATTACAGCGATCGGGCTCTGGTATTTTGCGAAGCTCGGCCTGCACCTGCGTGAGATCGACACCGCTCGGGGAGAAACGGGTTGACAGGCACCAGAGTGAGGATCGCGGCACAGGCGAAGCTCAACCTTCACCTCCGCGTTTTCGCCAGGGAAGATTCCGGGTTTCACTCCATCGAGACGATCTTTCATCGCATCGATCTCGCTGACGACCTCATCATCGAGATCACGGCCGGGAAAAGGCTTCTCGACGTCTCCGGACATGACGCAGGCCCGGTCGAATCGAACCTTGCGTGGCGGGCTGCAAACGCATTTGCTGCGCACACGGGATGGCCGGCCGGCTTCCACATCGAGCTCACCAAAAGAATTCCCGTCGGCGCCGGGCTTGGCGGAGGAAGTGCTGATGCAGGCGCAGTGCTGCGCGCCCTCAACTCAGTGTCGCCCAACCGGGTTGGCGCGCACGGATTGCTCCGCCTCGCATCCGTGCTCGGATCTGACGTGCCGTTCCTCGCGAGCGAATCTGTGATGGCCCTCGCGTGGGGACGTGGCGAACGAATGTTGTCGCTCCCGCCCATGTCGCGTCAGGACGTGTTGCTCATGTCACCGGCGTTCAAAGTGTCGAGCGCGGACGCGTATCGATGGCTCGACGAGTACCGCGAGCGAAATCGAAATGCGACTGACGACGACGCGAGCGAGTCGATCGTGTTCGATCCCATCGCGTTATCAACGTGGGCATCACTGAGCAGGTTCGCCCGAAACGATTTCGAAGCGCCCGTTGCCGAGCGGCATCCCGAGCTAAGAGGTTATCTGGAGCGCCTCAGGGAGTCGCGCGCGATGCTCGCGCAAATGACCGGATCCGGCTCGACCATCTTCGGAATTCTCGATTCGCCCCCGCTTTACGCGAAGGTGCCGCCGGAACATCGGGGACAGGTCACGACTACCAGAACATCGATAGACGTTTTCCAGCCAGAGCGGATCGTCGCGCAGGCTTAGCTTCCCCCGCAAGCTTCCCTCGCGCTGTTCACTTTGTGTTGTTCACTTGCTGGGGCAGGGATAGGTTTAGCGTACCTGCCCCCTCGTCCAATGGCAGGACATCGGTCTTTGGATCCGAGAATGGTGGTTCGAATCCACCGGGGGCAATTCATGCGTTATCTAGTTCTCGCGGCGCTCCTGTGCGCGCCGTCGATCGTTTCGTCGCAGAACACGTCAGCGGGACAAGGCCACGCGACAGTATCAGGTGTCGCTGTGGACAGCGTCCGTGGCGGCTACCTGCGTGGCGCAATCGTGTATGTGAGCGGAACCAGCCTGTCGGCGATGACAGATTCGTCAGGACGATTCCGGATCGACAGCGTGGCGCCCGGTACCCGCTATCTGGAGTTGATGCATCCACTGCTCGATTCAATAGCGCTTCGTGTGAGGTCACCCGAGCGTGAGCTCAAGGCGGGTGACACGACCGTATTCATTCTCTCCGTCCCGTCCCCGAAAACCATCGTCGCGACCAAGTGCACGCCCGATGAGATAGTACGTGGGAAGGCGGCGCTCGTGGGCACTGTGACTGATGGCGATACGGGCGCTCCGGCACCCGGCGCTACGGTCTCAGTCGAGTGGCTCGAGTACCAGTTGGGGCGCCGCAGCATGAATCGTTTGCCGCACCGCCGCGTTGGGACTGTCAGAAGCGACGGCACCTATCGCGTGTGCGGAATCCCTGATGACCTGACTACGGGCACTATCGCGTTTCGCGGCGCAGACAGCACCACGAGCGTTCCCGCCACGTTCTCGCAGCAACTCGCAGTTGTTTCGTTCAGGATTCCCGGAGCGGTCAGCACGCTCCCTCCCACTCCTGCCAGTCAACTTGACTCCGCAGCACCGGCGGCTGTCGCTCGCGGAACGGCGACGCTCACTGGAAGAGTGCTCGATCCGAGCGGCTCCCCGCTCGCGAACGCTCGCGTGGCGGTCGAGTCTGACGATGCATCCGCAATGACTGACAACAATGGTGAGTTCCAACTCGGCGGACTGAGAACGGGAACCCGGGGATTGTCTGTGCGTCGGCTCGGGTTTGCGGCCAAGGATCTGCCCGTCGATGTAAGCGCGGCTGCTCCTCAGAGCGTGACAGTCACGCTCGAACAGTACGTCGCAATTCTCGACGCGGTCAGGATCAGTGCGATACGGGATATCGGGCTCCAGCGTGTGGGTTTCGCTGACCGTCAGCGCGCTGCGTTTGGGCGTTTCTTCGGCCCTGACGACATCGACAAGCGCAACCCGCAGCGGCTGTCGACCCTGCTCGAAACCACGCCTTCACTGCGAATGGGTACGAACCAGGACGGCAAGCGATACATCACAAGCAGGCATAACGGCTGCGTCGCCTACGTGGTCGATGGCTTCAGGTGGTCGTCAACAAACCCGCGGGACATCGAGATGTCGCCCGACGGTTTCCTGTCGGGTGCCGAGTTGGGGGCTGTCGAGGTGTACGACGGGCTGTCGGCGCCTGCGGAGTTCATCAGGTACTCGAACAGCGGCCAGCCCTGCGCCGTCGTTGTCATCTGGACGAAGTTCAAGCTCGGCACCTGAGCGGATCCCGGAAGTCAGCCAGTCATCGCCGAATTTTCTGATTGGGTGCGTGGCGTGTGGCAGCCTGCCTCCGTTACATTTCGCCCGATTGAACTGAACGCCCCTTTTACTTAACTTTCAAGGCTATCGCTGCAATGGACGGACTTTCGGTACCGAGTCACGGCTTGAAGCTTCTGGTGGGGTCGGGGAATCCGGCCCTTTCGAAGGAAATAGCCGAGAACTTGGGGGTCGATCCGGCCAAGGCGACGATCACGCGGTTCGCTGACGGCGAGATTTTCGTCCGTATCGATGAGAACGTCAGGGGTAATGACGTTTTCATCCTTCAGCCGACAAACCCGCCCGCCGAAAACATCATGGAGCTGCTGCTCCTGATCGACGCGGTGAAGCGGGCTTCGGCTGCTCGCATAACTGTTGTGATGCCGTATTACGGATACTCGAGGCAGGACCGAAAGGACCAGCCGAGAGTTGCAATTGGTGCCAAGCTCGTGGCGAACATGATCGTCGCGGCAGGCGCCAACCGGGTGCTGGGGCTCGATTTTCACCAGCATCAGCTTCAGGGGTTCTTCGATGTTCCTGTCGATCATCTCTACGCGGCGCCGGTGTTCGTCTCGCATTACAAGAAGAAGCACCTGCATGACCTCGTCGTCGTCGCGCCTGACGTCGGCTCGGCGAAGATGGCAAGGGGATTCGCGAAGCGACTGAATGGTTCACTGGCCATCATCGACAAGCGGCGCCCGGGCCATAACATGAGTGAAGTTGTGAACGTCGTCGGAGAAGTAGAAGGCAAGGATTGTCTTCTCACTGACGACATGATCGATACAGCGGGGACAGTCTCTGAAGCCTCGCGTGCGCTGAAGGACCTTGGCGCGAGAGATGTATACGTCTGCGCGACGCATGCGCTGCTTTCCGGCCCAGCCGTCGAGCGGCTCAGCAACGCGCCGATCAAGGAGGTCACCGTGACCGATACGGTGCGCATTCCCGATGAGAAGCGGTTTCCGCAGCTCAACGTGTTGTCAGTAGGTGAATTGTTGTCGAAGGCAATCAGGTACATACACAGCGAGCAGTCTGTGAGCTCGCTTTTCGAACAGTAGTCCCAAGAGGATAAAGGCATGGCGTCAGCACAACTTTCTGGTAACGTGCGAGAGAATCGTGGCAAGGGTGTCGCCCGCTCGCTTCGCACTTCAGGCCGCGTTCCCGCGGTCATTTATGGCCACGGCCGCGACCCTCAGTCGCTGTCGATCGATACGCGCGAGCTGGAAAAGCTGCTCTCGCACATCTCGGCGGAAAACACAGTCATCGACCTGACCGTCGACGGGAAAAGCGCGCGTACTCTCATTCGTGAGATTCAGCGTCATCCTTTCAAGCGGCAGATTCTCCATGTCGATTTCCAGGAGCTCGTCGCCGGCGAGAAGGTCATTGTCCGCGTGCCCATACTCCTCATCGGTGTGCCTGCCGGTGTCCGCATGGACGGCGGCGTTCTCGATCAGACGCTTCGCGAGCTCGAGGTTGAAGTGGATCCCGCGAACATCCCGAACCACGTCGAGATCGACGTTACTGAGCTGATGATCGGCGCATCCATTCACGTCAGCGACATCACGCTTCCCGAGGGAGTCGAGGTGGTGGGTGACGAAGACGCATCGGTTTGTGTCATCTCTGCTCCGCGCGCTGCGATCGAGGAGACCGCTGCTGAACCCGCGGACACCTCGGCTGAGCCGGAAGTCATTCGCCAGAAGAAGGCCGACGAGGACGCAGCATCCGACAAGTGAGTCGGGGGTAGCGCTTGAAGGTCATTCTCGGGCTCGGCAATCCCGGGCGCCAGTACGAAGCAACAAGGCACAACGTCGGCTGGTGGGTACTCGACCACCTCGCCGACGTTTGGCATTTCGACGCCTGGAAGAAAGACCAGGAAGCGCTCGTCACGACTGCAGTAGTCAACGGCGTGCGCACGCGCCTGATCAAGCCGCTCACATACATGAATCTGAGCGGGCAGGTGTTGAAGACTTATCTGCGCAAACCTTTCTGGGCGGCGCCAAAGGATCTGCTGCTCGTTGTCGACGATGTCGCGCTGCCGGTCGGCCGTTTTCGTATCCGCGCGCGGGGCAGCGCCGGTGGTCACAACGGTCTTCGCAGCGTCGAGGCGGCGCTGGGAAACCAGGAGTATCCGCGCCTGCGCATCGGAGTGGGGCCGAGTGAAGAAAGAAAAAACGTGTACCGCGATCTAGCCGATTTCGTGCTCGCTCCGTTTGCGCGAGACGAGCGTGATGACATCATGGCATTGATGCCGAAGTTCGAAGGGGTCGTCGATGCCTGGCTCCATGATGGAGTAGAGAAGGCGATGAACACCTATAACCGCGACGGCAATGTCGCGGAGAGTGAATAGAAGATGCTGAAGCTTGGAATCGTAGGTCTGCCTAACGTTGGCAAGTCGACATTGTTCAATGCGCTTACGTCTGCGAAAGCGGAGGCGGCGAACTATCCGTTCTGCACCGTCGAGCCCAACGTGGGAATGGTTGAGGTGCCGGATGCGCGGCTCGAGAAGCTCGCTGAAATCGTGAAGCCGAAGCGAACTGTTCCAGCAGTGGTTCAGTTCGTGGATATCGCCGGACTCGTGAAAGGCGCGGCTGAAGGTGAAGGACTCGGCAACAAGTTTCTTGCGAACATCAGGGAGACTGACGCGATCGTTCACGTGGTGCGCTGCTTTGAGGACGAAGACGTCACGCATGTGATGGGTGCGGTCGATCCTGCGCGTGATCGCGAAGTGATCGAGTTCGAGCTCGCACTTTCTGATCTTGCTACTGTCGAGAAGCGTCTCGACAAGACTCGGCGTTCCGCACGTACGGGCGACAAGGAGGCACTCGCTGAGCTTCCTGCGCTCGAGCGCGCTTACGAGTTCCTGAAGGACGGCCGCGGGCTGTGGGAAGCGAAGCTCACACCGGACGAAACCGAGGCGCTTTCACCGCTCTCGCTGCTGACGTCGAAGCCTGTGCTGTATGCAGCGAACGTCAGCGACTCCGAGCTGCACGGTGATGAGGGTCCACATCTTCGCGCGCTGCGTGAGGCGGTTCGTGCCAGCGGGGAACACGCGCAGGTTGTTCCGTTTTCTGCGCGAATCGAGGCTGAGCTCGCCGAGCTGGCACCCGAGGACAGGCAGGAGTTCCTGTCGTCACTGGGTTTGGAGTCGGCCGGGCTCGACCGCCTGATTCACGCAGGATATCATCTGCTCGGATTGCAGACGTATTTCACTGCAGGGGAGCAGGAAGTGCGCGCGTGGACGATTCATCGCGGTGACAGCGCGCCGAAGGCGGCCGCCGTGATCCACACAGATTTCGAGAAGGGGTTTATCCGCGCTGAGACAGCGGGTTACGACGACTTTGTCGCGAACGGTGGGTGGAAGGGCGCAAAGGAAAAGGGTTCGGTTCGCTCGGAAGGGAAAGAATACATAGTGGCAGACGGCGACGTGCTGCTGTTTCGCTTCAACGTGTGAAACGTGTAAGGTGCTGTCCGGCACCTTGACTGCTCAAAACATCTGATTATCTTCCGGACATCTGACGATTTCCTCACGATTCTGTAACTTTGTTCTTGTAAGTCGGCGACATCGCTCACAGCTGAATCTGAGCACCGCGCCCAACCAGTGAAATGTCCCCGCCCTCTTGTTTAGGTTGGCGGGCTGATTTTTTTCGCGGCATTCGGATGAGTGTCGCAGTTGTACCAATGCCCACTGGAGAAGTCCTTGATGCGTCGAACAAGCTCATCGCTAGCACTGCTTGCCGTTGCCGGGCTAGCTGCCTGCGGAACTGAAACAGTATCACCCGATTCTGAACTAGCGCCCCGTTTTGCCGTTTCCACTCCCGCAGGTGATGGTTCGGGAACGTACCTCGTGAGATTCAAGGGCAGCGGAATTCCTGCGGGCTTCGCAGCGAGGGTCAGTGCCCTCGGCGGCCAGGTTGTGTTCGCGCACGCAGGCGCCGGAATCGGCGCAGTCAGCGGTCTCGACGATGGTCGTGCGGCGCAGTTGGGTGGTACGGCGGGAGTCACCTCGGTCGACGCCGATGCAGTGACCCTGATGAACCCCCTCGCAACTGTTGTCTCCGATGTAGCTTCGTCAACTGAAAGTCCAGCGGCTCCTGCGACGGCGCTGCGCTTCTCGCGCCAGTGGAACATGAAGGCCATCATGGCTGACTCTGCATGGGCCGCTGGGAAAAGAGGCAGCTCGTCAGTAAAGGTTGGCATCATCGACACCGGAATCGACTACCTGCATCCTGATCTATTCGACCGCGTCGACATGGATCTCTCGAAATCATTCCTCTCCGATACCGAGAATGCCCGGGTCACTACAGTCTGGGGTGCGGGGGCGCCGCTCTGGGTCGATCTGCATTATCACGGAACGCACGTCGCTGCCACCGTGGCCAGCAATGCCTACATCTACGCAGGCGTGACGTCGGAAACCAAGCTCGTGGCGCTAAAGGTCTGCACGCCCGGCAATGCACCCGCATTTCAGGCCAGCTGCCCAACGAGCGCTGTCCTCGGCGCAATCCTGTACGCAGCCGACAACGGCATTCCGATCGTAAACATGAGCCTCGGCGGCAATTTCTCACGTCGTGATGCGAGCGCGAAGGGTGGCTTCGGCCCGTCTTTCATCGCTACAATCAATCAGGTCATGACTTACGCTAACCGCGGCGGCGTCACTGTCGTAGTCTCAGCCGGTAATAGCGCGATCGACATGGACCATGATGGCAACGGCTTCAAGGCCTATTGCAGCGCGGCGTCGGTCATCTGCGTGTCGGCAACCGGACCGACGGCAACGGCAGGTCTCAATGGACCCTGGACGAACATCGATGTTCTTGCCAGTTACAGCAACTACGGTCGCTCTGCGATCACTGTAGCTGCACCCGGTGGCAATGCGGTCTCGGTGACGGCCGCCTGTTCAGGCTTCACGATCTATACGCCGATACTTGTCTGCCGCAACCGATTCTACAATTCGCCCACGTCGTGGTCGGCATTCTCGCTCGGCGTGAGCGGAACGAGCATGGCATCACCTCACGCGGCTGGAGTGGCCGCGCTGATTGCTGCTGATGGTGGAAACATCGCATCGGTGTTGCGTAACACCGCTGACGATCTTGGCCAACCAGGCAACGATCCTGCCTACGGCCGGGGGCGCGTCAACGCCGGCCGTGCAGCGGGCGCGATCTAAGCGCTTTCTGGACGGATGAAAAACGGCGGGTGAGATTCTCACCCGCCGTTTTTTCTATTTAATCTCGAACGTCAGCGTTGCCCACTTCGACTCGTAGTCGATCTTCTCTGTCCCCGCGTACGGGACCATGCTGATGAACTTCACGTAGTACTGGCCGGCATTGGTCAGGGGCACGCGCGCAATACCACTCGAATCGGTTCGAACACTCCGTGCCTGGAATCGCCCTTCATTCCTGAACCGGCCACCAACCATGACCAGCTGATTGGGGACTGCCTTGCCGTCGACCATCGCTCTTACTCGAAGGACCGAGCGCGCGCGCAATGTGTAAGGATTGTCGAGAGGCACGAGCTCAGCGGGATATCCAAGAACGGTACTGAAGTCACCCGTTCGTTCATTGCCTGCCTGCACCAGAGCCTTTACGTGCTTCGAGTACCTTTCCGTCGCAGCCTTGCCCAACTCTCCCGCAGCGGTTCGCGCGGCGAGGACGTCAGGGACGCCGTCATCCTTGAGGTAGGCGTTGAACTCTGCACCAGTCAGCGTGATCTCGCGCGGCAGAAGCGATGCGCCGACGACATACGTACCGGAAGCAGAAGTCCTGAGCGCGAAGAGACTCGTGTCGCCAGTTGCTGACCACAGGGACGTATCGACTCGCGCACGTCCCGTCGGCGAAACAACGCTGAGGTCACGAAGTCGATCCCGCGTGACTGAGTTCTCGCTCGAGCTGAAGGTGCCGTTCAGCACGCGAATCCGAACGCTTGCATTCGCCGGCACGAAGAAGTTGTCCATGCGGAGAAACAGGTCGTGTGCCTGCGCTATGGTCGCCGCAGCGAGCAGAAATACCATCGAAAGAGCTAACCGCCACTTCATCCTTGTCTCCGTTGTGGTTGAACTGCGTTTACCTGATCTGACCGCGGATCTCACCAGCGAGGTTCGCAGTCGTGTGCACGTTTACGTATGCGTTCCCGCTCAGCAGCAGCGTCTTGATAGACTCCACTGTCACACCGCCCGGAAGTGTCGCCGCATCCAGGGTCCCACTCGCAAAAGATCCGTTGACATTCCCCGTCGCGCTACCCGGCAGGAACAGGGTGACGACGATCGGTCCCGCGACTCCGACTGCGCCCGAATGAATGTGGGCCATCGTTATTCCGGTGATGTTCTGCGCGCTGAGGTGGAATCTGATCTCTGACGGGTAGACGATCACCTGTGCCACTCCGCTCGCCGATGTCGAGCTCGGTTGAGGGACCTCTTCAGCCGAGGTCAATGCGACGGTAAACGTGCGCTCGGCGTTGAGACCACCTGTCGAGTTTCCCCCCGAACACCCGATCGCTGCCGCGATCATCAAGAGACTCATTGCCTTCCTGTACGACATGCTGTACGACATCCTGCTCTCCTTGGATTTCTGTCCGCGTGTAGCCTGTGCAAACCTATCCCGGGGGGTTGTACCCGCAACACGGGCCGCTCAGGCTGTGACGTTGGGTAAACGTGGCAATTCCGTTGCCCGAAGCCTGCTTCCCGGGTATCTTTCGTGTCCACAAAAAACGGCCGCACTCGCGGCCTTCACACCTTCCCCCCGCTCAGGCAACCAGCGGGGGGCGGAACAGGACCACAAGGAGGATTGCCTACCGATGTCTCGGAATTACGAGGCGGTGTACATCTTCGATTCTACACTCGAAGACGCCGCCATCAGCGAAAAACTCACGCGCTTCCACGGAATGCTCGGCACGTCCGAGGATCCCGAAACGAGCCTCTGGGGAAGGCGCCAGCTCGCCTACCCTATCGGCACTCGCGAGAACGGCTACTACGTAGTCTCCCGCTTTGCCGCGGACCCCACGGTTCTCCCCGAATACGAGCGAGCCCTCAAGCTCGACGACGGTGTCATTCGCTACCTCATCACGCTGCACGAGCACGAAGTCGGTGCGCCTGCGATGAGTGAGGAAGAGCTCGCTGCCCAGGCGGCGCGCCGTGACGATGACGACGACGACGAGGATTAACTGACCATGAGAAGACCACAGAAGAGCTGCCCGTTCTGCGAAGGACGCGTGCGGTGGATCGATTACAAAGATGATCGCACCCTTGGCCGTTTCATTACGGATCAGGGCAAAATTTTGCCGAGCCGGCTGAGTGGCACGTGCGCGCGTCACCAGCGCCAGCTTTCGACGGCGATCAAGCGTGCCCGTTACCTGGCGATCATCCCGTATTTGAAGGGCCACACGGTCTAACATGACGGAACCCGCCGCACCGGCTCCAGTCCGGGGATCGTGGCGGCGGCTCGCGTTGGGATTGGGCGCATTCGCGCTCGCCCCCTTCGTACCCGCCATGCGCGTCATCATGCCCATCGAGCAGACACTTCTGCTCCTTTCGGCAGTGATGGCCGTGTGCGCGCTCGTTGCATGGAAGAGCGGAGGAAGGCTTTCGCTGGCGATCGTGTGGATCGCTATCGCTGCCCTCCTCCTGTCTTCACCGGTTGGACCGCCTGACAGTCCTTACAATTGGATGGCTCGCGGATGGACGCTGCTTTTAGCCGCGAGCTTCGGGCTGGTAGGTATACTCGTCGGTGCTGAGACTCTGTTGCCGCGCGCATTGGCGGCGCTGGCAGTTGCCACTGCGCTTGCATTTGCGCTCATTCTGGTATCACCGGGAGGACCTGACCGGGTCAGCAGCGCGATGGGAAACGAGTTCAGCAGGCGGAACGAGCAGTCTATCGCTTCGCTCAGGCAGGTCAGCGCGCAGCCGGGGTGGAAGGAGATGATCGATCAATCTCCTTCACTTCAGCGTCTCGCGGATGAGAGCGAGATTCAGCTCGCGGCGATTCCGAAGTGGTCAACGATTCTGATGCCGGCATTGCTTGCGCTTGAGTCGCTCGCTGCGCTGGCGCTGGGTTGGGCGCTGTTTCACAGGATGAGCAGCGTGCCGCTTGGGCCGCCACTGGCCAGGCTGCGCGAGTTCCGGTTCAACGATCACCTCATCTGGGGTGTCGCGGTAGGAGCGTCGATTTTCCTGCTCGAGGCGTTCGCCGAAGGCAGAAACGCTGGCCTCAATCTGCTCGTGTTTTTTGGTTTTCTGTACGTACTGCGCGGGCTGGGAATACTCGCCTGGCTGTCGCGCACTCGTACACTGAAGTTTTTGCTGGTTGCCCTTGCTGTTTTCGCATGGCCGCTGGTTGCTGCCCTTGCCTTCGGGCTTGGACTTGGTGACACGTGGCTGGACCTGCGAACGCGTGCGGCTGCCAGGCCGCTGGGATGAAATACATTTAACCGCGTCCGCCGGGATGGCGCCGCGATCACATTCAACTGGAACAGCAAGATGGAAGTCATACTACGACAGGCAGTGGAGAAGCTCGGGCATCCCGGCGACATCGTTAAGGTTTCGCCCGGCTACGCCCGCAACTTCCTTCTGCCCCGCGGCTACGCGTACGAAGCGACGCCCGGCAACAAGAAGCGGATCGAGCAGGAGCGCCAGCGTCTGGAGGCGGCCGAGGATGCCCGCCGTACGTCGGCACAGGAATACGCCGGCAAGCTCGAGCAGGTCTCGCTCACTTTCTCCGCCCGCGTCGGCGAAGAAGGCAAGCTGTTCGGATCAGTGACCTCGGGCGACATAGTGCTGCAGCTCGCTGAGCAGGGGTTCGAGGTTGAGAAGCGGCAGGTCGACCTGAAGGAGCCGATCAAGGCTCTTGGCGTTTATCGTGTGCCGATTCGGCTGCACGCAGACGTTCACCCGGAAATCAAAGTCTGGGTAATAAAACAATAGACATGCGGATTGCGGAAAGCGGACTGAGCTGATTGCGGGCTGCGGACGTATTGCGGAATGCGCAATTTGGACTGAGCTGATTGCGGCTGTGAGTCCGCAGTCCGCAGTCCGAAATACGTCCGCAGTCCGAAATGCCGTGAGTCCGCAGTCCGGCGGGTGCTTGGCCAACCTTATGCATCTACGAACTAACGGAACTTTGAGCCTGCAACTATGATATGCAGGTAGTCACCAACCGGAGCCTAATGGCAAGCTCTTTGTCCCCCGCAACACCCGAGCGCGAGCCCGCGAGCGCAGCAATGAAAGCGGCGACTTTCTGCCATGACATGAAGGCGAATGATGTCGTCCTGCTCAACCTCAAGGGCATCACTGACATGACCGACTACTTCGTCATCGCCAGCGGAACGTCAGACACCCACGTGCGTGCGATCGGCGAACACCTGATAGCTGAGCTCCGAAAAGAGGGCGTCAGGGTACATCATGTTGAAGGTGTTCAACAGGGCAGATGGGTGCTGCTCGACTTCGTTGATTTCGTCGTGCACATCTTTCACCCGACCCTCAGGTCTTTCTATCAGATAGAGCGCCTTTGGAGTGATGCGGAAGTAATCCCCACAGCTTAATTCACACAGGGAGCGGGACCATGAAAGCGGTTCGTGCATTGGCCGTACTACTTGCGCTGGTCTGCGCCTCGAACGTCGAGGCCCAGCAGTATTTCGGCCAGAATCTGGTCCAGTACAAGCACTTCAAGTGGCGTGTGATCGAGACCGAGCATTTCCTCGTTCACTACTATCCCGAAGAGAAAGAGGCGGTACACATCGCCGCCAGGATGGCGGAGCGATCCTACGCGCGCCTCTCACGCATCCTCGGCCACCAGTTCCGCGAGAAGAAGCCGATCATCCTCTTCTCCTCACGTGCTGACTTCGGCCAGAACAACGTCACCGGCGATCTTGGCGAGGGCGTGGGCGGAGTTACTGAATCGGGACGTCACCGCCTCATCATGCCCTTCACAGGCGACCTTGGCAGTTTCGAGCAGGTCCTCGCCCATGAATTGGTTCACGAATTTCAGTACGACATTTTCCAGAAGGGCCGCGCAGGGGCGAATCAGCAGGTTCTCGAGCGCGTAAATCCGCCGCTGTGGTTCATGGAAGGCATGGCGGAGTATCTGTCGATCGGGCCCAACCACCCCCTCACAGCGGGCTGGCTCCGCGATGCCGCGGTGTCGGGGAACATCCCGACAGTCAAGCAGATGACCGACCGGCCGGATAAATATTTTCCATACCGGTACGGAGAGTCGCTCTGGCAGTATATCGGGGAGCGGTGGGGCGATGCGGCAATCGGCGAGATCCTGCGAAACGCACCCGCGGTAGGTGTCGAGCGCGCTTTCGTTCGCGAGCTGGGGATGTCGCTGGTGGATGTAGGCGCAGCGTGGCGCGAGGCGGTTCAGTCGCAGTATCTCCCGGCCGCGTCGCTTTATCAGCGTCCGCAGGCGTTTGCACAGCCGCTTCTCACGCGCAAGCGGTCCGGCGGCGAGATCTTCCTCGCTCCTGTGTTATCAAACGATGGCAACTACATCGCCTTCCTTTCGAATGGCAATGAGAAGCGCGGCGAGCTGTTCATCGACCTCTGGCTTGGCAATGCACGAACGGGCGAGCGCGTCAAGAGACTCATTAAAAGCACGCTCAACCCCGAGTTCGAAGAGCTGCGTCTTCTCTACTCTCAGAGCGGATTTTCCAATAACGGGAAGACGCTCGCCTTTACCGCGCAACGTGCGGGAAAGGACGTGCTGTACCTGCTCGATCTCGCCAGCAGAGACGTGATAAAGCGACTCGACCTGCCATTTGACGGGGTCACTTCACCGTCGTTCTCGCCCGACGATCGGCGAATCGTATTCAGCGCAACGCTGGGCGGCGTTTCGGATCTCTACATCGTTGACATCGACGGGAAGAATCTCAAGCGTCTTACGAACGATGTCTATGGAGACTTGCAGCCGAACTGGTCGCCCGATGGAACCCGGATCGCATTCGCAACTGATCGCGCGCCGCCAACTGATCTCGACAGGCTGCATTTCGCCAAGTGGCAGATAGCGGTGATAGACCCTGAGACGGGCGCGGTTGAACTCGTGCCCAACCAGGCGGGTCACAATCTCAACCCGTCGTGGGCACCTGACGGAAAATCAATAGCGTACATCTCCGATCGTACTGGCGTCCAGAACGTATTTCTCTACGACCTGGGCGATCGCAGCCAGTACCAGCTGACGAATGTCCTTGGCGGAATCTCGGCCATTACCGAGTACAGCCCCGCGCTCACCTGGGCCCGCGGCGCAGACCGCATGGCGTTTACGTATTTCGAGAAAGGCGACTACACGGTCTGGACCGTCGACAACCCGCGCGCGCTCAAGACAGTTGCGTTCACCGGGACGGGCGCTGCGCCCACTGGGCTCGTAATGAACGTTCCATCGCTGCAATCGGTTGTCGCGACGGGCGCGATTGCCGATGCGAATCAGAGAATCGGTACCGAAAATTCCATATACCGCGCGCCGACTGGCGCACGGCCGTCGAATGAGTTGTCCGACGGAGAGGCCACGGCTGGCGAAATCGAAGCCACGACAGTCGCTGTTCTGAACGCGAACCCCGACTTCGCACTGCCCGATACGACCCGTTTCCGCGACTACGATTACAAGGTCGGATTCAAGCCCGACTACATCGCGCAGCCTGAAGTCGGGTACGCGACAGGAAATCAGTACGGATTGAGCGGGTTCAACGGCGGCACGACGATCGTGCTGAGCGACCTGCTTGGCAACAATACGATCGCGCTCTCTGCTTCAGTCTACGGACAGCTGCGTGACGCGAGCGTATTCGCCGCTTACGGCAACTACAGCCGGCGCTGGCAATACACTCTCGGAGCCTACCAGCAGCCGGTATTCCTGCCGCAATCAGGCGGCTCACTCGAAGAGCTCCCCGATGGCAGCCAGCGCCTCAGCGTTCTCTACAGCCGATACGTGCTTCGGAATGCGTTCCTGCAGGGTCAGTATCCGTTGAACAGATTCACGCGATTCGAGACCGGGCTTCAGTTCAACAGCATCGGCCGCTCGATTATCGCGCTCTCGCAGGACTGCTACTTCAACGGCTGCACGGCGCCGGAAATCAACGACGTGGCAAACGCACCGGCATACAATTATCTGTCGCCGTCTGTCTCATACGTGTCCGACAACACGCTCTTCGGCTACACGGCCCCGGTGATCGGCCGCCGATATCGCTTCCAGATTTCGCCATCGATTGGAAACCTGAAGTGGGTCGAGGGACTTGCCGACTATCGGCGGTACGATCCGATCATCTTCAACACGATCACGATTGCGACACGTGCGCTGACGAGTGTCTCAGTCGGGCGTGACGAGGACACTTTCCTGAAGTACATCGGACGCCCCGAGTATGTTCGCGGATACGACAATGCAAACTTCAGTGGCTACGAGTGCACATCGTATATCGGCGGCGGCGCGTCGTGTGAAACCGAGCAGCTGGTCGGCAGCCGGGTAGCAGTGTTCAACGCGGAAGTCCGCTTCCCGCTGATCCGCAGATTCGACATCGGCACACTTCCAATCGGGCTCCCGCCGATCGAGGCACTCTTTTTCTACGATGCCGGACTTGCCTGGAGCAGAGGTCAAACGGTTTCGCTCAGCAAGCCTGAGGATTATGATTTCACGCTCCAGCGCTTTCCACTTCGGAGTTATGGAGTCGGGTTGCGCGTGAATCTTTTCAACATCGCGATTCTCAAGTGGGATTACGCGAAACCGCTCGATCAACCTGGACGCAAGCCGAACTGGACATTCTCGCTGGGACCGAGTTTCTAGAGGTCTCCAGCTCGTAGCGCTGACGTTCGCCGTCGTCGCCTGCAAAGGCGACCGGCAGGCGTCCGCGGGCGCTCGCTCGCCCGCAGCGTCACGCGGTCCCGACCAACTCGTACTTCGTATCCCCCTCAGCGGCGGGGCTGCGCGTGTGTACGCCTATCCCGCGGTCGACTCTATCTTGTGGTCGGTCCAGGGCGCGCCCGCGGTCGAACGCGTCCTCGGCTTCGATCCTGACGATGGAGCGGTTGCCGTCATCGACGATGCCGGGCAACCCCGACGAATCGACTTCCGCGCTACAGAAGTCAGACTGGCGAGCCGGGCAAAACTTTCGGCAATATCGTCAGCGAACGGCTCGGATATCTTCGGCATCACCAACAAGGGCGACGTCACGCGGCTGAATCCTACCGGCGACTGGGCATTCGTCCCTCCGTCCCCTGCACGCCTGGTGTTTCCTCAACCAAATGGAGCCCTGGTCATCGCTGGAAATCAGGGCGCCGAAACTCACCTCTGGCTGATTCGCCCGACCGACGACGACATACTCGCTACCCGCGCTCTGCCGGTCATCTCGCGAGGAATCCGGACGCGAATTGGCGACCGTATCTACTTCGCTGTCGATTCAGGCCTCATCGGCGTGCTGACGCGCGACCTCTCGCCAGTGAAAAGCGTCAGGCTCCCGGCCGCCCCCCGGTCCGTCGTCCCCACCCCAAGTGGCGACAGGCTCTACGCGGCGATCAGCGGGCGAAGCGAGATCGCGGTCATCGACAGGTATACCGAGGAAGTCTCGGGCACCGTAGACCTGCCCGGCGAAGCTGAGGAGCTGCGGATGGATCCACTCGGCCAGCACGT
Organism: Gemmatimonadales bacterium; assembly: GCA_038203205.1. Classification (GTDB taxonomy): domain Bacteria; phylum Gemmatimonadota; class Gemmatimonadetes; order Gemmatimonadales; family Gemmatimonadaceae; genus UBA4720. The sequence continues at coordinate 3,923 of JBBREF010000047.1, read as the reverse complement.
GATAGCGCGTGGTCGTGGAGATTCCGCATGGGTCATCGCAATTGGAACGAACCGCGTGACAGGTGCGATCAGAACTGAATGGAGGAATGACCTTCCGGCGTTTGCGCCAGACGGCTCGATCGTCACCGCCCGGGGGAACGACGTTGTTCTCGTGAACGCGCGAGATCTTCGCGACGTGCGCACGATTCAGGGCGGAGGACGCGACTTCTGGTACTTCCTCGCCTGGAACGGATTTCGACCGCGGTCAGCGGAACTGGACCAACCGGTAACCTTCGATTCCGCACCCGTCCCGCTGCCGGACTCCCTGCGGCTCCAGGGTGACTCGGTTCGGCTGCCAACCGTGCGTGATGCATCGCCGTCGGCCGTCGAACCGCCGGCCAGGAATGAACCCGCGCCACGTGGTTACATGGTATCCTTCGCTGCAGTACTCTCAGAGCAGAGAGCGAACGAGGTTGCGGCGGGAATTTCGGTGAATGGCGTGCGCCCGCGCGTCGCCGCAAGCCCGTCAGGCTCGAGCACCATCTATCGCGTGGTGCTCGGCCCATATTCGACGCGAGATGAGGCCGACAGAGTGGGAAGAGATTCCGGAAGGCAGTACTGGGTGTACGAGGCAGCGCGGTGACGCCGCCGCGGGCGCCAGGCGGGGCATACGAAGGCGCCGGTCGTCAGGTATCCGTCGCCGTCCGGGGCTATTCCTCGGTCATCGTCACGTCAGATGACGTTGTCGCGGCGGCGCACACTGCGATCGGGATCGCGCTTGGCGAGAGCGCGCATCGACTCGTAATGATCGGCGACCTCGCGGGCGAGGTCGCTCCGCTTCAGGCGCTCGTAAAGGGAGACGACGCCCACGGCATCTACGACAGCTTCGAATTCGGCACTTCATTCACGCGCATAGCGCGCGAGGTGTCTGGCGCGACCAATATGTACATCATGCCAAGCGGCACGGAGTCAGCCGCGACGGAAGCGATACTCACCAGCCAACGCTGGAAAACGTTCGCATCTGAATTCGCGAACTCCGACGAGCTTCTGCTGCTGGTCGTGCACTCGGATTCACCCGGGCTGGCTCAGCTCGCCGCGCGGCTCGATGGCGCAGTGCTGGTAGGAATTCAGCGCCTGCCCGCTGCCCCGAATGCCAACATTCTCGCGAGAATTCCCCACCCCGTCGTGACGTCCCCGCCGAAGATCGACCTTTCGGTCAAAGTCCCCGAACCCACACTCTCCCAGCGAACAGTCGGAATTGCGGCCGCTGCCCTGCTCCTCGCGGGCATCGCTGGCGGTGCTCTGTTCAAGAGCATGCGCACTGAGCCACGCGATGCACCGCCAACTGCGATCGTAGCCGACACACTAGTTGACTCGCTCCCACGGCGACCCGTGGTGGTGCCGTCGAATCCCGCGGACTCGGTCGACTCAATGCCATTTTCCGTTGAGATTCTCGCCGCAAACACCGCCGAGGGTGCTAACTTTGAGATGAATCGTCACGGGGCGCAGATGCCTGCTGCGACGATATCGCTGGTCCCGATCGGCGACACCGAGGCCACGTGGTACAAGGTGCATGCGGGTGCCTTTGGCGACAGCGCGGCGGCTGAGGCGCTGCTTGCAGCGTTGCGACGGCGGCGCGTCGTTCCTGATTCGGCTGGCACCATCATTCGCGCACCGTTTGCTCTTCTTGTCGACACGGTTCCTGCTCAGGCTGGTATGACGGCAAAAGTTCGCGCAAGAGTGAGGGAACTTGGTGATCGTGGCGTGCACGCGTATGCGCTGATCCAGCGCGACGGAAGCGCGCGACTTTACGCGGGCGCTTTTGGAAATCCGGAACAATCATCGCTCGCAGCGACCGCGCTGCGGGTAGCCGGGCTCACGCCCGTGCTGCAATACAGAACTGGGAGACTGCCTTAGTGCGCCTGACGAAGCTCGAGCTTCATGGATTCAAATCGTTCGCTGACTCAACCGAGCTGCTGTTCGAGCCGGGGGTGACGGCGATCGTCGGGCCGAACGGATGCGGCAAGTCGAATGTCTCCGATGCCGTACGCTGGGTGCTCGGGGAGCAGCGCGCGCGCCTGCTGCGCGGCGCCAAGATGGAAGAAGTCATCTTCCAGGGCTCGTCTGCGCGAAGACCGGTCAACATCGCCGAAGTCTCGCTGCACTTCGAGAATGACGATGGCGCCCTCGGCGTTCCCTTTCGCGAGGTGGTCATTACCCGCCGACTGAGCCGGTCGGGTGACAGTGACTATCTCCTCAATAACGCCCCGTGCCGGCTGCGGGATATTCACGACATGGTGCGAGGCACCGGACTCGGTGCTGACTCCGGCGTTGTCATCGAGAGCAAGATGATCGACGCATTGCTTTCGGACAGGCCGGATGAGCGGCGCGAGCTGTTCGAGGAAGCTGCCGGCGTAGGGCTGTACCGCGATCGCAAGCGCAGCACCGAACGACGTCTTGAAGAAACCGCTGTCGACCTTGGCCGACTCGACGATCTGATCTCTGAAGTTCAGACGCAGGTCCGCTCCCTTGCGAGACAGCGGCGGCGAGCCGAAAAACATGTCGAGCTCAACAACCGTCGTTTCACTGTCGAGATCGCTCTCGCATCCCGCGAGATGGAAGCGTGGCACGGCGAGCTCGAGCGCCTCGAGAAGCGCGTGGCGGAGCTTCGCCTCGATGCACCCAGCGCTGAGGAGAGCGTCGCGGCCGCAGAAGCAACCCGCGATTCGGCGCACGGAGCGAGAGCCGCAGCAGAAGGTCGGCGTGGTGAGCTTGCGCGTCTGGTCAACGAGCAGCGTGAAAGCACACAGCAGCTCCGCGCGGAAATCGCCGTTGCCGAAGAGCGCCAGCGCAACTCGGTGGCACGCCGGGAGCGTGCCGAGCTCGAGCGCCGCGAGGGTGGCTCGACAGTGGAGCGTGTGAATGAGGAACTCGAGCGCGCCGTCCAGCACCGGGAGCAGCTCGATGCGGAGCTCGCCGCCGCCAACACCGCTCTCGACGGACACACCCGCGAGGAGGAAGAGGTCAGGCAATCACTTGCCGCCGCACGCGCCGCGGTCGAATCAGCGGAACGTGCGCTGCGCGAGATACGTGAGCTCGCACACCGCCACGCCCTCGACAGGCAAACTACCGAGCGCGAGCTGACCGAGCTGGCAGGACGTCGTGAGAGTCTTTCCGAGGAGCAGGCGCAGCTCGCAGACAATGCAGCGTCGATCGGACGCGAGATCGCTGACCTCGAGTCATCGCTCACGACCGCCAGGGACCGGAATTCACTGCTGAACGCCGAACTCGCATCGGCACTCGCCGCCGTGCGCGCTGCGAGAGATTCCGATTCAGCCGCGCGGTCAGCGTTGTTGCGTGCCGAGGAGGCACAGACGGCTCTGGCAAGCAAGCTGAACGCCCTGGAGGGCCTCGAGCGCGAACGGGTCGGCCTTGCACCGGCAGCAGCGAAGCTTCTCCGCGAGCGCGAGCGCTTTGGAGACGGCGCAGTGATTGGACCGCTCAGCGATTTCATCAGCACCAACGCTGAAGCTGCGTCGCTCGTGGAGAGATTTCTTGGCGTAAATGTGCACGCGGTGCTCGTGCGCGATCGCGCAGCCGCGGAGGCGATTCGTTTGTGGCACGCCGCCACGAACCCCGGTCCCCTGCTGCTTCTTCCGGCAGACTCAGTCGCGGAGGGCAACCGTGGCATTGGCGCCGACGCGGACGATGACGACCTCTCCCGGCTCGTGAAGTCGGAGTCGGCCGCGTCTCACTGGGTGAAGACGTTGCTCGGCCGCGTGCGTGCGATCGAAAACGGAACAGGATTCGTCGACGCTCGCGGCGCCATATGGCTGCCTGCAAATGTCGCTGGCCCAGGGCCCCTGCGGCGACGCGCCGAAATCAGCGAGCTTCGCCGATCCCTTGTGGAGGCGGAGACCGCGCGACACATGGCCGCCAGTGCG
>JBBREF010000046.1:0-22810 GCA_038203205.1 Gemmatimonadales bacterium | reverse complement strand
CCTCCTGGTAACGAGCGAGCAGGGAGCTGAGGTGATTCTCGCGATAATCGAGGCTGTCGAGCTTGAGAATTGACTTGCGCGTCATGCTGCTCAGCCAGATCACCGCTGCGATCTCGAGGTCGCGACTCCATTCGACCTCGCCGACGATCCATGGCGTCTGAACACGCGTGAGCTCGGCTGAAGCTGCCGGATCGACGTAGAACACGGCGTTGCGGTGACCCTGGAGATATGTAGCTGCAACGTCGGGAGCGGGCTCGCCTTCGACAGAGCGCCGTATGATCGCAGCCTTGTGTTCACCGGTTGCAATCAGCGCAACCTCGCGCGCCTCCATGATGGTCGCTACGCCCATGGTGATCGCTTCTGTGGGAACGTTATCCTCGCCGAAGAAGTCGGCGGCCGCATCGCGGCGAGTTACTGTATCGAGCGCAATCACGCGCGTGCGTGAGTCGATTCCGGAGCCCGGCTCATTAAATCCGATGTGCCCCGTTTTGCCGATGCCGAGTATCTGGAGATCGATCCCGCCGGCGTCGCGAATTGCCTGTTCGTAGGCAGCAGTGTGCGCGTTCAGTCCATCCCGTGAAACACCGCCATCGGGGATGTGCACGTTCTCCGGCTTGATATCGATGTGGTCGAAGAGATTCTCCCACATGTACCGGTAATAGCTGTGAATGCTGTCAGGCCGCATCGGGTAATACTCGTCGAGATTGAACGTCACGACGTCGGAGAAACTCAGGCCTTCGTTCCGATGCATCCGAATCAGCTCACGGTATACCCCGATTGGCGTGCTTCCCGTTGCGAGTCCAAGCACCGGGACCTTGCCCGCCGCGCGGCGCTCGGTGATTACGGCGACGATTCTGTGAGCGACAACTTTCGCAATGTCATCGTACTCGGCGATGACTACGGGGACTCTTTCTCTTACCTGCGCGTTCAACGCGATGCCTCCCAGTTGATCAATGGTGCGTCGATGATTGCAGCCTGCGCTGCGTCGGCGACTGCGCGTCTCAGCGGGACGTGCCGCTGATTATCCCTGCTCGGATTGACGCGATTGGTTAGAAGTATGACGAAAAGACCCCGCTCGGGGTCGATCCATATTGATGTCCCGGTAAATCCCGTGTGCCCGAAACTCCGGGATGAAAAGTGCTTACCCGAGCTCGAACCCTTCGATGGAGTGTCCCAGCCGAGGGCGCGGCTCGACGTGCGCGACTGGGGCACAGTCCAGCGCGCGATAGTCTCTGGCTTGACGATTCTGACGCCGTTGTACTCGCCACCATTCAGCAACATCTGGGCGAAGACGGTCAAATCGGAGAGCGACGAGAACAATCCAGCGTGACCCGCCACGCCGCCAATCGCGTTGGCGTTCTCATCATGCACTTTGCCTACGACGAGTCCACCGCGCACCGAATCGATTTCCGTTGGCGCGACGCGCTGCCAATACGATGCGCTGTCCGGATTGAACATCGTGCTCGTCATTCCGAGCGGCGCGAAAATTCTCTCGGTGGTGAAACGATCGAGAGTCTGACCGGTGAGCCCCTCGATGATGAGCTGCATCAGGATCAGGTCCCAGTCGCTGTACACGGTACTCGTGCCGGGAACAGACCTGGCTGGCCTGGCGTTGATCTTGGTCAGGTATTCCTCACGCCCCTTCGTGTCACGATACAGCGCGGCGAAGGCCTCGAGGCCCCCCTTGTGCTCGATGAGCATCCGCACGGTTATCGCTGCTTTGTCGGGTGCGTTGAACGCCGGGAGGTAGCTTGCGACTGTGCGATCGAGGTCGAGAAGTCCCTGCTCCTCGAGAATCATCGCTGCAGTGGTGGTAGCTATCACTTTCGTAAGTGACGCCATGTCGTAGATAGAGTTTTCGTCAACCATGGCGGACGTTGCAGCGGTGTCCAGGCGTCCGTATCCCTTGATGTGTACGATGCGTCCGTACCGTCCAACCGCCAGCGACCCGCCGGGAGCGGCTTTGTCGGCGATCGCGGTGATCATCAGGGAGTCGAGTTCGGCGTTGAGGTCACTCCGCATTCCGGCGTCGGACGGCGATGTCCTCGTGAGGGTTGGCAGTGTCTGCATGCGCATGGGCACCGGGATTCGGGACGATGGGGCGATGCAGCCTGCGACGACGAGGGCTGCGCCCGCGATAATCGCTCGCTTCATCGCGCCGTTACCGGTCGGGTTGCAGAGCGATCAATTCCGGCACCTGTCGTGAACCACGGTGGTATCGAGATCGGCAGTTTGCCTCCGATTGCCGTGTGGCCGAGGAGGGCAGACGCCGCCGCTCGCTGTGACACAGGTGCGCCTCCCCACGCGAGCATGTAGGTAGGGACTGACGGGTACGCACTCACGAGGTAGGGACTGCCGAACGAAATGGCAATTACCTTCTTGCCAGAGGCAGAGAGCATTTCTATGAACTTTGGAAATCCGCCTTCGGCGGAGATCACCCCGTGCCCATCGCGCGGGAATACGTAAGCCGACGCGATCACCACATCCGCTGAATCGAGTCGTGTCCTCAGCGCGGCGAGCTCGGTTTCGTTCGTGCGACTGTCCACTGTAGCGGATGCGACATCGTGCCCACCGGCGCGCAGCTCCTGATTGAACACGCGACCAGCGACGAGGTCCCCACCGTCGGCGTAGGTGATCACGAACAGCTGCTTCTTCGCGGCAGTCAATGGCACCAGCGTCTGATTGTCCCTGGCAAGCGTGATGGACTTCACGGCAACCTCGCGCGCGACGGCTGAGCGCGCGGGCACATTTACTATTGTATCGACCGCCTCGAGATCGACGAGCCTGCCGCTTCTAAGTCCCGCCTGAGCTTTCGCGCGCAGCACCCGGCGGACCGATTGATCGATGCGGGCCTGACTCAGTCTTCCTGAAGCAACTGCCGCTGCAACAGTATTGATCGCTTCAGTAACGTTGCGCGGCATCAGCAGAATATCTGCGCCTGCTTCGACTGCCAGGACGAGGGGCTCGGTGGCACCGTAGCGGTTGGCGACACCGCCCATCGTCATCGCGTCGGTGACGAGCAGTCCATCAAATTTCATCTCTCCGCGCAGCACGTCGGTCATGAAGTAGCGCGACAACGTCGCGGGCGGAGCGCTGTCACCGAGCACTCCGGTAACAGCGATATGCGCAGTCATGATGGCATCGATCCCGTCGCCCACCGCGGTGCGGAATGGCGGCAGGTCCACCGCATCCAGGTGTTGCCTGCTGGATTTGATGGTTGGAAGGCCAATGTGTGAATCGGTTTCTGTATCTCCGTGACCGGGAAAATGTTTTCCCGTTGTCATCAGTCCCTCTTCACGGGCGCCGCGGATATAGGCGGAAGCGAGTTGCGAAACGAGCGCAGGATTTTCTCCGAATGACCGCGTATTGATGATCGGGTTCAGCGGGTTCGCGTTGACGTCGAGCACGGGGCCGAACGTCATGTGTACACCCACTGCGCGCGCCTCAGCGCCGAGGACACGACCCAACTGATACGCGAGATCTGCGGACCTGGCTGCTCCGAGAGCCATCACCGGTGGAAAAACGGTGCCTCCTCCCTGCGGAAGCAACGAGGGCAATGCATACGACCCGCCAAGTCGCATCCCCGTGCCGTTCTCCATGTCGGAAGTGATGAGAAGCGGAATCTCAGCGAGTCGCTGCATGTGGTTCAGCTTCGCAGCGTAGCTGTGGGGCAGACCCATCGACAGAATCAGGCCGCCAACTTTGTCGTCTTCGACCCAGCCTCGAACCTGTTCGTATTCGGGTGACCCCACGGCTGCGTATTCCCCCGGCACCCATGGCATAACCAACTGCGCAACGCGCTCGCGTGGAGTGAGCGATGCCAGAATTATCTCGATCCACGCAGAGTCCTGCTGGCTTAACCGGGCGCCAGCACCAGGGGTCGCAGGCCCGAGCATTCTGGTCGCTGACGGGTCAGATGTGGGGGAAATCGTGACTGCCGCCGGCGTTGTGCAAGCGGACAGTATAACGATGAATAAAAGTGCGTTTCGGGTTTTCATCTCAGCGGGTCGGCGGCGAGTCGGAGGCATGCTGAACTTAGCCGCCTTTCCTCGGAGAAGTGGTGATTGTTTTTTTGAACGTACGACGTGAATAAATGAGTGTCAATTGCAATGAATATTTATGAGGCATGTCATGAATTTACCTTGACGCGCCGCACTGCCGATGGCAAACTTGGGGCGCGAATGTTAAACAGCTGTCCCCGCCACCGCTCTCCAGGAGTACGGTAATGCCCAGTATTGTACGCATTTCCAGACTGCTTGCGCGCGCGATCGCCGTCATGGCAATCATGGCTGTTCCACTTGGAACCGCCTCCGCACAAAGCAATGGAACTATCAGAGGACGCGTAATGGACGCAAGCAGTCAGCGTCCTATCCCCGAAGCTCAGGTGAACATCACCGGCACAACTGTCGGTGCAGTCACCAATGCGAACGGCGACTACGTCATCACGAACGCGCCTTCCGGTCAGCGCGAAGTTGTTGCCCGTCGCCTCGGATACACGCGCCAGACACGCACGGTAACTATCGGAGCAGGCGCCGAGACCCGCGTCGACTTCGCATTGTCGGTCTCTGCCACGCAGCTCGAGCAGATGGTGGTGACGGGCACCGGCGGATCCGCCGAGAAGAAGACGCTCGGCAATTCCATCACGACGATCGACGTCGCCGAGCTGACGAGCAAGGCCTCGATCCTCAATGTGACTGAAGTCCTCCAGTCGAAGACACCGGGTGTGTCGATTCTTCCGGGATCGGGCGCACCAGGCACGGCCGGCGAAATCAGAATTCGTGGAGCGAGCTCGCTCAGCGGCTACAAGCCGGTGGTTTTCATCGACGGTATCCGCTTCAACATCGACGACTTCGGACAGTTCCCGGCGACGGGTGGTGGTACAGCAGGACTGGCCCAGTCATCGCAGGTCACGTCGGCTCTCAATAGCCTGAACCCGAATGACATCGAGTCGATCGAAGTGATCAAGGGACCGGCCGCGGCCACGCTCTATGGCGCCGAGGCGGCGAATGGCGTCATTCAGATCATTACGAAGAAGGGCGCGCGAGGCCAGCAGAGCATTCAGTGGAATATCAAGGCTGAGCGTGGCTCGAACGAGTACTATTACATGCCGGAGCAGAATTACACGTTCTGCGATGCCGCGAAGCAGGCTGCGACGACGACAGTGAGCGGGCAGGTCGTGCCGCTGTGGCCTGGTTGTCAGGGAGTGGCAGCCGGGACTGTGTTGACTGATAATCCGCTCGAGCGGGATTCGCGCGCGACGCGCAAAGGTGACCTCTCGCGCCTCTCGCTGAGCGCACGCGGCGGCGGTAACAACTACCAGTTCTACGTCGCCGGCGACCGCGACACAGAGCAGGGTTTCTACTATACGAGTGACAACAACCGTACGTCGATTCGGTCAAACTTCGGCTTCTCGCCCAGTGACAAGCTGAACGTCGCCCTCAACCTGAACTGGCAGGAAGGCCGCATCCGCCTTCCGATTCAGGATGAGTCGGCCAACAGCATCCTGCTGAGCGCGCGCCGCGGGCTCCCGGGCCGCGTTCCGCCTCGGGGCGAAGGCAACGAGGGCTGGAGCACGGTGAGCCCCGATGGATCGAACCGGTACCAGAACTACACTGACACGGAACGGTATACGTTCGGCGGAACGTTCACTTACAGCCCGTGGACGTTCTTCCAGAATCGGCTTACGATGGGTATAGACAACACCCTTGCCCAGGCACAGCTGCTCTTCCTGCCAGGCGTCGTTGACATCAACCAGGACGCTGATGCTGCATCGGGCGCCAACCTGCGCCGCGTGCCGACCCGCCGCGTCGTCACTGTCGACTATGCTGGAACACTCAATTTCGACCCGTCGGCTACCATCAAGTCGACGACCACCTTCGGATCGCAGGTCATCGCAGACCAGAGCAATACTCTGGGTGCAACTGGTATCGGCATCGGAGCTCCTGACGTAACGCTCGTCAATCTGCTTCAGCGTTCGAGTGGATCCGAATCGTTCAGCGAGAATAACAGCGTCGGGTATTACATCCAGGAACAGTTGGGATTCAGCGACAGGCTTTTCCTCACGGCAGCGGTTCGTGCCGATGATCATTCGTCGTTCGGAACCGACTTCGACCTCATCGTATATCCAAAGCTCTCGGTCTCGTACGTAATGTCCGACGAGCCTGCCGCAAAGAGTTTCCTCAATTCGGCCAGGATAACGTCTCTCAAGCTGCGCTCGGCATGGGGCCGTGCCGGCCGTGCGCCAAGTGCTTACTCGGCGCCACAGACGTACACGATCGATCGCGTCATGCTCAACCCGACAACTGTGGGTTCTGCACTTCGCACGAGCGCGTTCGGCAATCCGGATTTGAAGCCGGAGACTGGTTCGGAGATCGAGCTCGGGTTCGACGCTGGCTTGTTCAGCGAGCGTGTTGGCGTGGACTTCACCTATTACAACAAGGTGACGACGGACATGCTCCAGAGTATTGGTGTCGCTCCGTCGCTCGGATTTATCGGATCGCGCCTGACCAATCTTGGCAAGGTGTCGAACAAGGGCATCGAGGTCGCGTTATTCGGGCGGCCGATCCAGACTCGCAACTTCGACTGGGATTCACGCATCACATACGCGACGAATGAGAACAAGCTCGAAGCGTTCGGAATCGAAGGGCTCGTTTCCCAGAACCCGACGGGCCAGGCGTACGGCACGGTGCAGCAGCACAGGGAAGGATATCCTCTTGGGAGCTACTTCATCCTGCCGGCCCGGCGCGATGAGAACGGAAAGCCAATCCTGACCGCCGCAGGCGCTGCGACCTTCGCAGTGGGCGACACCGCGCGGCGCTACGCCGGAACACCGGCGCCGAAGCGCGAGGTTGGTTTCTCCAACACACTTACTGTGTTCAAGAGTTTCAGGATCTACGCCCTCCTCGACTACAAGGGCGGCCACCACCTTTACAATTTCCAGGAAAAAAACCGCTGCCAGAGCAACGATAACTGCGCAGCCAACATGGACCCGCGTGCCCGGGCTCCTCAGAATGCTTCAGACAGCGTCCTTGCGGCCGAACTGGCAGTCCGGCGAAACGCGGGAATCGATTACATCTGGATTCAGAAAGCGGATTTCACGAAGCTGCGTGAAGTGTCGCTTACCTACGATGCGCCTGCATCACTCACGAGATATATCGGCGGGCGCGGTGCGAGCCTGACGTTCTCAGGACGTAACCTGGCCATATGGTCCGATTACCCGGGAGCCGACCCGGAAGTGAGCTCGTACGGTGGAAGGAACTTCGTTCGAGTGGATTCCTACGCAGCACCCGCGGCCCGGAGATTCTCGGCCTCGATCAACCTGCAATACTGATGCGGAGCGACGACATCATGACACATATGAATACTCGCCGCGGAATTCGTGTGCAGCTCCGCAAGATCGCCGCAGTGGCGGTCTCGGTTGTTGCCATGTCCGCGTGCAGCGACTTCCTGGTCGCAGAAAATCCCGGCGCGGTTGAAGAGCCGGATGTGAACAACATCGCTTACGTGAACCTGCTCGCGAACGCGCCGATTTATGGGTTCCAGGCGTCGTACGACGACCTGACCTGGTGGAACGGGCAGTTCACCGATGAGATTACCAATAACAACGGCGGCAACCCATTCGCCGAAGAGGGGCAGATCGATCGCCGTGAGCTGTACGCGGACATGACGTACATCCCCGCGTTCATCTATTCACCCGTGCAACGCGCGCGCTTTCTTGCGGAAGACGCGGCGCGTCGGATGGAAACGCTCATGCCGGATTCCGCCGCAAGCGACCTGCGCGTTGCGCGGGCGTATGCATTTGCCGGGTATGGTTATGTGGCTCTCGGGGAAAGTTTCTGCGTGACACCGATCGACCTCGGCGTGCCAAAGAGTCCTGAGGCAATGTTCACGGACGCCGTGGCGCATTTCAACAAAGCGATAACCGTCGCGACGGCATGGAAGGCCAAGGTGCAGGCTCGCACGCCGCTGGTCCAAAGCGCTGTCCTTGGAGCGGACTCGGTGATCAACCTCGCTCGCGTCGGCGCTGCGCGCGCGTCGCTGGGCAAGAACGATAAAACCGCTGCGGCGGCGTTCGCTGCGCAGGTGCCTGCCAATTTCGAGTACAACCTGTGGTACGGGTCCGCGAACGCAAGCGAGTGGTCTCGTGTCTACAACCGTATTGGCGGAGGATCGACCAACGGGTGGATGAGAGCCACGCCGTTCGAAGCGATGGTGACCGATCCACGCATCCCGCGAATCCTTGCGGCGACTTCCACTGCGAGAGCGGGCGTCCCTCTTTCGCCTCTGATGTATACCACTTATAACGGACAGACGGGCAGCACCGGCGGTGCTTTCGCCACGGAGATGGGCCACAAGGTCGCAACCGGACTGGAAGCCCGTTATATAGTCGCGGAGGTAAACGGTCCGACCGCAGCAACGCTTGCGTTCGTGAATGAGCGGCGAGCGGTGGGGCAACAGGGGCCGGTGGATCTCACCGGTGCCGCGCTGATGGCTGAACTTCGGGATCAGCGGTCACGCGATTTTTATCTCGCCGGCCATCGCCTTGGCGATCTCCGCCGTTACCTGAGATACGACAACATCAACCTTTTCCCGACGGGTCCGTATCCTGGCAGCACGACTGGCCAGATTTATGACACGACGATCACCTGCTGGCCGCTTCCGACGATCGAGGTCAACGCTAACCCCAACATCTAGGGCGTGCGAAGCCCGGGGGAAACCCCGGGCGGAACTGGCAGGAAGCGACAACTGAATGTCAGCTGGTGGAGGGGTTCACTGCCTCCGCCAGCTGGCATTTCAGTTATGCGGGATTTGAATGCCTCGAGACATTTTTCGGCTTGCTCGTTCTGTGCATGGCAGGTAGCGTTCGGGGAAAGGGCGGGGGTTTGACCGTTCCAGCGTGTTCCGTGTAATACAATGTTGTCCTTTCTGAAGTTGTCTCATCAATTGACAGGAACAGCCCCCAGAATGCGTAAGTCAGCCGTCGTGTTTGCATTGTTGCTAGTTGCTGCCTGCAAGGGCACGGATATCACCGACCCTGCGGTGACGACAGCGGTGCTGGTTTCCTCGAGTCCGACTGTGATTGCGGTCGGCGAAACCGCTCAGGCCAATGCGGTGGTGAAGGATCAGGCCGGCAACTCGCTGTCGGGAAAGTCCATCGCGTGGTCGAGCCTGAACCAGAGCATTGCGACGGTGTCAGCCACCGGAGTGATTCGGGGAGTGGCTCCGGGCAATGCGACGATTCAGGGAACTGTCGACGGAATCACGGGAACCGCGCCCATTCAGGTAGTCCCTGTGTCCTCGGTATGTGCTGACGGGCCGGTCGTGCTGGATCTGGCTCCTGGCCAGGTGCGAGTCCTGAGCGCGCTCGAGAGCAAGGGATGCATCAGAATCGCGAGGCAAGTTGCTCCGTCACAGTATATCGTCATCACCGCAAATACGAATGCTCTTCCCGACGCTTTGCCGTCATACGCTCTCAGGGCCGATACGGGCGACGTGGTTCCGTCGACGACACTCCTGGCGAGCCCGGTACGAATTGCAGCATCACTGACAATAAGCCCGGCCAACCCCGTGCTCGACCTGCAGACGGATTTTGAGAAAGGTTTGCGGGCGACTGAGCGAAGAGAGCTGAACCTCCCATCGGCTCAGCGAGCGTACTCCGCAGGTTCCCTCGAGCGGGGACCGCGTTATTCGGTCAGCACCGCGGCGGTCGTCGTCGGTGAAAAGACGCAGTTCAAGGTGCCGAAGTCCTGCAGTGACTTCAAGACCATAACCGCCACAGTGCGGAACATCGGCACCAGGGCGATCATTTATACCGATGACGCGGCGCCCTCAGGCGGATTCAGCGCAACTGAGTTCCAGGAGATTGCAACCGAGTTCGACAATCTCATCTATCCGACGGACGTAAGCTATTTCGGCACCCCGCTCGATCTTGATGCGAACTCCCGCATCATCATTCTTTACACGCCTGAAGTGAACAAGCTTACACCGGTGGGCAACCCCACTGGCTTCGTCGGCGGCTTTTTCTTTGCAGGCGATCTCTTTCCGGCTTCAAGCTGTCCGCAGACCAACAGGGCCGAGCTTTTCTATGTGCTTGCTCCGGACCCTGACGGCACTATAAACGGGAACAAGCGAACGACTGCTGATGTGCGGCAGGGCACGCGCGGGACCATCGCACACGAGTTCCAGCACATGATCAACGCCTCCGAGAGGATTCGGCATCCGGTGACAACCGAGCTGGAGGCCATATGGCTTGACGAGGCGCTAGCTCATTTCGCCGAAGATCTGAACGGCCGCGTATTGAAAGGGCTGAATGAAACGGGGAACTACACGTTCGAACAGCTGACCAGCAACGGGGCGCAGATCAACGACTTCAACGCTTTCTTCTTCCAGAACTTTGCGCGCCTCGCGAGATACCTCCAGAATCCAGGACCAAACGCGCCAACGAGTCAATTTGCCGACAGCTCACTCGCGGTTCGCGGTGCCGCGTGGTCACTGCTTCGTTATGCGGCTGACCATCACGCACCGGCAGGCGACATCAAGTCGTTCATCAAGTCGCTGGTGGCGGGACCGGACACGGGTGTAGTAAACCTGACGGGCAGGGCAGGGAATGTCTCATTCGATTCGCTGACCACCGGGTGGATGACTGCAAACGCCACCGACGACGCGGACATTCCGGATCTCGCGTCAAGGTACACTTACCGCACCTATAACATGCGGAGCAACGTCGCTCGCGTGAACACACCGACGCAGACCTACCCGCTGCTGATCACTCAGATCAATACCGCAAGCTTCAGCGCTAATCCGTTACAGGTGAGATCGGCATCGGGTAACTACTTCCGGTTCTCGAGAGCGGCGGGCGCGGCACCTCGATTGTTCAGGATGACGAACACCGATCTCGCTACCGCGGCGACGTTCAGCGGGGCTCACTTCATAATCATTCGCACACAATAAGCAGGGATTAAACCCGAAACTCACGCCAGGCTACCTTCGAATTGTATCCCGGTTTCCCTGCGAATCCATCGTCCCGACCGGCCCGTAAGCGCTGTCCCGCCCGATGCTTCCGGCCGGCGGATCCTGGCCGAAACCTCCGGAGCTCTTCCTGGTTTCGCCAATAATGTTTCCACTCGCGTCGGCCGGCGGATACGCTGGCATCGTGTCGGCCTGCGGAGATGCCGCGTCAACATTGCCGGTCACGCCTGCGCTATCTGACGCCGAAGCGCTGTCGACGGGCGCTGCATTCCTGTCGGAACAGGCCGCAGCAAGCACTACGGCAGCGACAAGCGCGATTCTCATTGTCTGCGCAGCCTCTCGACGCGACCGTCCGGCCTCATCGTAAACACAGGCATCTTCATCTCTTCCCATACTGGCGGCGGCTCTGACAACTGGTGCAGCAGCGCGGATGAAGATGGATTCGGAACAGTGTATGAATCAGCGCCACCCGGATTGGTGACGTAGCCCACGTCTCCAAGTGACTGGATGGTCATCGAGCTCAGCGGATTCGACTGTCCAACAAATCCTGTCATCAGCTCTGTCCCGAAAACGCTTTCCCTCCAGTGACTGTCCGCTGTTCCGGCGCCCCCGGTTGCCTCGACTGGAACACTGCCCGGACATACCGCGGCTCCGCCTATAGCGATGCAGCCTCCGACTCCAAGCGCGCCGGTGTAGCGCACCTCCGGGGTTCCCGCTCCGGCGAGGACACCGAATTCTCCCCACAGGGTCCCCACGCCGACCACGTGAAGCATTTCATGCTGGATTACGTCGCGCAGGCGCCCCTGATCGATGAGCGTCTGCGTATCGTCGCTATCGAACTGCATGACGCCGATTATGGTCTGCCGACCGGTCTGACGAACGAAACACGGTCCCGCGCGCGCAAGAATTCTCCCCGGCCCGTCGATCGGGAGTACAGAAGCATAGATGACGAGGTCGTCGATTATTCCTGATATTACTACCCCAGGCAAGCCGCAGTCAGTGAGGTCGGTGCCAGCTCCGGCAGACACATCCGAAAGGTCGCCGATTACACTGCCGCGGATTCTCGCAGCGGCTGCGGTGAACGCATTTGTAGCGGCCGCCGGCATTGGCGGGCCAACGAAGCGGAGATCGATATCGTATGCAGTATTTATGAAAGCTGAAGTCTGCGTCGAGAGAGTGCCGGCGGTTGCTCGCAATATCTGAGTGACCGCGCTCCTGCCAACGCGCCACTGCGGCGCCGCTGCATTGCCCGAAGCATTGGTAACCACCGGCGAGCTCGATACCGCACCGTCACCCTCGGCGATCGTGAACTGCACCGGGACGTTGGGCACACCATTGTTGAACTGGTCACGCACCTGGACCACCGGGGCAGTATTCACGATAGTTCCCGCGAGCACCGACTGTTCCTGACCGGATACGAATGCGAGCGACGCGGGTGGTCCGGCACGCCCAGTGACGGTGATCACGAGCGGCGGAAGCCCATCTACCGTGACGGTGATCGTATTTACGCCAGCGATCGTACCGAGCGTCCACTGCCCAACGGGCGTGGAGCCGCCGCTTGCTGTTTGTGTTGGGGTTCCGGTAACCGTTCCACCGCCGGCTGTGACCGCGACCGTGATGCTCACTCCGCCCATGCTGTTGCCGTTACCGTCCTTCACAACGAACGCGGGCGGTGTCGTCAGGATAGTCCCAGCGATACCGTCAGCCACAGACGTGTTGTCTATGGTTACCGAAGCCGGCCTCGGCGGCGCTGTCGATTCACTGCACGCAGCGAGTACAGCGACCAGAAACAGCTTGCGGCAAGACTGACGAAGTTCAAGGGACATGAGAGTCAGGATGGGGACCGGCAGTATAAAATCTGGCGAGAGGAGCGCAGCATCGAATTGCTGCAAGTGGTACCGGAAACTGACTGAGCAGTTCCCGGTGCTTCACGCCTCTCGCAATGCCGACATCGGCGTCTCCCTGAACACATCCCGACCCGCGAGGAGCCCGATTGCAATCGTAAGCGCCAGCATGGCTCCCGCGATCAGAAAAGCGGGAACCAGTGCAGGGGTGAACTCGGCCTCGAACACAAAGTGAGTCAGTGCCCAGCCGCCGCCGATGGCGAGCACCATGCCCGTCAGGCTGCCGAGCAGTCCGAGCAGCGCATATTCCGCAAGGAGAATGCGCATGATCTGTCCGCGGCTTGCGCCAAGCGTCTTGAGCAGCACCCCCTCGCGAATCCTGTCGCGACGCGTTGCGGCAACTGCGCTGAAGAGGACCGGGATGCCCATCGCAAGGCTGAAGAGCGCCATGAAGCGCACGGCCGTCGACACCTTCGTGACGATTCGCTCAATCGTTTCCCTGATCAGTGATAGATCGACGCTCGAGACATTGGGGTACCGCAACACTATATCGCGCTGAAGTGCCGACACCACCGGATTGCCTTCAACGCTCGCAAGAATCACGTGCTGCTTCGGGGCATTGCGCATCGATGAAGGAGAAAACACCGCGAAAAAATTCGGTTCGAATCTCGCCCAGGTGACTTCCCTCAGGCTCGTCAGTCGGGTCGGGATCTCGACCCCCTGAACATTCCACGTTATGATGTCGCCGATCTTGACATTGAGCTCACCCGCAACGTCCGAGTCGAGCGAAACTTCTCCAGTATCACTGTTGCTGTTCAGTGCAGACGCACCGAACCATTTTCCTTCGACGACCTTCTCGCCGGACGTAACTGTATCGCGATAGGTCGACCTGTATTCGCGCCGCAGCGCCCATGACGGACGGCCAGAGGGCTGCCCGGCGCCCCCGCGACGGCGAGCATCGGCCGCCTTCTCAACGGAGTCGGCCGCCGCGCCACCGCGTGCGCGCACGAGCGAATCAGCCGCGCGCCGCAGCCGCTCCTCCGTGATGATATCCTCCGACCGCCTGTCGTTGATGGCAGCGATGCGCATCGTTACTACAGGAGCCGTCTGAAGAACACGGCCCCTGCTGCGCACAAGCGAGTCCACTCCGGGGAGCTGGTCATCCTGAATATCGAAGAACACGAGGTTCGCATCGGATCCGGCCGCGCTAATCTCGAAACGGTTTAGCAGGTTCGACTGCACCAGGTAAAGCGTAGTGATCAGGAAAGCGCCGAAGCCAAGCGACAGGATGACTGACTGAGTCTGGTTCGCGGGGCGGTAGAGGTTCGCAACACCCTGTCTCACGACGTACGGCCAGCGCTGTCGCAGTGTCCTGCGGGCGACCCACGAAAGGAACATCGCGCTCAGCGTCAGAATTCCAAGCACGCCGAGAGTCGCGGCGCTGATCCACAGTCCCTGCTGCACTTCCGATGACCTGAAAACTGTTATCGCAACGACGCTTGCAACGAGCGCGACATTCACCAGAACACGCGGAATGTCGTTCCAGCGCATGCGCAGGATTTCCGAATCAGCATCCCGCCTGAGTGTCTGGAGCGGCGAGACATTGCGCAACGCGAGAAGCGGACGCAGCGAGAAGATCAGCGCAATCCATCCGCCAACGAGAATTCCGGTTATGATCGCGCGTGGCTCGAGCGTGACTTTCACGTCGACTGGAAGGAAGTCTCCGAATACCGATGGCAGCCCGAACTGCACGAGCACGCCAAGAGCGGCGCCTGCAACCGCGCCGATGAGGCCCATTGCGGCAGCCTGCGCGACATACATCGCGAGCACCTGACCGCTCGATGCCCCGAGGCAGCGCAGTATCGCCACCGTATCGATTTTTCTCGATACAAAGGCCCGCACGCCGCTTGCAACGCCCACTCCGCCGAGCAGCAGCGCAACGAGACCCACGATTCCTATGAACTCGCTCAGCTCCTGAATTGCCTCGGTTGTATTCTCTTCACTTCTGGTCGCGGACACTGCGCGCAATTGCGTTCGCTCGAGTTGAGGTCTGAGCGAAATCACGATCTTCTGCGGGTCCGCTCCAGACGGAATCCGCGCAAGCATGTCGTATTCGGCGGTGCTGCCAAAAACGAGGAGCTGCGTTTCAGGCAGATACCGCTCAGGGATCATTACCCTTGGCCCGATGATTTCCGCGACACCGGGCGAACCTGGAACATCCTTGAGTACTCCGGCGATTACAAATCTTGCGAGCCCGAGCGAAAGAGTGTCTCCTACGCGCGCACTGAGCGATACGAGCAGGGACGGATCGACGAGAACGTTGGGCCCCGTCTGCAACGCGACGAGCCGGTCGGCGGGCTCGGTGGTGATGATTCCGTAGAGCGGATAGTTGGGACTGACTGCGCGAACTTGTACGAGGCGAGTTCCGCCGCTCCGCTGAATCAGCGCCATCGAGGGAAACGTGACGATCCGCGAGAACTCGGCATTGTACTGCTGCTTCACCGAGTCGAGGAGTGCCTGTTGTTCCGGGGAGAACGGACGCCGCGAGGTGAACGAGATGTCGCCGCCGAGCAGTGCGCGCGATTGCTCGCGAATCGATCGCGTTACGTTCGCCGCAAATGAGTCGATTGCGACGAGCGCAGCGACCCCGAGCGATATTGCCGACATGTAGAGCAGGAGGCGCCTGCGTGCGCTCCTCGATTCCCGCCAGGTCAGGCCGGCGAGCTGCCTGAGTGATGCCCGCTGCTGGAACTCCGGTGCCGAACCGGTCACGCCGCAGCCTCAGTGTCGCTTACGACTGCTCCATCAGCCAGCCGGATCGTGCGTGCGGCACGCTGTGCGAGGACTCCGTCGTGCGTAACCAGAACGATGGTCGAACCCTGTTCGCGATTGAGCGACTCGAGAAGGTCGAAAACGCGAACGCCGGTGTTTGCATCCAGGTTACCCGTGGGCTCGTCCGCGAAGAGGATGCGTGGCGCATTCGCGAAGGCCCGCGCGATTGCAACGCGCTGTTGCTCGCCGCCTGACAGTTGCATCGGAAAATGGTGTCCACGCTCGCCCAGTCCGACGCGCTGGAGCAGCTCATCCGCGCGTGCCGCGGCCCCTTCGACCCCCTGGAGCTCGAGCGGAACCTGAACATTTTCTCGGGCGGTCAGCGTTGGTATGAGCTGAAAGCTCTGGAACACGAAACCGACTTTTTCTCCCCGCAGCTTTGCACGCTGGTTCTCGTTCATGGCGGTAAGGTCGTGGCCGTCGAGGATCACCTTGCCGTGTGTCGGTGTATCGAGTCCGGCGAGCAAACCGAGCAAAGTCGTCTTTCCGCTGCCGGAAGGTCCGACGATTGCTACGAAGCCGCCCTGGGGAATCTCGAACGACACTCCCTTGAGCACGGCGATTTGATGGTCGCCGCTCCTGTATTCGCGTGTAACTTCTCTTGCAATGAGCATTAGATATTCGTTGGTCTGGATGATCCCGCTGTTCCTGGCGGCTTGCGACGCCGGCCAAAAGCCCGAGGACGTTGCACCGGAGACTAGTGCGTCTTCCGATTCAATCGCGCTTTCCTCTCCGCCTTCGCTGAAATCTGCGCCCTCTGCCTCTAACTCTGCGAACTCTGGTAAAGTAACTGTCGTCTTCTTCGGGACGAGCCTCACAGCGGGCTACGGGCTTGACCCTGCGATCGCGTTCCCTCGCCAGATCGAGGTAATGGCTGCCGAGAGTGGAACGCCCATTGTTGCCGTCAACGCTGGACTTTCCGGGGAAACATCCGCCGGCGCGGTGAGGCGGATCGGGTGGGTGATGAAACAACCGGCCGATGTGGTGGTCATCGAAACCGGTGGCAACGATGCTTTGCGTGCCCTCAACGCCGATTCGCTGCGAACGAACCTGAGCGCGATAGTGAAGGAGGTTCGGAGGGCGCAGCCTGACGCCCGGATTCTTCTTGCCGTGATGGAGGCCCCGCCGAATCTTGGCGCCGCCTACACATCAAGATTCCGCCAGGCGTACGTGGCGGTCGCCAAGGCTGAAGCTCTGACGCTGCTTCCTTTTCTGCTGGAGGGCGTGGCCGGTCACGATGATCTGAATCAGGCTGACGGGGTGCATCCCAATGAGAAGGGGGAGAAGGTGGTGGCCGGGAATGTCTGGAAGGCGCTGCGCCCGGTGGTCGAGGAGGTTTACCGGGGCAAAAATAGCGGTTAAATTTCAGGGCTAGCTCAGAGATATACCAGACACGCGCGCCGAGTCCGGGCATCCCCAAGGTGAGGGGGTGGGAAGGAAGCGGCGCTTCTCATTGGAATCGGTAAAAATGGCATTTCCAGCAACTCAGATCCGCAGGGGTATGGTGCTCGTGTTCGAGGGCGATCCCTGCCGTGTGATAGAGTTCCGCCATCATACGCCCGGCAATCTCCGGGCGATGGTTCAGGCGAAACTGAAGAATCTTCGGTCGGGTTCGAGCTTCGAGCATCGGTTCCGTGCGGCGGACACCGTCGAGAAAGCTTCGATGGAGACGCACGATCTCGAGTTCCTGTATCAGGGCGGCGACACGTTCCATTTCATGAACACCGAGAACTACGATCAGCTCGAGATGGATGAGGAGATGCTTGGTGACAATGCCCAGTGGATGCAGTCGGGCATGAAGATCCAGGCTGAGTATTACAACGGGCGACCGATCGGAATCCAGCTGCCGAATTCGATGATCCTCGAGGTTGTTGACACGTCGGCGGTGATGAAGACGGCGACGAAGAATGCGTCGGCGAAGCCTGCGAAGCTCGAGAATGGCGTTACGATCAACGTGCCCGAGTTCGTGAAGACCGGCGAGAAGGTTCGCGTGAATCCGAACACCGGCGAATACATGGACAGAGCCAAGTAGTTACCGGGGTGTTCCGGCTGGTTCCCAAGGGCATTGCGGATTGCGGACGTAATGCGGAATGCGGGAGGGCGGACTGGAACTACGGGAGGGTTGTTGCGTTGGTTGATTCAGCCCTTTAGCACGGTTAAGATCATATTGAAGCTGTAAGCTGTTTGCTGTTTGCTGTTTGCCGTAAGCTGTTGGCTGGGTTTTCAGTCCGCAGTCCGCACTTGTTTCTGGTGGCTGTAGCTCAATCGGTTAGAGCACCGGTCTGTGGCACCGGGGGTTGCGGGTTCAATTCCCGTCAGCCACCCTCGCAGGAAGTAAATGCAAGGGTTGTAGGTCCGTAGCTCAATTGGTAGAGCACCGGTCTCCAAAACCGGCGGTTGGGGGTTCGATTCCCTCCGGGCCTGTCGGATTTCTCGCCTCACTAAGTTCCCGCCTGAGGCGAGTCATAATCAATAACAACAAGGTTCGGGCTGTACTTCTCCTTCATTGGAAGCTGAAGATTGGCGGCAGCGCGGCGCTTTCAAATCGTATTTGTCGGGTTTATACTTCAGGGCTACGGGTCAAAACCGCGGCGCTATCGTCTAGGGGACTAGGACGGGGCCCTCTCAAGGCCCAAACACGGGTTCGAATCCCGTTAGCGCTATTGATAGATCGGCCCCATCGTCTATCGGTTAGGACGGCACCCTTTCACGGTGCAGAGAGGGGTTCGATTCCCCTTGGGGCTATTGGGGAGTCGTAGTAGAGTTGAAAGTGTTGCTGCAGGTGTTGTTGCAGGTGCAGGTGTTGTTGCAGGTGCATCATGTTTCAGGGGCCGTAGCTCAGTTGGTTAGAGCACTCGACTGTCACTCGAGAGGTCGCGGGTTCGACCCCCGTCGGCCCCGCTATACAGCAGCTATTAGCTATTCGCTATTCGCTGTCAGAATTTGAGAAAGGCCATGCTAAGAGCGAACAGCAAATAGCTAATGGCTGCAGTGTTGTTTGCCCTGGTGGTGAAATTGGTAGACACGCCATCTTGAGGGGGTGGTGCCGAAAGGCATAGCGGTTCGAGTCCGCTCCAGGGCATGTCAGTTCTCGACGAGTTCGCCAGCTTAGCTCAGCGGTAGAGCACTCGATTCGTAATCGAGCGGTCCCGAGTTCGATCCTCGGAGCTGGCTTTTCTTTCGTGACTTCCCCGAGATGAGCGCAAACGTGTCCCCCTACGCTCATTCCCCGAGAGAGAAGTATTTCTGGCCCGCAGCCTTCCTCATGCTGATTGCATTGGGCGCGGTACTCCTCCAGGGCGGCTACGCTCACTACGAAGGCCAGTTTTTCCTCGCCAATTACGTCGACGGACGTGGCCTCCTCTCGAAGCTATTCAGCGCTCATCACAATGAATGGGACTGCTATCAGGGCAGGGAGCTCAGCTTTCTTTTCGGTTGGCTCGACGCACAGGCGGTCGTCCTGGGGGCGCGGTCAGGAGCGCCACACCTTTACTCGGTAACTCATTTCGCCGGGCTCATGGCCATTGCTGTGATGCTGTGGCGACTGCTTCCCAGGCTTTTTGCCGGCATCGACCGAACGCTATCGGGGCTCATCGTCTGCCTGCTCCTGTCTTCGCCGGTCGCGAGTCTTTCAGGATTTTATTATCGACCCGCAAAGATTCTTGCAGCAGTGTTTTTCGTCATCGCGCTGGGAGCAGTGAACGAGCTCATGCGGTCGCCGGTCGACACCGCACGCACGCGACGGCTAATCCTCCTTGCAATCTCCGCGACGCTCATGGGCATGAGCGATCGACTCGGCGTCTACCTGATCCTGCTGATCGGCATTATGGTCATTGTTGCCGGACCACTCGCGCGGGCCGCACGCGTGCTGATGGCGCTTGGCGCCGGACTCGCAGCGAACATTCTGTGGAGCGTTGCGGTCGGACCGCGGCTCAGTTTCATGGCTGACGGCTATTTGCCCGATACAACCGATCAACGAGTGCGCCTCCGCTTCACGTTCCTCGACCCGGAGCATTACGGTCCGGCGGTGTCGCTTTGGCTCGAACACGTCAGCCAGTACTTTGGAAATGGCGGGCTCTACGCAGGTGTCATCGTCACCATCGTAATAGCAGCGTCCCTCTGGAGAACCGGCGAGGGAGATTCGACGCCCTGGCGAAAGAAGGGATTTGTAATGTTGCTCGTGGCGGTGCTTACGTCGATCGCGCTCTACGTCGCGATGTTTGCGCGGCTCGAGTCACTGGTGTGGCCTGCAAGTCGGCGGGTCTACTACTGGCTGCCTCAGCTTGTCTGCATAGCCGTTGCAGCGGCAGCAGCACTCGGCCGGATTCGAGTCCAAAATCACAGGCTCGCACGCGTTGTAACTCCGCTCCTCGCGGTTCTGGTTCTCGCAAATCTCATTGCGCTGCCCGCACATCGCACCGCTGTTCGCTCCCAGGAACACGCGCCGTGGATTGCAGAGAGCGGGCGACTGCGTTCCTGCTTGTCGGCAAACACCACTGCAGTTGCGTCGTACGGCCTGAGCGCGCCCGCGGCGCAAATCTGTGGCGCAGTAAGAGTAGCTGCGAAAGGAACGGCCGGGCCGGGCCCACAGGTGCCAGTGGCGCAGGCAAACCCGGTGCTTTATTGCCGCAAATCGGGCCGCATGCAGGTCGCGTTGTTGTCACCACGTCGAGGCTTCGATCGTCATTAGACGATGCTATCGCTACTCTACGAGGTGGAAGGGTATCGCGCGCGAGTCGAGCGGGATCGTGACGGTATGCTGCACGGACGCGTGCTCGACATCGATGACGTCGTCACCTTCAAGGCGATCTCCGTCCGCTTTGTCGAGCGGAACTTCACTCGCGCCTTGTACGCCTATTTCGAGCGCTGCAGGAACCTCGGCCTCAAACCGGAAGAGCCGAAGCCGATGTACTAGAGGCTCAGCGCAGCCATTTTCGCTTTTCCTGTGGCGTCTGAAGCTCCTCGATGTCTGACTCGCGCGCCTCCAGCTCCTTCTTCAACCTGACATTCTCTTCCTGAAGATCCTCGAGAAAGCGCCCCCGCATCTTGGCATTCTCGAATGCCTCCACGGATTTGTTCGACAGCTCCAGGTACGCCTCGGCCAGCCGCGGAAGAGCAACTTTCGCAAACTCGTAGAAATCCTTCTGATATTCAGCGCACATCTCGCACTCGGCCGGGTCGTGCTCGACCAGGGGAGCTATGGAGTCTAGCTCCAGTGCACGCTGCGCCATTGAATGGCAGTCGCCGTCGAAGGCCATCGTCTTAATATGGCGGGCGCTACGCTCGTGCAAACCCCCTGGGGCAACTTCCGTCATCGCAACAGCAGCCAGGCGCCGAGGGCCAGAATCAAAATTGAAATCGTCTGTCTGAAACGTGCGGGCGACAGGCTCATGAGGACTCGTTCTCCGGCGAGCGTTCCTGCGACTACCCCGGCTGTGGCGATCGCGATGGGCAATGCCAGATCCAGCATCCTTCCCGATCCGCGCGCGATGTACACTGGGAGCCTGGCGGCATCGACCATCAGGCCGACAGCGGTCGACGTAGCCACGAACTGGGAAGGAGTCAGCCGGTATGTCGTGAGCGCCGCTGCGCGCAAGCCACCCTGGTTACCGGCCATTCCTCCGAACAAACCAGAAATCGCGCCAAAGAGAACGCTCGCGTTCGGGCCAGGCTTGGACCGGGTATTCCAGCCGGTGAGGCCGGCGAGTCCGGTGGCGATCAGCAGGATACCGAGCACGGTCGAGGCGTAAGACTCGAACCGCAGCAGGAGGAATGCGCCTGTAATACCGCCAATGGCGCTTGCGACACCAAAACCTTTCAGAAGGCTCCAATCGATTGCGCCCCTGAGTCGCCAGCATCGGAGGGAAGTGGCAACCGCATGGGGAATCGAGACCGCCAGAATTGCATCAGCAACTGAGTAACGGGACGAAAGCGCAGGAGTCAGGATGCTCCCGATCCCGAATCCCGCGATCGCTGCCGTGATGCCGCCAAGCATGGATATTCCGAACCAGGACAGCGCCAGTGCGATCATTAGTCCCGTGGGAAGTCTTGATGGAAGCGGGTTGCTCGCTACATTCAGCAATCAAGTGTAACGCGGGCGTAATTCAGTTGGTAGAATGCCAGCTTCCCAAGCTGGACGTCGCCGGTTCGAGTCCGGTCGCCCGCTCTGGTTTCAAGTAGATCTAACGCCAGCTCACATTCCGCCCCGCGCTCGGGTACGCCGGTATCGGGAAGCGTAACAGCGAACGGGGTCGCGGAGCGCCACAAGTTGGCGCTTCGGTCAGTGCCCGACTCGTTAGGGCGAACTTCCCCGGCGATGGCACGACGATCGTAGTCATGCAGAACACGAGTGCGCGCGGCATGTCGGCCCCCTCACCGCCCCGGATCATTGCTGCGCTGAAGCAGGCAATTCGATAAGAGTTACTGCGGGCGTGGGAGAACGAGAACGAATATTTCCACGTTACCGTCGAGTGTGCGCGTACACACGATTTTTGTCCCGTCGGGCGACCAGATCGGTTTCGTGAATGAACCCGGCGCATTGGTCAGTTGCCGAACGTCTGTACCGTCCGGAAGCATTGTATGGAGCTGAAAACGGCCCGAGCGGTTCGAGGCGAATGCGATCCTTGTGCCATCTGCCGACCACGACGGCCATCCGTCGAATGCAGCGTTGCGTGAGATGTTCGTCACTGCCGTGCCGTCGCGGCCCATGATGAAGATCTCTGAGTTGCGGCCGGTGATGCCGAGGTTGCCGTCGAACCCCGTTTCATTGAGCACGCGTCGCCAGAGGACACGTCGCCCGTTCGGCTCGATCGACGCGTAGGTATCCCAGCCTGGCAGCTGAACGAGCAGGCGAGCGGAACCACCATCCACTGGGATTTCGTACATCTCTTCATCGGTGCTGTCGGCGCCCCGGTTTGAATTGAAGATGATCGATGATCCGTCGGGGGACCACTTGGGGTGACCGTCGTTCGCGGGATTCCTTGTCAGGTTGCGAAGCCCCGTGCCGTCGGCATTAACGAGATAGATCTCTTCGTTTCCGTCACGGTCAGACTGAAACGCGATTCGTCGTCCGTCGGGCGACCAGACCGGCGTCAGATCGTTGCCTGGATTGTTGACGAGCTGACGCAGGTTCGAGCCATCGACATCGGCGATATAGATGTCGCTTC
>JBBREF010000045.1:0-22856 GCA_038203205.1 Gemmatimonadales bacterium | reverse complement strand
GGGGTCATACTTCGAACGGCTCGGAGTCCCTCGGCTTGCCCCAACTACCTCAACTCTTTGAACCGCCGGATGCGGACCCGCATGTCCGGTGGTGTGGGAGGGGAGTAGCAGCGATCAGCCGCTACCCCCTATCCCGATTTTTCTACCTACTTTGAAATGCTGAGAATCGCTTTACCAAACAAGGGAAGACTGTCCGACCGCTCCCGGTTCCTGTTCACTCAGGCCGGCCTCGACGTTCTCGTGCGGGAGGAGCGCGCACTCACTGCATCTCTCGGGGGTGAGTTCGAAGCAATCTTCGTTCGAGCTCAGGATATCCCTGAGTTCGTGGCAGACGGTGCCGCCGATGCAGGCATCACGGGCTCGGACCTGATCGCCGAGGCCGGCCGAGACCTCGAGCCGCTGCTGGACCTTGAATTCGGCGGGTGCCGGATGGTCGTTGCATGCCGCGACGAAGCGCCAGCTCGCGACATCGCTGGAATCGCGGCCAATACAAGAGTGGCTACATCATTCCCGGCCATAGCGAGACGATACTTCGCAGACCTTGGGAAAACAGTTCAGATAGTTCCGATAAGCGGAGCCGCGGAGATCGCGCCACACCTCGGGATTGCCGATGTCATAATCGACATCACTTCGACGGGGTCAACGTTGCGAACCAACGGCCTGCGCGAAATTGGGACGGTAATGTCATCAAGCGCTGGATTGTACGCGGCGCGTGACCGGACAAATTCGTGGGCCCCTGCCAAACTCCAGTCACTCGACCAGCTCGTTGCCGCCCTCGACTCGGTGATACGCGCGCAGGATAAGCGTTACCTGATGGCCAACGTTCCGCGCACAGCCCTCGATATGGTCAAGACAATCCTTCCGGGCATTAACGGTCCTACGATCGTCGACATCCTGAACGGCGGCGTGTTCGTCGCAGTACACGCGGTGGTAAGGTCCGATGCGGTTTATAGAACGATCGCCGCCCTCAAGGATCTCGGCGCCGAGGGAATACTGCTGACGCGGATCGAGAGGCTGGTACCATGAGCACTGCCGGACTGGATCGCGCGATGTTTCGCTACGCGGGCAGACTCGACGGGCTCGACGACATCCGGCGTGGCGAGCTCATGAATCGCTCGGCTTCATCGAGCCTGCGAATCGCGGACACGGTAACAGCGATCATTCGACGCGTACGCGATGAGGGTGATAGCGCTCTGCTCGACCTCGCTGAGACTCTCGACCGGGTGAAGCTGGATCGGCTCGAGGTACCGCGTGCGGTCGTGGATTCGGCACCCGATAAAATTCCACCGGACATTCTCGATGCAATGCGGCGATCTGCGCGCAATATCGAGCGAGTTCACACCGCATTCGCGCCAACCGCGACAAGTGTCGAACCTGAAGATGGTGTCGTCGTGATACGCCGGCCGGATCCGCTCGACATCGTCGGCATTTACGCACCGGGCGGAAGCGCAGCCTATGCCAGCAGTGTATTGATGGGGGCCGTCCCTGCACGTGTCGCCGGCGTTCGTGAGATCGTGTTGTGTTCGCCGCCGACGTCGAGCGGCTTCCCTGCGGTCGAGGTTCTCGCGGCGGCGGCAATCGCCGGGGTCGGGCGAGTCTTTTCCATTGGGGGCGCCGGTGCGATCGCGGCCATGGCAACCGGAACCGAATCGGTGCCGCGCGTTGACAAGATCATCGGACCGGGTAACGCCTTCGTTTCAGAGGCAAAAAGCCAGCTGGCGCGTGAAGTTGCGATAGACTGTCCTGCGGGGCCGAGCGAGTTGATGGTCATCGCCGACGCCTCCGTCAACGCAGACGTAATCGCCCGCGAGGTGCTCGCACAGGCGGAGCACGATGCCCGCGCGATCGTCGTGGTCATCGCGGTCGGTGAAGCAACGGCAAACTTGATTGAAAACGCGATCACGACCCAGCTCAAACGGAGCCCGCGTCGGGAAATCATTGAGGAAGCGCTCGCGTGCCGTGGCGGGGTACTCGTCGCGGCGAGTACAGCCGAAGCAGTGGCAGCATCCAACGCTTTCGCACCTGAGCATCTTTTAATCGCCACGGCGGACGCTGACGAGTTAGTTCGCCGCATCCGGAGTGCGGGGACGGTTTTCATC
The DNA here is from genome assembly GCA_038203205.1 of Gemmatimonadales bacterium. Taxonomy (GTDB): domain Bacteria; phylum Gemmatimonadota; class Gemmatimonadetes; order Gemmatimonadales; family Gemmatimonadaceae; genus UBA4720. The sequence goes on along the minus strand of JBBREF010000045.1, from coordinate 20,757 downwards.
GGGGAGAGCAGTTCGGTCGCGTTCGGAGATTATATGACCGGCGCGAATCACGTGCTTCCGACAGGCGGCATGGCACGCGGATATTCGGGTCTCTCGACGCTGGACTTCATTAGATGGACGACGATCCAGCGTGTGTCGCCAGCCGCGGCGTCAAGACTCGCACTCGATACCTCAACGTTTGCCGAGGCTGAGGGGTTGCCGTCGCATGCGGCGGCAGCGCGATTCTGGGCCGCACCATGATTAGCACAGACTCATTGCCTGCCCGATACGATGAGGTCGCGCCCGGATGCAGCATCGATCTCAGCGACAACACGAACTTGTGGGGGCCTCCGCCTTCGGTGGAAAAATCGATGAGCGCTGGCCTGACGGCCTCGATGTCGCGTTACCCATCCGCATACTCGAACAACCTCAAGAGCACGATAGCGAAGTACGCCGAGGTGGAAACAACTATGGTCGCGACAGGTTGTGGCTCTGACGACATACTCGATTCCGCGCTGAGAGCATTCGGCGAACCGGGCGGCGCCGTGGCCATGCTCGATCCGACGTTCAGCATGATGCGAAGCTTCGCATCAGTCAGTGGATTGAGGATTGCTCCGGTCAGCCTGGACGAACCGGATATTCCACTCGCGTTTCGTGAACGGTCGGCGCCGATCACCTATCTCTGTTCGCCGAACAATCCCACAGGCGGCGTACTTGGTGCGAGAGACATCGAATCGATCGTTGCTGACGCTTCGGGAATCGTGATAATCGACGAAGCGTACATCGATTTCGGTGGTGTTGCCTCGACAGGCTTGCTGGGACGATACGAGAACGTACTCATCACGAGGACGCTGTCAAAAGCATTTGGACTGGCGGGATTTCGCGTCGGATACGGGCTTGGGTCTCCTGACGTCATCAACCGTGTCGAAGCCGCCCGCGGCCCTTATAAAGTGAGCGCCGTTTCCGAGCGGGTCGCAATCGAAGTTCTCACGAACGACACCGGCTGGGTGACAGAGCGGACTGCCGAGGTCGTGAACAACCGCAGCCGGCTGGCGTCAGAGCTTTCGATGCTTGGCAGCCCGCCCCTCGAGAGCAGCGCCAACTTCGTTCTGGTGCCTGTCCGGGATGCGGCTCGAGTTGAACGGGGAATGCGCGCGCGAAGCGTCGCTGTCAGGGCTTTTGCTGGTCTGACGGGAATCGGTGATGCGGTGAGGATCACTGTGGGACCATGGGATCTCATGGAACAATGCATCGAAGCGTTGAGCCAGGTTCTTCAATGAGAGCGGCGATTCTGAATTATGGCTCCGGAAATCTCCATTCACTTGCGAAGGCAGTGAGCTCGAGTGGCAGCGTTCCGACCGTAACCTCTGACGTCGACGAAGCGCTCGCCTGCGACGTGCTGATGCTCCCGGGGGTTGGTGCATTTGGCAGCGCAGCTGCGTCAATATCGTCGAGCCGCGAGGCATTGAGATCGGCACTCCTCGGCGGTATGCCGTGCCTCGGCATATGCCTCGGCATGCAACTGCTTTTCGAAAGCAGTGAAGAAGGCGACGGGCAGGGGATTGGTGTCATTGCTGGATCGGTTCGGCGCCTTACCGCGGAACGCATACCGCACATGGGTTGGAATACGATCGACGAGCCCCGTGATCCAGTTCTTATTTCCAGTGAACTGAAAACTGCATACTTCGCTAACAGCTATGCGTGTGTGCCGGCAGACATGTCGGTTGTCACTGCGTGGACCACGCATGAGACGGAGCGGTTTCCTGTGTCAGTCCGCGCCGGCAACATAGTCGGAGTTCAATTTCATCCCGAGAAAAGCTCTGAAGCGGGAATCCGCTTCGTTGCCGCTTTCCTCGATGAGGTGCGAGCATGATCGTCATACCCGCTATCGATCTCCGCGATGGGCGGTGCGTGCAACTTGTCGGTGGAGCCTATGATCGCCAGATGATAGAAATCGAAGACCCCGTTGCCGTCGCCGTCGAATGGAAGAGTCAGGGCTTTGATACGCTGCATGTAGTCGACCTGGATGCAGCTACCGGGGTGGGCTCTAACCAGCAGGTCGTAGAGTCGATTCTCGTATCGGCAAAAGGTGCAATTCAGGTGGGGGGCGGCATCCGCACCACAGATCGCGTGCAGGAAGTGCTCGCTGCCGGAGCGACACGCGTTGTGATTGGAACGCGGGCCGTTGAAGATATCGGGTGGCTCGAAGAGGTCGCCGCCCGCTTTCCAAACCGTCTCGTCGTGGCGCTGGACGTACGCGATCGGTCGATCGTCACTCATGGCTGGAAGGAAACAGCCGGCTCGAGTATGCAGGAGCAACTTGCGGCGATGGGCGACTTGCCGCTGGCGGCGCTACTTGTCACTGCGGTTCACAAGGAAGGCCTGATGCAGGGGCCTGACGTGTCTCTGATGCGCGAAATCGTAAAGCTCTCCGCCTTTCCCGTGCAGGCGGCTGGTGGAATCTCGAGCGTTGCGGACATTCGCGCGCTCGCGGACGCCGGTGTGTCGGCGTCAATACTTGGAATGGCGCTGTATACCGGCGCGATCTCCGCAACAGAAATTCAGGAGGTGTTCGTATCATGAAGATAGAGCGCGAAACAAGAGAAACGACCATCTCGGCCGAGGTGAATGTTGGTGGCGGCGTTGCCAGTGTCGCCACGAGCGTTCCATTTCTCGATCACATGCTTACGGCGCTCGCGAGATACTCCGGTCTCGACATTACACTCGAAGCTAAAGGCGATCTCAAGCATCACATAGTCGAGGATGTTGCCATCTCTCTGGGCAAGGCGTTCGCCGAAGTTCTTCCTGCGAGTTGCTCGCGTTTTGGAGACAGCGCGGTGGTAATGGACGATGCGCTGGTTCAGGTTGTGCTCGATGCCGGAGGACGCGCTTACTACGAGGGGCCGATTCCCGGCGCCCTTTATGATCACTGGATGAGGTCATTCGCAATGAACGCGGGTCTGACGCTTCATATCCTGGTGATCCGTGGATCAGATCGGCACCACATAGTCGAGGCGTCGTTCAAGGCACTCGGCTTCGCGCTCCGGCAGGCGCTGCGTGTGAACGACGGAGTGCAGAGTACAAAGGGTCACGTATCCCTGCGGCTCAGCTGATGTTGTCGCGACGAGTGATTGCCTGTCTCGATGTTGCTGGCGGGGAGGTTGTGAAGGGAGTGCGTTTCAAGTCGCTTGTCGCAATGGGCGACCCTGCCGTTCTCGCGTCCCGGTATGAAGCGGATGGCGCGGATGAGATCGTCTTCCTCAACATAGCTGCTGCGTCTGACGAAGCGGGCGCACTCATCGACACCGTTAGGCGTGCTGCCGGGCTTCTGACTATTCCGTTGACGGTTGGTGGCGGAATAGGTTCCGTCGAGCAGATAGAGGCGATGCTTATGGCCGGTGCGGATAAAGTGACCGTCAATTCGGCGGCATTCAGCCAACCATCTCTAATAACTGAAGCCGCCGCGCGATTTGGCTCGCAGTGCATCGTCGCGAGTATCGACGCGAGCAGAGAAGGTCCAGGATGGACAGTTTATGCACAGGGAGGCCGCTTGCGGACTGGCCTGGACGCGAAGGTATGGGCCGCTCAGTGCGCCGATCGTGGAGCCGGCGAGATTCTCATTACGAGTATCGATCGCGATGGGACGCGCAGTGGGTATGATCTCGACCTTACTCGCGACGTGATGGATGCCGTGCGGGTTCCGGTCGTTGCTTCAGGCGGGGCAGGGGAAGTAGGGCATGTTCTGGACGTTTTGTGCGATGGTGGCGCCGATGCTGCACTTGTCGCCGGCATCCTGCATGACGGCACATGCAGCGTTCGTGAGATCAAGATGGCCATGAGGAATGCACACATCCCCGTGAGGTGGGCGGCGTGACCACTACTATATATATGGAAGCGGTTGCCGAGCTGGCGGCGCTGGCCGGAGGGAATGCAATGCGTCATTACCGGACCGGGTTGGTTGCCGAGGCGAAAATGGATGGCTCGCCGGTGACAGTTGCCGACCAGTCGTCGGAGCGACTCGCGCGGGATTGGATCGAAGAACGGTTCCCCGCTGACGGAATCCTCGGTGAGGAGTTTGGAGTTCTGAGGCCCGAGGCAGCGCGCCGCTGGATCATCGACCCGATCGATGGCACGAAGGCATTCGTGCGTGGCATTCCATTCTGGGGAACGCTTGTCGCGGTCATGGAGGGCGAGACCGTGATTGCAGGTGCGACCAACTTTCCCGCGCTTGGAGAGTCGCTGGTGGCTGCGCCGGGTGAAGGTTGCTGGTGGAATGGAAGCCGGTGCAGCGTGTCCGCTGTAAACAATCTTGCTGATGCGACCGTTCTCACAACCGACGCGGCGTTCGCCGGGCAGCCGATGAAGCTCGAGGCATGGCATGGGCTTGCAGCGCTGGCGGGAACCAGCCGCACGTGGGGCGATTGTGTAGGGTATCTCCTTGTTGCGACTGGTCGAGCGGAGGTGATGGTCGATCCTGTTGTGTCGGCCTGGGACATTGCTGCACTGATGCCGGCGATCGTCGAGGCAGGTGGTGTGTTCACTGACTGGGAGGGTCGGAGTATCTGCGGGACAAGCGGTATCGCGACCAATGCGGTCCTCGCCGATGCGGTCCGCGCAATTCTGAACCCCGCACGAGGGGAGCGACGACCTTGATTACTTTCGACACAACGGCGCTGGATTTTGCGAAAGGGAACGGCATAGTAACCGTGATTGCGCAGGATTCAGTTACAGGGACCGTGCTGATGGTCGCACATGCAGACCGCGACGCCGTCGAGAAAACGATCGCGACTGGCGAGATGCATTACACCTCGCGTACCCGGGGGGCGTGGCATAAGGGTGGGACGAGCGGGAATGTCCAGCGGGTTGTGTCACTGACAGCAGACTGTGATGGCGATGCGATTCTTGCACGTGTAGAGCCGGCCGGCCCCGCATGTCATCTCGGGCGCACGTCGTGCTTCAGCGGGTCGCTCGCAACTGGGCTTGCGGAGCTTGCTTCTGTTATCGAGCTGCGGGCAGTGGAGCTTGACAACAACTCAGGCAGCTACACAGCAAGGCTCTTGAGTGACCGAAACCTCAGGCTCAAGAAAATCGGAGAAGAGGCAGCGGAGCTCGTGACTGCCTGTGCCGATGGGGATCCAGAGTCGGCAACTGCGGAGGCCGCGGATCTGCTATATCACACGCTCGTCGCATTGCGGGCTGTCGGCGTAACTCTTGATGATGTCCAGATGATGCTCTCGAAAAGGAGGCTGCAGTGAAGCGGAGATGGTACTGCGCTCTTGGCTTTCTCCTGCTGCCGGCAATAGCACTCTCACAAGCGCCGGCAGATACCAGCGATCGCCGTGAACCCGCTCAGGACGAACTGGCGGTCAGCTCCTCGCAAGTAGACGTAACGTCAGCCGCGCCGGACGAGGATATCAGCGCACGGCTCCAGCGGGTCATCGATGCGACTGAGTGGTTCATCAGACCCACGGTCCGGGTCGACGAAGGAATTGTCTTTCTCGGTGGAACGGCCCCGTCAGAAGAGCTCCGAAAGTGGGCAGGTAACCTGGCGCGTAACACACAGGACGTAGTTGCGGTTGTAAACCGCATCGACGTCGTGGAGCCATCGCCGTGGGATTTCAGCCGTGCGTCCAGCGGGCTTAAAACACTCAGGAACGATGTGCAGCGCATCCTTCCCATGCTTCTCTTCGGAGTACTGACCCTGGCCGTGTTCCTCGGCGCAAGTATCGTAGCCGGGAGATTGTCGCGGGGAATGCTCGCCGGGCGCGTGAAGCCAAGGCTTCTCCGGCGCGTGATATCACGAGCCCTGGCGCTGCTGGTATTTCTGCTTGGCGTCTACATCCTGCTCCGGATTCTCGGACTCACCCAGCTGGCGTTGACTGTAGTGGGTGGCACGGGCCTCATCGGCCTGGTGGTCGGTATCGCGTTTCGCGACATCACAGAGAATTTCCTTTCCAGCATTTTTCTCAGTATACAGCGGCCCTTCCAGACGGGAGACCTCATCGAGGTAGCGGGAGTTACGGGCTACGTTCAGCAGCTCAACATGCGGACGACGATCGTCATGACACTCGATGGGATCCTCGTCCAGATTCCAAATTCCGCCGTCTACAAGAGCAACATCTGGAATTTCACGACAAACTGTAACCGTCGGGAGGTCTTCGATGTCGGCATCGGATACGAGGACGCCATCAGTGACGCGCAGGAAATCGCGAGGTCAGTGCTTCTCGAGCATCCTGCTGTTCTCAAGGATCCCGAACCGTCAGTGCTCGTGCACAACCTCGAGACGTCGACCGTCACTCTTCGAGTTTATTTCTGGCTGGACGGGAGCCAGCACAGCTGGCTCAAGGTGCGCTCGTCGGTTATACGCCTCGTGAAGCGAGCGTTTCAGGAGCGCGGCATTTCAATGCCCGACGAGGCGCGCGAGATACTCTTCCCGGCCGGTGTACACGTCACGCTGGAAAAGCCGGAAGGCGACGTGTCGGTCAAAGAAGGCGAAAACAGCGGGCGCAAAGACTCCATCAACCGAGGGGGATCTGAAGCTGTGGCAACCAAGGCGGAGGGAGGTTTGTCGAGTGAAGCCGGAGTCATCAAGGAGCAGGCAAGACAGGCACAGCCGGTCCCTCCGGAAGAGAATCTGCTTCAGGAAGATCGCGCAGCCGGTTCAGGGGCTGGTTGAGTGCTGACTATTGCGAGGCGCGTGTGGAACGATGTGCGAGATGGATTCTGGTTCCTTCCATTCGTACTCGTAGCGGCGCATGTGGGAGTCGCAATCGGAGTCACTTCGACTGACCTGGCGATTAACAAGCCATGGATGGATCAGTGGCCGAATCTTTTTGGCGCCGGTGCTGATGGCGCACGCGGGATGTTGTCGACTATCGCCGGCTCGATGATGACTGTCGTGGGCGTGACACTTTCGATGACGCTTGTAACTCTTGCGCTCGCCTCGAGTCAGTACTCATCGCGGATCCTTCGCAACTTCATTCGCGATCGTGTAACGCAGTTCGTTCTGGGATTGTTCGCGGGAACCTACTGCTACTGCCTGATTGTATTGCGCACGATTCGCGGTGGTGACGAAGGTGGCTTCGTGCCGGGGCTTGCAGTGCTGTTCGGCGTGATCCTCGCGATTTTCGGGATCAGTGTGCTCATCTATTTCATTCATCACATTGCGACATCGATACAGGCATCGAACATCATTGCATCGGTAGCCGATGAAACGATGTCGGTGATCGACCGGCTGTATCCTGAAGATGCTGTGTCTCTGACCTCCGTCGATGTACGGGCCGAGGATGAAGCTCCCGCAGGATGGCGCGCAATAAATTCTGAGCAGGACGGGTACATCGAGAGAATCGACTTTCGACGAATGCAGGAGCTAGCGGAGATCCACAACGCGGCGGTGCGAATCGAAAGCGGGATAGGAGACTTCGTCGTGAGAGGGGCGCCGCTTCTTACCGTACCGCCCGAGGTCGCCGCGAACGAAGAGCTCGCGGATTCTCTGGTCGCTGCGATTGAAGTCGGCCGACATCGCACCATCGATCAGGATGCAGGGTTTGGAATTCGGCAACTCGTTGATATCGCGCTGCGCGCACTCTCGCCTGGCATCAATGACACTACGACGGCAGTGATGTGTATCGACTATCTGACTGCGATCATGGCGAGGCTCGCGGTGCGAGCCGTTGTCGACAGTCAGGGTTTACCGGAGGGACCAGAGCGCGTGATCAACGCGCGGTCGCAGAATTTTTCGGGAATGCTTGCGGGGGCGTTCGACCAGATACGCGAGGCAGGGCGCGGCAACTTCGCCGTGCTGGACCGCCTCCTCGACGCTGTCGGCTCGATTGGAGCCGTGCCGGTTTCTCCGAGCCGTAAGCAGATTCTGCTCGATAGCGTCGGCCGGATTGATGAAACGGCGGAGTCGGTGGAACCCGAGCGAGATCGAGCAACTTTGAGAGCGAAGGCCGAGGCCATTCGTTCGAAGCTCGTATGCCTTTGAATCTCAGCTACATCGCACCAAGCGCCTCCGCTTCAGACTGATAGACAGACAGGATCGACGAGAAGCCGGATATCTCGAACACCTCACGGACCGACTGATTCAGTCCGAACATCCCGAGCGCTCCTCCGGAGGCGCGGAGGTGTTTCGCAGCTCCGAGTAAAACCCGCAATCCCGCGCTGCTTATGTAGTCAAGAGCAGTGAAGTCCAGCAGTACCTTCTTCGCACCAGTGAGCACCGCATCCAATGACTTCTGTGCCTCCGGCGACGTGGTGCTGTCCAGACTCCCGGCGATAGCTACTATATGGATATCATTGCTGGTGCGCGTAGAGATCTGCATCAGGTTGCCTTCCCCGTAGTTTGCGTCCTAACCATTTGCCAGCTGCTTCACGAGTACCACGACATTGTGGTCCTCTCGGCGCTGGTAGCTTACCTCGTCCATCAGCTGGCGTACGAGATGAATACCGAGGCCGCCGATCGACCGCTCCTCCACCGATAGAGTTGTGTCCGGAGCGTCCCGTACAAACGGGTCAAACGGCGTTCCATCGTCAGTGAGGGTGACCGTTACCCGGTCCTGATCCAGCTCGACCTCGACTGTCACTGACGAAGGGTCGAGCCCTGTGCGCCCGTGCGAAAGTGCATTCGCGAGCAACTCGTCGAGTGCGATGTTAATGCTGCGCCGCACCGCCTCTGGTAAAGCATGCGCTTCGGCGAACCCGGCGAAGGCCGCGTTCACCTCTCCCACCCCCGCCGGGTGGGCGCCAACGGACATCCGAAACTCGTGTAGCATTCCCCGCCTCCCGGTCGGTCGGAAATACACGTCGCCGGGCTTTCCCTGTCAACACTGGATAAGGGAATTGCAAGCAGCGCCGTCCGGGTGCACTTTAGGCGTCAGAACTCCCTCCCGCTTACTTCGGTGGTCAGAAACTTATGGATCACCTCATGTTTTCCAACTTTCGTTAACCTCGTTTGTACTGTGGACAACTCACCTGCAGTAAACGACGACCTGGACCGCTCGCTGGTCCGAAGATTTTTGGACGGCGATCGGGCTGCCGGTGACGAGTTGGTGAATCGCTATCACCGCAGTGTGTTCAACGTCGCTCTCCGGATGTTGGGCAATGTGCAGGACGCAGAGGATGTGACCCAGACGACTTTTGGTAACGCATTCTTCGCGCTCGATAGCTACGACCCGAGATACCGTTTCTTCAGCTGGATCTATCGAATGACCGTGAACGAATCACTGAACACCATAAAACGCCGCAGGAACATGGTTTCGCTCGACGGGAGCTTCGATGTCCCGGCGCCCGGCCCTACCTCCCAGAGCGCAGCCGAGGCCGAGGAGAGAGTGGGGAGCGCTCTCCTCGAGCTGAAGCCCGACGATCGCGCGGTCGTTGTCCTTAAACACTTCGTTTCCTTCTCATACGAGGAGATTTCCGACGTGCTCGACGTACCTGTAAAAACCGTCAAGTCCCGGCTCTTCACAGCACGTGAGCGGCTGCGTCAGTCGTTACTCGTTGAGAGGGCATGAACATGCTCACCGATTATCAGGCCGAACTGATTCATCGCGAGATTGACGGCGAGAATACTCCCGAGGCAAGCGCCGAGGTCCGGGAGCTGGTGGCGACTCAGCTGGATGCGCTGACGCTTTTTACCAGTCTGCAGTCGCTCGACGCACTGTTCCGTGAGGTCCCCGATCGGGAGCCGTCTCAGGAACTCAGGCAGGCGATTTCGAGCGCGATACCTCTCAATCCGAGGACCGCGCTGGCTCAGGAAACAACGCAGGCGATTACCAGATGGGCAACACAGCAGTGGAACAGCATCTCAAACTTCACGGGAGAATTGATGGCGACGAAAAAAATTCTGATTGGCGCAACGACGGCAGTGGCCGCGATTGCTATCATCGGCCTCGTATCGGTCGGATATCCGCCCAGTGTCTTCGACAGCGGAACGATCGGTGCGGGCAATGACATGAGTGGGGTCCAGCAGGCGGGACGCTACCAGGGAGCCAAGAAGACAGAAGCGGACGTGACCCTCACGAGTCCCGAGATCCAGACCCTGCTGCAGAATGACCAGGTCCTTCGACTCGTGAAGAGCGATGTGTTCCGCGGGGTCATGCGTGACAACTCGTTCCGCGCCCTGATGTCCAGCGAGTCTTACCGTACGCTCATGGCGAGCGCCTCATTCCGCGAGCTGATGGCGAGCGCCTCATTCCGCGAGCTCATGGCGAACATCCGGTTCCGGGAGTTGACGTCGAGCAACTCATTCCGTGAGCTGATGGCGAGCAACCAGTTCCGGGTGCTGATGTCGAGCGACTCGTTTCGTGAGCTCATGTCGAGCAACTCGTTCCGCGAGCTCATGTCGAACGAGGCGTACCGGGAGCTTATGTCCAACGATGCGCACCGCGTGCTTATGGCGACCGCAGCGTACCGCGAGCTGTCGGCTAACCCAGCGTACCGCGAGCTGACGGCCAACGCAGCGCATCGCGAGCTGATGTCGAGCAACGCGTTCCGTGAGCTGATGGCGAATGCTTCGTACCGCGAGCTGATGGCCAATGCCTCGTACCGCGAGCTGATGGCGAATGCTTCGTACCGCGAGTTGATGGCCAACGCTTCGTACCGCGAGCTGATGGCTCAGTCAGCTTACCGCGAGCTCATGGCGAGCGCCGCTTTCCGCGAGCTTTCCCGGAACCAGTCGCTGTCAGAAGCATTCCTCAGCGAGGCGATGCGCGTAGCGCCGTAACTGGTGGGGGCTGAGCCCCCACAACCTCATGAGTTCAAGTTGAGCTCAAGTCGGCCCCGGTCATCTCTTTCGGTGATCGGGGCCGACGCGTAGTTTTTTCGAACCTTGTTGAGCCCCCACCTCGCCTGCGCCCTGCTCCGTATTGTCGCTCTCGCCTGCATTGTTGCAGCTGCACCGGCCCGCGTGAGCGCGCAGTTTCAGGAACTGGAAACCCCGACGCTGCGGCTGATTTATACGTCCCCGGCGCAGTCATACCTGGTCCCGCAAGTCGTCAGGACCTTTGACGAGGCGCTGCGGTTCCACCAGCAACTCTTCGAATACGTGCCCCGCGATCGAACGAACATGCTGCTGCACGATCTCTGGCATTACGGAAACGCCGGGGCGCGGCCATTCCCCGAGAATCATGTAACAGTCGGCATCGCGCCCTACGGCCACGACTATGAGTCGGCACCGGCGCCCGAGCGAATGGGCTCATCCATGAACCACGAGCTCGCTCACATCTTCACCACCGATAAAACGACGGCGTCGGACCGGTTCTTCCGCTCGATTTTCTTCGGCAAGGTGACGCCGAGCGCCGAAGCGCCACTCACTGTTGCTTACAGCTACCTCACGGTTCCGCGCTGGTACGCGCCGCGATGGTATCTGGAGGGAATCGCCACCTATCTGGAAACCTGGATGAACGGTGGCCTCGGTCGCGTGATTGGGCCGTATGACGAGATGGTCTTCCGGACGCTCGTTCGCGACAGCGTTCCGATGTACGACGTGGTGGGACTCGAGTCGGAGGGCACCCTCATCGACTTCCAGGTTGGCTCCAACTCGTACCTTTACGGCACGAGGTTCGTCAGCTACCTCGCGCTCCGCTACGGCAACGATCGCATGCTCGCATGGTTCAATCGAAGCGAGGGGAGCAAACGCTACTTCGCTTCGGAATTCCGGCGGCTTTTCGGTCGCTCGCTCGAGGAGGAATGGTCGCAGTGGATCGCCTGGGAGCGCGAGTGGCAAAGCGAGAACCTCGCCGCCATCAACCGACACCCCACGACCAAGGCGCGGCCGCTGACGAGTCGGGTGCTCGGCTCGGTCTCGCGGGCGTGGCACGATTCGGTGACGGCGAGCATTCTCGTGGCCGTCCGTCACCCTGGGCAGGAAGCTCACTTCGCATCTATCGAGATCGGCAGTGGTCGCTTCACGCGAATCAAGGACATCCCTGGCGCCTCCGGACTATCAGTAACGTCTCTGGCATTCGACCCTTCATCGCGAACGTTGTTCTTCACCACGAACAATGCAGACTGGAGACACCTGCGGGCGCTCGACCTCGCAACAGGCAGCACGCGCACGTTGCTCCGCGATTCCCGCATTGGCGACCTCGCTTTCAACCGGGCCGACAGTTCCCTCTGGGGGGTGCGGCACGACAATGGGTTCTCTACGCTGGTCCGGATTCCCTACCCGTATAACGAGTGGAATCAGGTGCACACCCTTCCGTACGGGCGCGACCTGTTCAATCTCGACGTCGCGCCCGATGGGTCGGCGCTCATCGGCTCGATGTCGGATGTGAGCGGGGATCAGCGTCTCGTGCGGATGAAGATTACCAGCCTCCTCAGTGGCGACGCGACGCCCGAGGTACTCTTCGAATTCGGCAACTGGTCACCGTCAAACTTCGTGTTCTCCAAGGACGGGCGATTTATGTACGGCTCGTCTTACTACTCCGGCGTGTCCAACATCTATCGCTTCGATGTTGCACGCGGACGAATGCAACCGCTGAGCAACGCGGAGACTGGTTTCTTCAAGCCGCTTCCGCTCACGGCTGATTCGCTCGTTGTCTTCGCGTACTCGCGTCAGGGGTTCGTTCCATCGATGATTCCGAACGCAGTGCCTGACAGTGTCAGTGCGATCCGTTTCCTCGGTAACGAGATCGCGGAACAGAGGAAGGAGGTACAGGATTGGGTGCCTTCGTCAGGCGCCGCCGTTGACCGCAGTGGATTGACTGCAGCGACTGGGAAGTACAACACACTTCGCAACTTCAAGCTTGACAATGCGTATCCCGTCGTGGAGGGATACCAGGATGCAGCTGGAAATTTCGGCGTTGCAGGCGGCGTGCGAGCAAACTTCTCGGACAGAATTGGCGCCACCGCCCTCGAGTTTACTGCGTCGTACTCGCCAGGTCAGGAGCTCGACACGAATGAGCGCCTGCACATGCGCGCGGTCTTCCGTCACTGGAACTGGAATGTGTCGGGGGCACTCAACCGCGCTGACTTTTACGACCTGTTCGGTCCAACGCGGGTGAGCCGAAAGGGCTACTCGCTGGCGGCGCAGTACCAGGGCAATCTTCTGTTCGACGGGCCGACGAGCCTGAGTTACACGTTCCGCGCCGCCGGCTACGGTGGACTCGAAACAGTGCCCGAGTTCCAGGATGTGGCGGCGTCGTACGACCGGCTCGGCACGATCTCAGGCGAACTCGCGTACAAGTCGCTCCGACGATCGCTCGGCGCAATTGATGACGAGCTTGGGAGCACCTGGGGAGCGAAGGTTCTCGGCAATTACGCGGGCACGACGCTTCACCCGCGGTTGACCCTCGACGGATCACGGGGATTTCTGCTGCCGCTCGACCACTCATCCATCTGGGTCCGTGCAGCGGCCGGCACTTCATTTGGTGGAAACCGGAATGATCCGTTCGCGCGGTCCTACTTCGGCGGCTTCGGCAACAACTGGATCGATTACCGCGGGATCAAACAGTTTCGGAATACTGAGAGTTTCCCCGGACTCGACATCAATCAGGTTGACGGCTCCAACTACGGCAAGGCGCAGGTGGAGTGGGTGTCCCCGCCGCTGCGCTTCCGCAAGGTCGGCGTGCCGAGTGCGTACCTTCGGTGGGCAGGGGTGACTGCTTTCGCGAGCGGACTTCTGACCGACTTGGATAATGAGTCAACGAGGCGCACCTATGTGAGCGTTGGCGCGCAGGCGGACGTCAGGCTCATCACGATGTCGCAATTCGAGTCCACCTTCTCCCTCGGCTTTGCGACCGCTGCTGGAAAGAAGATCCCGCGCAGCTCGGCGCTGATGCTTTCATTCAAGCTGATGTGAGCATGGCCGTTGCCCTGGCAGTCAGCGTGCTGCCGGTCTTCCTCTTCCTCGGCGCCCTGATTTTGCTCGACAGCTACAAGCTCATGACGCCGCGGGCGATACTGCTGGCAGTCGCGGGTGGTGCGGCCGCTGCCCTGGCAAGTTACGCAGTGAACGTCTCGCTCCGGCCCGCTCTCGGGTTCGACATCGCGCCCTACTCGAGGTACGTGGCCCCTGTCGTGGAAGAAGTGCTCAAGGCAACGTATATCGTGTGGCTTCTGCGCCGGAACAAGGTGGGATTCGTCGTTGACGCTGCCATTTATGGCTTCGCTGTCGGAACTGGATTTGCCTTGATCGAGAACATCTATTATCTGCCAATACACCCTGATCCCACAATCTGGACCTGGATTGTCCGCGGATTTGGTACGGCACTGATGCACGGCGGAGCTACGGCAATCTTTGCAATGATCTCTCGTACACTTCAGAATCGTGCGCCGGTGTTCCGATTGGCGCTTTTGCTGCCAGGAATCGCGGTGGCCGTGGTGCTTCACTCATTGTACAATCAGTTCCTCGTGGCGCCGTTGCTCGCGACGGCGCTCATCGTGCTGGTGTTTCCCTACATCATGATGTTTCTCTTCCACAAGAGCGAGCGGGAAACAAGGGGCTGGCTTGGCACAGGCTTCGACACTGATCAGGAGCTGCTGCGAGTGATGCGTGCGGGGCAGGTGGCGGACACGCCGGTGGGCCGTTTTTTAAAGGGACTCGGTACGAGTTACCCGCCGGAGGTGATTGTCGACATGATGTGCATGCTGCGACTCCGCGCTGAATTAGGCATCCGGGCCAAGGGAATGCTGCTGATGCGCGAGGCTGGCTTCGAAGCAGATCCGGATCCATCACTCCGTGCGAAGCTCGAGGAAGTGCGATATCTGGAGCATAGTATCGGCAGAACCGGAATGCGCGCGCTCAAGCCGTTCGTTCATACGAGCACGCAGGACCTGTGGCAGCTCAACCTCCTCGACGAGACACAACGATGACCGGGCCTGCAGCAGAAGGAACCATGACGACGTTGCGGATTCCTCCGCGCATCCTCCTGGTTGGATTGAGTTTTTCGGACGCCGGCCCGCTGGTGAGCCAGCTGATAGACGAAGGCTATCTGATTCTCGCTGAGGTCGAGCTCGACCGTGCCCTCTCGAAACTGCGTGCCGCGCGCTTCGCGTTCGTGCTGCTCGACATTGAAGGCTCGGGCAAAGGCGGGCAGGAGTTCATCAAGACGCTGCGCGGGGACAGCCAGCTCGAGGGTTTGCCGGTGCTCGTGACCTCCCGGTCGAACGACATTGACGCCATCGAACGTTTTCTCGAGTCAGGTGCCGACGATTACCTGCAGAGCAAGTTTGGCTCGGGAATGTTCCGTGCGCGTGTCAGTGCGGCGCTGGACAGACGACAAGTGCAGGAGGGTCAGAATCTCCGGCGCGAGATGTCAGTCGCGCGCACGATCCAGCGTGATTTTCTGCCCGAATCGCTTCCGGATGTAGGGGGCATGGAGCTCGAGGCCGCGCTTCGGCCGGCGAGAGACGTCTCGGGTGATTTCTATGACTGTTTCCTGCTGACCTCGGGCGAGGTGATACTCGTTGTCGGTGATGTTTGCGACAAGGGCGTGGGATCGGCGCTGTTCATGGCGCTGTTCCGGAGCCTGATCCGCGCGTCTGCTGATCCTGTGGGCGGCGGTGCTATCAATATGATCGGTGGCCGACACACCATGGTGATGCAGGCGATCCAATCGGCTTCACCGGCTGATATGTTGACGCGGGTTGCCGGATTTACGAACGACTACATCGCGCGCTTGCACGGTCGGACGAACATGTTCGCGACAGTGTTCCTCGCATCGGTCGAGCCGTATTCCGGCGAGCTAGTGTATGTAAACGCGGGTCACGAGCCCGCGCTCATCATTGCGCCTGATGGAAGCATCGAGGAGCTTCGGCCGACCGGGCCCGCGCTGGGGATGCTGCCCGATTCAAGCTTCACAGCAGTTACGCGCACTCTCGAGAAGGGTCACTCGCTTCTCGCTTTCACTGATGGACTGGTGGAGGCCCACAGTCCAACCGGTGAGGTATACGGTTCGAGGAGACTCCGCGAATTGCTGCTCGCGCAACGCGGTCGTTCGGCATCGGAGCTGGTCAAGGCCGTGCTTGACGCGGCGCAGACGTTCGGGGGGCACTCGGAGCCGCACGATGACCTGACGATGCTGGCCGCGCGGCTGGTGGATGAATCCTGACGGGCCTTAGCGGGGTTACACCGGGTTTGCTGCTTATCAGCCGCACGTCAATCAGGCGTCAGGTGTCAGGCGTCAGGTGAACTACAACGACGAACAGCAAAGGATCACAGGCTTCAGGCTGCGCAGGCCTGAAGCCTGAGGCCTAATTGGCGTGTGGCCTGAGGACGGAGAGTGGGGTTATCAGGTCGTCGGCCCGAGGTACCGTCTTACAATTGCGCGAAGATTGGATGCATCGAACGGCTTCTCGATGTGTTCCTTCGGAGGATTCGTGAGAAATGCACGAGCCTTTTCAGTGAATGCTCCACCAGTGACGAAAATCATCCTGGCAGCCTGGTCCGGGGCGATCGCCGAGAGTTCGCGATGCAGTTCGATCCCTGTCATGTCAGGCATCATGAGGTCGCACAGGATGAGGTCGAACTTTTCGCCCCTCGCGCAGCGATTGCGCGCGTCACGAGCGACGAGTGTACTGATGACATCGTGCTCCGTGGACAGGATTCGGGAAACGATGCTTATCAGAATCTGCTCATCGTCCACAACGAGTATTCGGCCTCGTCGTCGTTGAAAAGGTGCTGGTGGTCGCTCAGCGCGTCGATTTGACCTTCACAGGGGCGACTGACCTACTGGCGAATACGCAACAATCGGATCGCGCTCGCAATTTTTCTTTTGCATATGAGCGGCCAATATGCTACAAATATTCAGTTGAAAACGAGATCGAAACGGGAACACCGACAAAATGGTGGCCCGTTTTTGTTGGCCCCCCAGAGGAAGCCCATGCACCCGAAGTTTCCGCAATTGAAATGCGGTGGATCCGCATTGATCCCCGCTGCACTTCTGTGTGTAATCGCGTCAGCGTGCAGTGATCAACAGCCGATGGCGCCCGGGGCAGATCGCGAGCTTCCGCGCATCGCCCGGACTGAAAACGTCGCGTTCAACAAATTCTTTGTCGCATGGTCGCGAAACTGGAGCGCGAGCCCCATCGAGACCCAGAATTTTTCCCTCGACACCAGGCTGGCCCGGCAGTTCGGCGGATTATGGCCAGAGCAACCAGTCCTCGATTTTGCGCGGGCCAATCCCGGTCGGCTTTATATCAACGGCGACGAACCTGATCAGTATTGCATTCCGCCGTATGAGTACGCCGGAATCTTTCACCACTTCGTCACGACAGTGCGCAGCGTTGATCCTACAGCGCGATTCTCGCCCGCGGGGGTTGCAGAGCCGAACGATCGGTGTTGCCCTGAGCCGGTTGAAGAGCCCTGCCGCCAGCGCATGCACTCGACGGGTTACATGGGTGACTTTTACGCCGCGTACATCCAGCGTTTCGGGGCGCCGCCACCGGTTGCCGAATGGCGGTTTCACGATTTCGGGCTGACCGTTCAACCCGGAGACGTAGCTGGCTGGTGGGCCAGAGTCGACCAGAAAGCTGCGTGGTCCGTCGCTCACGGCGCCAACATGGTACTCGGTGCGTGGGCGTTTCACAGGTGGAAAGATGCTGGACCCCATTATCCTGAATACATGAAACAGGCGATGGGCCGCCTGATGAACGACACCAGAATAAACCAGGCCGTCTACTGGAGTTACGAATCATGGGCCGGTGAGGCTCACCATCTCGCAAACGATGATGGCAGTCTCACGTTGGCAGGAAGAACCCATGCGAACCCGCTTACGGATGTTCCCGCCGGGTTGAAGATCGTCGGATCTGCTGACGGGCAAGCCAGTCTGCGATGGAAGAATACCACTGCTGCCTGGGGGGCTGAAGCGGAGTTCTGGGTTCAGGCGCCGGGGTCGAATTCGTTCGCTTATCGCAAGACTGAGCTGGTATCCAGTCCAGCCACCACCCAGACGCCTTTTGCCGAATTCAATGTCGGCGATCTCGTGAAGGCGCGCGTGCGTTACTACAACCGGTATGGACAAGGCACCTGGTCCGGCTACAGCAACATCGTTCAGCTGAGCTCGACCGGATCAGGAAAGCGTCCGCGCTTCTGCTTCTCGCTTCTGTGTTAGGAGCGCTGCCACCGCGCAGCGCCAGAAAACGTAAACATGATTTGATTGTCGTCCGTCTGGCTTCAGTGATCGTTGTGCTGGCGATCCTCAGCTGCTCCGGCGACTCGACAGCGCCCTCCGTCGCTACGACGCTAACCGCAAATTCCGCGACCTCTCTCACCGGCATCGCAGGCACCGCCGCAATGCCGCCGCCGTCGGTCATCGTTAAAGATCAGAACGATTCGCCAATGGGTGGCGTGACAGTAACGTTGACTGTAGCCTCAGGCGGTGGGTCTGTTTCCTCACCGACCGTCACGACAGATGCATCCGGCGTCGCGACGGTAGGCTCCTGGACGCTTGGGCCAATACCGGGAATCAACGTTCTCAACGCGACATCCGGTAACCTTGCCGGCGTTGCCTTCACTGCGACATCAAGCGCCGGCGCGGCCACTTCCCTCGAGAAGAGTTCGGGCGACAATCAGAGCGCCAGCGCAAGCTCGCCGGTGCCAATCCCTCCCGCCGTAATTGTAAAGGATGCGCTCGGCAATCCGACACCTGGTGTGTCCGTGACATTCGTTGTAGCCAGCGGCGGTGGATTGGTTACGGCAGCGGCAGTCACCACCAATGCTTCTGGCATTGCGACTGTCGGCTCCTGGACCCTCGGCCCAGTAGCAGGAGTGAACACTCTTAATGCTGCTGCCGCGGGACTCGGCAGTGTTTCCTTCACCGCGACGTCAACTGCGGGAGCTGTGGCTTCGCTCGCGAAGAATTCTGGCGATAATCAGGCTGCCGCCGCGGGTAGCGCAGTCCCCATCGCGCCGTCTGTTATCGTCAAGGACGCCAACGGGAATGCGAAACCTGGTGTCGCCGTAGTGTTCGCGATTGCCAGCGGCGGGGGATCCGTTACGGGCGCGACTGTATCCACCAATGCAGCGGGCATCGCGACCGTCGGCTCGTGGTCGCTTGGCCCGGTAGCGGGAGTGAACGTTCTCAGCGCGACCATCGCAGGGCTCGGCAGTGTTGCTTTCACCGCGACGTCTATCCCGGGGGCTGCGGTTTCGATCGCGAAAAACGGAGGCGACAATCAGACGGCAGCCGCAGGGGCGGCAGTGCCTGTACCCCCGTCTGTGATTTTGAAGGACGTCAATGGAAATCCGGTGTCGGGTGTGTCAGTGAATTTCGCGGTGGTTTCCGGCGGGGGATCGATCACCGGATCGACCCCGGTGACGAATGCCGCAGGCGTGGCTACTATAGGGAGCTGGACCCTTGGCAGCTCGGCTGGCACCAATGCGTTGTCTGCCACGGTAGCTGGCCTACCGCTGGTAACGTTTACCGCAACCGCCCTCTCCGGAGCATGCGGTGCCCGTTCGACACACTCGTTCGGCACCAGCAGCGGAGGCACACTCTCGTCGAGCGATTGCCAGCTTTCGGACGGCAGCTTCGTCGACTACTTCACGACCAGTGTGCCGCAGGCCGGAGCATATGTGTTCCGCCAGGGCGCCGGCTTCGATACATACCTGCATCTTGGCATGGCCGATGGAACGACTATCGGCGAGAACGATGATGAAGTCGATACCGGGACAAATTCCGGTATCAAGGCGATCCTCCCGGCCGGCAATTATCTGCTCGGGCCGGGCTCGTTTCTGCCGGGCGTCACGGGTGACTACACGATCTCGTCGGCGACTGCGTCGGGCGAGGTGGTCAATTGCGAGAACGTCTTTGTCGTGAGGGGAATTGCCACTGCGCAGAACATCACCCCGACTGACTGCAATCTGGCCAACCCGGGCGCAACGCCGATCTATTCTGACGCCTACTTCATTTTTATCAATGCCGGCCAGGCGGTCACGATAAACATGACATCGGGCACTCTTGATTCATTTTTGCAGCTTGTTCGGCTCGACGGAGTTGTGATGGCGGAGAACGACAACGTTGATACGTCGACGAGGAACTCACGCATCACGTTCACGGTTGCGCAATCTGACTACTACGCGATCTTCGCCCGCTCCGTGCCGACTTCGGGCACTGGAGCGTATACGCTGACAATCCAGTAATCTGAATCGAAGTCGCGCAGAAACAAAAAAGGGCCGACTCGTCAAAAGTCGGCCCTCATCCGCGAATGCGCAGCTTTAGTCACAACAACCGCAACAGCACGGTGTGCCGTCGCATTCACAACAACAAATCGAGCTATCTGTCATCCCGGCTCCCAAAGATGTATGCCTTGAAAGATAGCGAGTAAAGGTGCGTAAGTCACGGCAGGATCGACATGCCAGCACCCGGATATCGCCAGCTCCATGCGGCGAGAGTTAGATCAATAATCTCCGGATTCTTCGTTCGGCAGGCGTGAACGTCATCGTAGGGAGCGATGTATACAACGACACGTCTGTCGGTGAAGCTGAATATCTGCGCAGGCTCGGCGTCTATTCCAACGCCGAGTTGTTGAAGATGTGGGCTGTTGAGACTCCGAGAGCGATATTCCCGAACAGACGCATTGGCCGCCTCGCAGACGGCCACGAAGCCAGTTTTCTGGTTCTTGACGGCAACCCGCTGGAAGACTGGGGAGCCATTCGGCGTATCAGGTTGAGGGTGAAGCAGGGACAGGTTTTGCGCTGACTGTCCCGTTACCCCGAGGATGACGCGCATCCGGCTTGAGTCACAGCAGACCGGCGAATCCGAGACCTGCACCAAGCGCAATAACCCACAGGACATGAATTCTGGAGCGCCAGATAACGAGGGTGCCCAGGGCCGC
>JBBREF010000044.1:0-23372 GCA_038203205.1 Gemmatimonadales bacterium | reverse complement strand
CAGTGGCCAGCTGGTTCGCAGCGCCATAGAGAAACCTCACACGGCCCGTCACGACCATCGCGCGCGAATCGGAGTAAGTGCGCAACTGGGGATCGTATCCCGTCGACACCTGGATTGTGTCGCCAGCGCTCACACCGGTGGCCGCGACGAAGTCGTCATTGACCGCGATCTCATCCGGCCTGACTGGATCCCTGCCGCTGACTAGTTCGTAGTCACCCTGCACTTCCGGATTTGCGCCCAGGGTGGCACTCGTGAACGTACGCGTGCCGATGGGCACGTGGATCGTCGAGCCGAGCACGGGGCTGATCGTGATGATGTCGTCGTTGAGACCGAGGGTTGCGACGATTCTGCCCACGTTTCCGATTGTCGCATCGGTATCGAACGGAAGAGTCCCTTTCGGTGCGATACGAAGCTGAAAGCCGCGGGACATCAGCAGCTCACGAAAAGATTCGCGTAGGCCGGTCGACATCATGACCATGTCGAGCAGCATCGCTGCGGCCACGGCAACGCCAAGAATTGCGAGCAGCGTCCGTGATGTGTGACGACGGAGCGACGCCCACGCCAGGTGGAGTACCATCAGCGGCCGAAGAGTGCGAGAGGTGGCGTTCGCACGAGCCTGAGCGAAGCAAGCAGGCCAGCAGCAATTCCAAGCACTAGCGACAACACGACCGCAAACGTCACGATCGAAGGAGTGATGAGCGAGAAATAGAGCGGCGTCCGATAGAGTCCCTGGTAGTACCAGTTGATGAACTGTGACGCGAGCCACCCAACACCCACGCCAAGCGCGCTTCCCACGAGAGCGAGCAGCGCGGCCTCAGCGACTACGCCTTTGACAACAGTTCGTGCCGAAATACCCATGAGCCTGAGCGCTGCCACGTCGCGACGACGCTCCTCGACCTTCAGAAGCATGATGCAGAGCAGGAAAATCGCGCTGGCGACGATGGTGATCACGCCGATCGCCTTGTGGAACCGGCTGACCACCTGGAATGTCCGCGAGGTGCCGACCGCGATATCGCGCGAGCGGTGAGCCTCGAATCCGAAGGCCGCTGCGTTGATGTCGCGCAATGCGATATCGGTTGCGCTGTCCCCACGTGTCGCGACGGCGAACCTGTCGACGCGATCGCCGTAACCGGCGATTCGCTGGAGTTGATCCAGATGCAGGCGAACCTGGTATTCGCTGCGGGCAATTTCGGCGGGATCCGCGCCACGCCTGACGATGGCCGAGACCACGACAGTATCGCCGTCGGTGGCGCCGGGTTTCGCGGAAATGAAGAGCTTGTCGCCGATCGCAATTTTCGCATCCGCGGCAAGACGTTCGTCTATTGCGATCGTGCGTTGCTGAGGGGACTGAAAAAGAAGGAGTGCTGCTAGGATGTTGACGAGCACCCCATAAACCTAGTGGGAGGGCGCGTCCGGATCCGAAAGCGGCTGCACCATCACCTGCGCGGCAAGGGCGGGCCCGATTGACAATTTTGTCCCGGCGATGCGAAGCGTTATCGGCCCGTCATAGGGAGCCTTCGCGAGAACTATCAGTTCAGCCCCGGGGACGATCGCAAGCTCACCGAGGTATCTGAGCATCTCGGGGTCGTCGTCGCTGACCTGTACGACGCGGGCGCCAAATCCCGCGCCAAGTTCGGCCAGTGAGAGGTGGACGGTTTCGTCCATCAGTCCTTCGCGTGACGGAATAGGTGCTCCGTGCGGGTCGACCACCGGCTCACCTATGGCGGCTGCCATCCTGTTGACCAGTTCGTCAGATGCGGCATGCTCGAGTCGCTCTGCTTCGTCGTGCACGCGGTCCCACGGATACTCGAGTGCATGCGACAGATATGATTCGATCACGCGGTGCCGGCGGATGGTACGCAGGGCGGCGCGCCGACCGGTGTCCGTCAGCATCACTCCGCGATACCGCTCGTACGACAGCAGTCCCTGGGCCGCGAGCCGTCGCACCATGCCGCTAACCGATGCGGCGGTGAGGCTGAGCTTCTGCGCGATGTCGTTGGTCGCTACCGAGACGTTCCCGCGACCGATCTCGTAGATGGCCTTCAGATAATCCTCAACTGGGCCAGTGAGCGTGTCTTCTTCCGGCGGCGAATCCTCGAGGTGAAGGTGCGAGCGCTTCGGGGTTTTCATAGAGCCCTGTCGCTTCTCCCACGCGGGTTGCCGCGGACAAGCAGCACCGGGAGGCTCGAGTCATGCCTGACGCTGCTTGCGACGCTGCCGCGCAGGAGGTCGTTCACGAATTTGTGGCCGTGCGTCGACATGGCGATGAGATCGCAGCCTTCCCGCGTCGCAGCCTGGAGAATCTCCGAAGCCGGATCCCCGGAAGCGAGAAGCGCTTCAGCATCCACGCCGTCCGACTCCATGTTCGACGCAACACCCTCGATATAAGTCCGGTCCTTTTTCATCTCTTCGCTCTCACGCAGGTCGAGCTGCCTGATGTTGCGGGCAGCCCATCCGTCAGCGACATGCATGAGTAGTACCGAGGCGCCGCAAAGTCGCGCGAGTTCCTTGACGTGATCGACGATTGCGTCGTCGTAAGGCGAGTTCTCCAGCGGAACGAGAATCCTGCTGTACATGCTCAGACCCCCAGGAAGAACTGCATGAGAAGCCAGATGTTGAGTCCTGCAATAATCAACGCAACCACGTAGGCGAGAACCTTGAGCCACATCGGATTGGCGAAGTCACCCATCTTCACTTTCTCCGACGTGAACTTAACCAGTGGAAACACGGCAAAGGAAAGCTGCATGCTCAATATGACCTGACTGAATACAAGAAGCTGCGCGGTTCCGCTCTCGCCGTAAAGGATCGCGACGATTGCTGCGGGTACGATCGCGATTGAACGCGTGATCAGCCGACGAAGCCAGGGCCGCAGCCGGATGTTGAGGAAGCCCTCCATGACGATCTGCCCGGCGAGCGTTCCGGTCAGGGTCGAATTCTGCCCCGAAGCGAGGAGCGCAAGCGCGAACACAGTGCTCGCGCCGGCGCCGAGAAGCGGCGTGAGAAGCTTGTACGCATCCTGAATCTCGGCGACATCGCTGTTTCCCGATGTATGAAACGTCGCTGCGGCGATGATGAGAATGGCGGCGTTGATGAACAGCGCAAAGGTGAGAGCGATCGTCGAGTCGATGAAAGCGTACTTGACAGCTTCCTTCTTCCCGCTGAGCGATTCCTCGTACTTCCTCGTCTGCACGATCGACGAGTGGAGATAGAGGTTGTGCGGCATCACAGTCGCACCGAGGATACCGACTGCCACGTAGAGCATCGCCGGATTCGTCACCACCTGCGCCGTCGGGAGAAAGCCGCGCATGACTTCGGCAATCGGCGGCTGCGCCAACCACATCTCGAAGATGAAGGCGAAGCCTACCGTCGCGACGAGCGTGATCACGAGCGCCTCGAGAAGCCGGAATCCCTTGTTCTGGAGGTAGAGGACGATCATGACGTCGAGCGCGGTAATTCCAATGCCGATCGGCAGCGGAATCCCGAACAGGAGGTTGAGGGCGATGGCAGAGCCGATGACTTCCGCGAGATCGCATGCGGCGATGGCCAGCTCGCACAGGATCCAGAGGCCCCAGACTACCGGGGTCGAATAGTGATCGCGACAGGCCTGAGCGAGATCTCTTCCGGTTACGATGCCGAGCTTGAGCGAAAGTCCCTGAAGGACGATCGCCATCAGGTTCGACATCAGAATCACAGTTAGGAGCGTGTAGCCGAACTGCGATCCGCCGGCGAGGTCGGTAGCCCAGTTACCCGGGTCCATATAGCCGACCGCAACGAGGTAGCCCGGCCCGGCGAAGGCGAGAATCTTCCGCCACCATGTTGCGCCAGTGATCGGTACTGACTTATAAACCTCTGCCAGGGAAGGAGTTACGCGGGCCCGGCGCCAGCCTGGGTCTGCTTCCTTATCCGGCGGAGGAACTAGAGATTTAAGCAATTTTGCGTGCTCGAGCAGTTTGGAGTTAGTCTAGCCTACTCCTGATATTAGGATAGCCTAACATTCGCCGCAAGAGTGCGGAATGCGGATTGAGGACTGAGCAGTCCGAATTCCGAAACCCGCAGTACCTCCGCAGCCCGCAATGTCGTTAGTCCGCAGCGCGCACTAGTCGATGATTGCGAGCATCCCCGACAATATCCTCTCCGTCATTCCCCAGATCACGTATCCCTCGTGATGAAACGCAAAACGGCTCAATCCCTCAATCACATCGGTATCCCGCCAAACCGAGCGGTCCATCAGGACCGGCAACGGCACCCAGAATGATTCCGCCACTTCCGCACTGTGCCTGGGCGCAGGCGGATCGGCCATGAGAAAAACGAACGGCCGAACTACAACTCTCGGCAACCCAGTGATCCGCGGGCTGAGATCGTCGAGCACTCCGATCAGCGTCGCGTCGCGGCCAAGGTCGTACTCGAGTTCCTCGAACGCTTCGCGAATGGCCGTCGCTGTCAGGTCCATGTCCTCGCGTTCCTCGCGCCCGCCGGGAAACGCAATCTGTCCGCTCCAGGGGTCACGGTCATAGAGCGCCCGCTGGATGAACAGGATCTCCGGCTCGCCGGTTTCTCCCAGCCGGATCAGAATGGCGACGGCAGCCCGGCGCGCAGAGGGATCAGCAACCTCGACACATGATCGCGAAGCGAGCGCCGACTCGAGCCGCGCGATGCGCGGATCGGAACGAAGCCTCGCGAGCGAAGTCACATGCCGAGGTGGGTCGCGAAAAAATCGACGGACTCGCTGATGACGCGATCGAGCACGGGTCCAACTTCGTTCAGCGGATGTTTCGCTCCGAAAGTGTGGCTGCCGCCCTCGACGATCGAGAGTTTGGCAGCACCCGAAAGCGATGCGAGCCTTTCTGCCTCGGCCGCGGGTACCGTCTCGTCGGCGTCGCCGTGCAGAATCAACCACGGCGCGCGAATACCCGATGCGGCGGCGGCAATATTGAGACGCGCCTCGCCGTGCTCCTCGACTTCATGCAGCAACTCGATGCTCAATGGGATCGACTGCCCGGTCCGCGCATTCGGGATGTCGATGAAACCTCGCTGGCGCCAGTCGGCTACTACTTCGGGTGCCCAGCGATTGGTGCTCGCGATTGCTGCCCAGGTTACGAGGGTCCTTACCGCCGGGTCGCGCGCAGTGTGCAAAATCGCAACGCCACCTCCCCGCGAATGGCCCAGAACCCCATATCGATCGTCGATCCAGTCGTGGACTCTTGCTTCCGCGACCACCGCATCCAGGTCGTCGAGCTCCTGGAGATAGGTATTGTGGGTGAAGGCAATCGGGTTCGTGAAGTTCTCACGATCCTTCCCGATGCCGCTCCCCGAGAAGTCGAACGTGATCGCGCAAAGCCCAGCCTCCGCCAGTCGTTCGGCGACCAGCGGGAAAAATGCGAAGCGTGCGAAGCCCTTGAACCCGTGACATATGACCACCGCGCCGCGCCTGTCTTCAGGTATGCGCGCTTCGCCCCTGATGATCAGGGGAGTCTTCTCGCCGCGGTCGCGCCAGAGCTCGAACTCCTCGACTCGCATCGTGTCTTACTCTATCTCTCCGCCAGCATCGACCCACCCACGTATCCCGCCAGCCATCGACGCGACGTCTGCATAACCCATCTGCCTCATTGAGTCGGCCGCCCAGGCGGATCGGTTGCCGCTGGCGCAATAGACTATGACCTTGCTCTCGAGGGGAACGAGCGACTCGACCTTCTCCTCGACTTCTGACAGGGGAATAAAAACTGCGCCCGGTATGTGGGCCATGTTCCATTCGTTCGACTCGCGAACGTCGAGAAGAACGGTGTCAGCGCTCATGCCGCTGAGCGCATCAGCGGCTGTGACCTGCTTGATGCGCGCCTTCGCCTCATCAATCGACTGCGCTCTCGATATTTCCGTCATTCGGCCCCCGGTGATGTTTCCTGTTTCATTATAACCGCGTTCGTCAGACACCCGTCACGTGGAGACTGCAATCCGCGGTATCCATCTCTGCGATTGATCCGAGAGGGATCGTCCACTGGTCGGTAATATGGCCGAATGGCGCTCCCGAGAAACATGGCACGCCGGCGGCATCGGCCACCTCCGCAATCACGTCGTCAACCGTCCGGCCGGCATCCAGTACTTCGCCTGCGGGGGGTCGAAAATCGCCTGCGACGATTCCCGCGCATCGCTCCAGCGCCCCCGCCAGCAGCAGCTGCTGCAGCATCCTGTCGACCCTGTAAACGTGCTCGTCGATATCCTCGATCACCAGAATCGCGCCCTCAAAGTCGATCGACCATGGCGTACCCATCAGAGCGGCGATAAGCGCGAGGTTACCTCCTGCGATGCGGCCACTGGCCCTGCCGGATCTGATGACTCTCCCGGCGGGCGCGACGCCGCACGAGTTTTCGTGAGCCGCAACAGCGCTCAGCAGATGATTCCTGGAGAACTCGCTCAGCGTGCCCCGCGCGGTCGGACCATGAAACGACACGATCCCGCACTCCCGGTGAACGGCTGAGTGAATTGCCGTGATGTCAGAAAAACCTATCAGCGGGCGGGGGTTCGATTTCAAGGCGCCATAATCGATGTCGCGAAGGAGCCGCATAGCGCCGTATCCGCCGCGTACGAACCAGATGGCGTCTACAGCGTCATCACTCAGTGCGGCATTGAGGTCGCGTGCGCGCTCGTCGTCGGTTCCTGCAAAATACGCGTGCGCTGCTGAAACATTTTTTCCGAGCAGGGGAACCCAGCCAAGCGACCTCGCGTTCTCCTCCGCTCGGGCGACGTGGGCGGGGTCGGCGAGTAAACCCGACGGCGCGACGAGCGCAACGCGGGAACCTGGGCCAAGCGGGCGGATTGCACCAAACGGACTGGTCTTCATTGGACGCCAAACGTACGATATCAAAATCGCGACAGCCAACGCATCGACAGTGGCATGTGCATTGCGCCCGGTTCGAGTGAACACACCTGAGGAGAAATCATGACTGGCGACGATCGCAAACGTGAGCCGCTGTCTGGAAGCGGCGACAAGGCAAATCGGACCGGGACATCGCGAAATCGAGGGGAACCCATGACCGACGAAGACCCCGGTGAACAGAGCCCGCGAGAGAGCGGGACGACGTCGCTGGGAGGGGAGTCGCGCGACTCGGAGGATGGAACAGGTCCCGGGGGAGTCGAAGGCACGAACTGAAGTGAAAATATTTGTAGCGGGCGCCACCGGCGCCATTGGCCGTCGCCTGATTCCGATGCTCGTCGAGGCGGGCAGCGAAGTGACGGCAGTCGCCCGTTCGTCGGCGAAGGCAAATCAGCTGAAAAGCCAGGGAGCCACGGCGGTGCAAGTCGACCTCTTCGATCCCGCTGCGGTCGAGGAGGCGGTGCACGGTCATCACACTGTGATCAACATGGCCACGCACATTCCCTCGGGCATGAAGGCCTTGTTGCCTGGTGCATTCGATGAGAATGCAAAGATCCGCCGGGAAGCATCACAAAACCTCGCGTCGGGCGCTATCGCCGCGCGCGCGCAACGATTCATTCAGGAATCGTTCGCACCCGCTTACCCGGATCGCGGCGATGAATGGATTGACGAGAGCGTCCCCATCGAGCCAGCCGCATATCTCGAAAGCGTCCGCGACGCGGAATCTGCGGCTGCTGAATTCACGAAATCGGGTGGCGCCGGCATTGTGCTTCGCTTTTCGCTGTTCTATGGTCCAGATTCACAGTTCACGCAGGACCTTGTAAAGACAGTGAAGAGCGGAGTTGCTCCTGTGTTCGGCGGACCTGACGGCTATATGTCGTCAGTCTGGACAGACGATGCTGCGTCAGCAGTATTCGCGGCGCTGAAAGTTCCAGGCGGCGTGTACAACGTCACCGACGATGAGCCTATGCGGCGCGGTGAGGCGTTCGAGCTGCTCGCGTCGGCACTCGGCGCAAAAATCCCCAGAATCCCACCGCGGTGGATGACCGCGCTTACTGGATCGCTTGGGGAGACGCTGGGCCGCTCGCTGCGCCTTTCCAACGCCAGATTCAGGCAAGCGTCAGGATGGACGCCGCGCGTCGGCGGCGTGCGGAGTGGGTGGAAAGTGCTGGTCGATGAAATGAAGTCAACTGGGCTTCTGCCCGCCTGACGGTGAATACCACATCGGTTGCGATCGCGGCCGCCCTTCCATTCGCACTGATTCCGATAGCCACGGTTCTCCGTGTGCGAACATCGAAACATCTCGACGACGAGCTGGCCGATGCGCCCGCTGATGCGCCGCTCGTGAGCGTAGTCGTTCCTGCGCGGAACGAAGCTCTCAACATCGAGCGCTGTATCAAGTCGATCCTTTCGACCACATATCCGCGCGTTGAGGTAATTGTCGTCGATGATCATTCGACTGACGCAACTGCCGCGATTGTGAGAGAGCTCGCTCGAGGAGAAGAACGACTTCGCCTCGTTCAGAACGAGCCGCTTCCGCCCGGCTGGTTTGGAAAGCAGTGGGCGTGCGACAACGGCGCGCGTCGATCGCACGGAGACCTGATTCTTTTCGCCGACGCCGACACTTTCCACTCACCAGACCTGATCACGCGGTCAGTGAATGCAATCACGCGTCGAAACGCCGATCTGTTCAGCGTAGCCGGCAGGCAGGAAATCGTCAGTTTCTGGGAAAAAGTGATTCAGCCGCAGATATTCGCGATCATGGCGGTCCGCTACGGTGGAACCGAGACCATGACGCGGTCGCCACGGGTGACCGACAAGATCGCGAACGGCCAGTGCCTGTTTGTGCGGCGTCTGACCTACGAGAAGTTGGGTGGCCACGCTCTCGTCAGATCGCATGTAGGCGACGACATGATGATGGCGCAGCGTTTCTTTGCTGCCGGGAAGACAGTCGTTGGCGTGCTGGGAATCGGGCAGCTCTCGACGAGAATGTACAGGTCGCTCAGTGAGTTGATCGACGGCTGGGGAAAAAACGTCTTCGCTGCGGGGATCGACTCAGTGCCGTTGGGGCGAATCGGCAAGTTCATGTTCCCCTTCTTTCTTCCGCTCTCTCCATTGGTCGGAGTGCTGCCTGCGGCGATACTGCTTCTTGGTCTCGTGGCACCGCTGCCGACTGACCTGACCCTGTGGGCAGGGTTATCGCAGGTTTCCCTGCTCGTCTGGTGGTTCTATGTCTACCGGCTCATCGACGAATCCCCCTTCTACGCGCTGTTGTCGCCGCTCGGCGCGGCAATGACATCGTACATCTTCCTTCGCGCCGTCGCGCGAGGCAAGCGCGTGGAATGGAAGGGCCGTGAGTATGTAGCCGAGTAGAAGCTGGCGTTCATATAGCTCGTCGCGGGTCGCAGCCGCACACTCGGCACGGTTCACAATCACTGTGTCGGCAGCGGAGTGACCGACTTCCATTTTTTTTGTAGTTTCAGCGCGGACTCCAGCTAGGGAATCCGAGCCCGGCCGATAGTGTTGGCATCCGTCCCGAACCACAACGCTTTCGTTCCGGGATGGTAGACCATATGACGGATCGACCCCGCTCCGCTCTTCGCCACCGGTGTGTTGGAGAAGAATTTCTCGCTGGCCGGATCGAACGCGACAAGTCTGTTCGGCTGGATCCCGGTCTCGGCAATCCATACCCGTCCGCGATCGTCGAGGGCCATCGCGTACGGCAGTGAAGCTGCGCCCGACGGCATATCCCACTCTCTGGATGCCTTCGTTGCGGGATTGTAGCGGATGAGCTTCCCACGCATGTAATCGGCGTACCAGACCGATCCGTCAGCAGCAACCTCGATGCGCCGGGCGCGGCTCTTTGCGTCCGGCATTACGTGTTCGGTGATCTTCATCGTGGCCGGATCGATCATCGCGATCTTGTTGGAGTTGAACTCCGTATACCACGGTCGCCCGCGCGCGTCGAGTACGATTCCGTAGGGGCGCGAATTGGTCGTCGGTGACTCCATCACGTGCACTTCGCCGGATTTTGCGACAAGGTGCCCAACGTAGTTCGCTTGTTGCGCCGTAAACCAGAGATTACCGGTCTTGTCCATGATCAGCGTATGCGGATCGCGCGGCGTTCCGTTTGGCATCATGAAGATCCTGGCCTTTCCAGTCGCTGGATCGAGGCGTCCAATCCGCCCGTTACGGTTGCCCGTATACCAGATTCCGCCGTCAGAACCAACGATGAGATTGTGCGGATGAGTGCCGGCTTCGATCTCGAATCGCTTGAATTCGCCTGATGTCGGATCGAGGTTCGCGATGTAATTGCCGGTTTGCCCGACGAACCAGACGCGACCGCTCTTGTCGACGTATGGATCGCGCGGCCGGGTCTTCTCCCAGGGCACTGTCCACTCCGTGATGTCGACGGTCGACGACTGGGCCTCTACTCCCGAGAACGGGATAGCAAGCAACAGGGAAAGGAACAGCTTTCTCATCTTTCGGCTCCGGATGGGACGATTCGGGTGTCGCTTGACTTTAGCCTCGGTGCAGGTGGTTCGCCAGACAGGGGCGGGACCTTTCAACGTGCGGTGCTGCACCGGAAGGTGTACACTTTAGCCCTCACCCAATACGTGGTCATTCAATGCGCCGCATCTCCAGTGGAAGTCTTCTACTCGCTCTGATCTTCGTTGCCGCATGTGAGACGCCGACCACGGCGCCGGCCAGGGACACCTCGGGCCTTGCTGTCCTGGCTGCCAAGGGCGGAGGAGGAGGCGCTCCATCGCAGAAGGTGAAGTCAGTATCAGTCAGTCCTTCGAGCGCTGCAATTGCAGTTGGCGGTTCCGCGCAGATCACCGCCACATCCAAACCCGCCGGCGCATCATTTACGTGGGCGAGCTCCAACAATTCCGTCGCAACGGTCACCCAGGCGGGACTGGTATCTGGAATCGCGCCGGGAACTGCATCGATCACCGCAGCGGCGGGAGGAAAAAGCGCAGCCGCAAGTATCAGCGTGACAGGCCCGCCGCCTGCCGGAGTGGTGCTTCTGGCAGCGGGTGATATCGCCGACTGCAATAACAACAACGACGAGGCAACCGCGCAGATCCTCGACGCCAACACCGGAACCATCGCGCTTCTCGGCGACAACGTGTACGAAACTGGAACGTCAACCGAATTCGCGAACTGCTATCATCCGACCTGGGGTCGCCACAAGGCACGCACGATGCCCTCAGCAGGCAACCACGAATACGGGACGCCAAATGCGGCCGGCTACTACGAATACTTCGGCGCAGCCGCAGGCGATCCGACAAAGGGATACTACAGCTACAACCTGGGCGAGTGGCACATCGTCGTGCTCAACAGCAACATCACGCGCGACGCAGCATCGACACAGGTGCAGTGGCTGCGCGCGGACCTGGCCGCCAACACCGGCAAGGCATGCACGCTCGCCTACTGGCATCATCCGCGGTTCAGCTCCGGCAGCCATGGAAACAACACCAGCGTCCAGGCATTCTGGGACGCGCTTTACGATTTCAGCACCGAGCTGATATTGGTGGGCCACGATCACGACTACGAGCGTTTCGCACCGCAGACGCCCGCAGCGGCGGCCGATCCCGTGAGAGGAATCAGGCAGTTCGTCGTGGGCACCGGCGGCCGAAGCCACTATGGCCTTAGTACCCTGAAGGCAAACAGTGAGGTATTCAACGGGACCACTTACGGTGTTCTCAAGCTTACCTTGTCGGCGTCATCGTATGCGTGGCAGTTTCTTCCTGTTGCCGGGCAGACATTCACCGATTCGGGAAGTCGCGCCTGTCATTGATGGCAGCGCTCAGGTAGCCCGCTCACTTCTGTTACGGGACCGGCCGGGCGGATTGCCCCACACCGGTCATCGAATGATGACGGGTAACACGCGTCCACTCCCTAGCCTCGGGGAGTGCAATCCCATGCCTCCGCTGCAAAACTCCTCGCACAATGCGAGACCGCCGAGTCACTGGCGCCGCTGCTTGTTTTGCTCGGCTTTGAGTCGACTCTACTGTCGGTCACACCAGACGCGGCCGGCCGGCTCGGATTGCCACCGGGCATTCTGAATCCACATCTCGGTGTCGGACAGGGAGCACTTCGAGTTCTCGTATTCGAAAATACCCCCGGTGAGGGATTGCGAGCGGAAATCGCCCGGCTCGCGCGCAGGCTTGCTGTCAGAGCACCTCAACTGTTCTGGATCATCGCAGCCGTGGATCGCACGCACGGCGATGTCGCGCTCGCCGCAATCGACTCTTCAGCGACCCAACCGCGCGTCGCCGCACTCGTTGCCCGCCGCATGGCTCTCGTGGACAGCGACATGGAAACCATCTGCGCCCTCGAGTCGGCGCGCACTCACTCCGACGTCTTCACCCATTGTCGCTGGGTGGAAATCCTCGGTCGTGAGTCGGTAAGCCGGCGATTTTTTCGCGCGCTCGAGCGCACGGTCTCTCACCTCGGCATCAGCCTGCAGCCGCAGAAACGATGTGAAGACGCATCCGAGGTCGCACTCCTGTTCGTGTCTCGCCTGCTTTTTCTGTCGTTCATCGAGACTCGCGGATGGCTCAACGGAGATCACTGCTTTCTCGCGAACCGTTACGCCGACTGCATGATGTCGGGCGGCAAC
Organism: Gemmatimonadales bacterium; assembly: GCA_038203205.1. GTDB lineage: Bacteria > Gemmatimonadota > Gemmatimonadetes > Gemmatimonadales > Gemmatimonadaceae > UBA4720. The sequence goes on along the minus strand of JBBREF010000044.1, from coordinate 10,875 downwards.
TTCCACCAGCGGGTCCTCGCACCGCTGTTCTTCGGCACACTCAATACTCCTTCCCGGAATCGGTCGGCGAGAGCGAGAACATTCGGGTGTGTGCCGTTTCTCAATGGTGGCCTGTTCGCACGAACCCCGGTCGAGCGACGGCTTTCGCGATCCCGGTTCCAGGACGATGCCCTCGGAGATGTCTTCGGCGATCTCCTCTCGCGCTACCGCTTCACGGCACGCGAGGACTCTTCAGGATGGACTGAGGCCGCTATCGACCCTGAGATGCTTGGCAAAGCCTTTGAGGAACTGATGACATCGACTGAGCGCAAGCGAAGTGGCGCGTTCTACACGCCTCAGTCCCTCGTGGCATCGGTGACGCGTTCCGCCCTGACGCATGCGCTGATCTCTCCCGATGTGCCCGAGTCGGTTGTTTCGGCAGCGATTTCAGGGGAGCCACCCTCGGGAGCTGTTCGCAAACGGCTTCTCACTTCGGTAAGCGGGCTGCGACTGCTCGACCCCGCTTGCGGGTCGGGGGCATTCCTCGTCCACGCACTCGAAGAGATCTCGCGGCTTCGAGCCGGGCTTGGCGACCCCGCGAACATTCACCAGATCCGTCGCGCCCTGCTCGCCACAACAATCTTCGGAGTCGACATAAACCCTACGGCGGTATGGCTGTGCGAGCTCAGGCTATGGCTTTCGATGGCGATCGAAGATCCCGAAAGCAATCCTGTCCGTGTCACCCCGCTTCCGAATCTCGATCGCAATATCCGGGTCGGAAACTCGCTCTCCGGCGATGATCTCACCTTGCGGTGTGTCAGCACTGACGGGCGCGCCATGGCGACGATGCGACAGCGGTACGCTCGATCGACCGGCCCACGCAAGCGATCGCTGGTGCGCGCGCTCGATGCAATGGAACGCGCGATGGCCGTCGCAAATGCGACTCGTCGGATCGCCAGCCTGCGCGACGCCCGCCGGGGCACGCTCGAACTCGGTAGATCGAGGGATCTCTTCGGCAACCGACCGCCTCCCGGGCCCGATATCAGGACGCGACTCGCCGATCTCCGGCTCAGCCTCGACGAAGCATGCGCCGAGTTGCGGCGGTTGTCATCGGGCGGGGCTCTTCCCTTTTCCTTCGCGAGTGGATTTGCCGATGTCGATGCGCGCGGTGGATTCGATATCGTGGTCGGCAACCCGCCCTGGGTGAGAACTCACCATCTCGACAGAGTGTCGCGGGCCGGGCTTCGCAGGTCGTTCAGGGTTTACCGGAATGCGGCATGGCTAAGCGGAAGTGAAGCTGCGTCTGCCGGGCGGGGTTTCGCGTCACAGGTCGACGCGTCAGCGCTTTTTCTGGAACGCTCGGTCGACTTGCTGAAGCCTGAGGGAATCGCTGCGTTGATCGTGCCCGCAAAAATCTGGCGATCGCTGGCTGGTGGAGGCGTGAGGGAACTCGTCCTCCATAGAAGCAAGCCATGCGAGATCCAGGACCTGACGGGTGCCAGCGCAGTCTTCGATGCAGTCGTGTATCCCTCCGTGCTGATTACCCGTAAAGCAGAATCGCCCTCAGCCACCAACACTTCTGTGGTTGTCCATCGCGATGGGCAACCACACCGATGGATGATAAAGGCAGGGCGGTTGGCATTCGATTCGTCGCCGGGAAGTCCCTGGCTCCTGCTCCCTGAACCCGTTCGTCGGGCCTTCGATTCGGTCTCCGCACACGGTCATCGCCTCTCGACTGTCGGGCTCGGCCGACCAACCCTCGGTGTGAAGACGGGATGCAACGACGCCTTTCTGGTCGAACGTGACGCTCCGATCGAAACGGAGATGCTTCGCCCGGTGGTGAGGGGAGATCAAATGAAGCGGTGGCGTATTGCAGCAGGTGACACGCGAATCATCTGGACTCACGATGCGGATGGAAATGTCCTCGAGCGGCTGCCGCCTGCGACAAAACGATGGCTGAGCCGCTGGCGTCGCGATCTCGAGAACCGGACCGACGCGCGCGGCACGCGGAAGTGGTGGACGCTGTTTCGAACCCAAGGCGCAGATTTTTCGCAACCGCGTGTGGTGTGGTCCGACATCGGCCGTTGTCCGAGGGCGGCGGTAATTCGGGCAGGCGATCCATCGGTGCCGATCAATACGTGTTACGTGATACGGTGCCGCACTGACTCCGACGCACACGCGATCGCCACTCTGATCAACTCCGACATCATCGGTGCGTGGCTCTCGGCAATTGCGGAGCCGGCGCGCGGCGGATACAAGCGCTACATGGGATGGACGATGTCCATCATGCCCGTTCCAGTTGACTGGGATCGGGCCAGGAAGATTCTCGCCCCTGTCGGGTCCGAAGCATCCATCGCCGGTACCGCCGATGAAGCGAAGGTGCATGCTGCGGTTCTCTCGGCATTCGGTCTGGAAGAGAAAGACGTCGCGCCGTTACTCGAATGGAGCGAGTAGGAGGCGGTCCGCGCTACACCATTACCTCCGCTGCTGATGCGCGCGCGGCTGTCGCTGATGCATTTCTCAAGGCAGACTCCGAGGCTGAAATGGGAACGATCGGTCTCCAACCGCATCAGCTCGAGGCGTGCGCGCGCCTGCGCGAGGCGATAGCAGTATTTGGTGGCGCATTGTTGTGCGACCCGGTTGGAACCGGAAAAACCTTTACAGCCCTGGCCTTGGCGAGGAGCTACGGCAATGTGGTCGTAGTCGCGCCCGCGGTTCTCCGCACGATGTGGAATGCAGCCGCCGAATCGAGCGGAGTGAGCGTAGCATTCGTTTCCTATGAGTCCCTCAGCAGAAGCGGAAGTTCAGCGAGCCCGACGGGGCTGGTCATTCTCGATGAAGCCCATCATGCCCGCAACCCGCGCACCAGGCGATTCGCTGCGCTCACGTCTCTGGCAAAGTCCAGTGATGTACTTCTGCTCTCAGCCACACCAATCCACAATCGCCGCAATGATTTCATTGCGCTGCTGTCGATTTTTCTGGGTGAGCGCGCCGACTGCCTGAGCAGCGCTGAGCTTGGCGTGATCGTGGTACGAAGGGACCGGGCGGCCGGGCGATCGAGTTTGGCAAGTCCATCGGTTGCGGGAATTCGCTGGTTCGCGGTGAAAGCCGATGACAGGATTCCAGATGCCATTCTTTCGTTGCCACCGCCTCTCCCCCTGCGGGATGCCGGGGATGGCGGCGCGCTCATCGCGCATTCACTGCTTCGGCAGTGGGCGTCGAGTGACGCAGCGCTGCGCGCCGGTCTCGATCGGCGAAGGTTGAAGGCAGGAGCGATGCGAGCTTCGCTCGAGTCCGGGATATGGCCGTCAGCAGGGGAGCTGGCTTCCTGGACGATGGCGGAGGGCTCGATTCAGCTTGCCTTCGCGAACGTGATCGGAACTGCCGATGGCGACGTCTCTCACCTCATTGAAGCTGTCGGCCTGCACGATCGCGGAGTGCGCGACCTGTTGAATCTGCTTCCGCGTGAGAGCGTAAGAGACGCCGCTACGGCAGAGGTCATCCGCGGACTCCGTTTGTCGCATCGCAACATTCGCATCGTTGCATTCTCACAATACGAAGAGACAGTGCGTGCAATGTTCGCGCACCTTGCACGCGATGGATCCGTCGCTGCCCTCACTGGCCGCGGTGGTCGGGTTGCAGGCGGCAGGATTACGCGCGACCAGGCAATCGCGCGGTTTGCCCCGGAGGCGACTGGAGTATCGCGCGCAGATCGCGCGCACGACGTGACTCTTCTCCTGACCACCGACTTGCTGAGCGAGGGCGTGAACCTCCAGGATGCCGGAATGGTAATTCACATGGATCTGCCATGGACCCCGGCGCGAATGGAGCAACGGCTGGGGAGAGTTGCGAGGTTTGGATCGCGCCACGAAACGGTTCATCCCTTTGCATTTCGTCCTCCCGCTCGCGCAGAGACGCTGGCTCGCATCGAGCAGATACTGGAGTTCAAATCGAACGAAGCGTCAGGCATCCGAAACGAGCCGTTGTCGATCGAGGCGTTGACAACCCGAATGCAGTCATGGCAAGGGGGCTCGGCGCGGAAGAACGGAGGCTGTCCAGTCGCTGCCGTGCATGCTCGAGGCACGGGATTTCTGGCGGCGTGCAGACTCGAAGGCAGAGTAGTGCTGCTGGGCTCGACTGGACGAGGTGGACGCGACGATCCGGCCATTCTCGTTAATTGCGCTATCCTGGCGGATGGGCCTGACGCGGCGGCCGACAGTGGCGCAATTGACAAAGCGCTTCAGGAAATCAGCGATCATTTCGCGCTGGCCAGAGCTCTCGATGGGATTCCTCACTCGTCGGGCGCTTCACCAACGAGGCAAAGAATGTTTGCGAAGCTGTCGCGCGCGGTTGAAGCGTCGCGGACCCACGAGCGTCATCGTGTGGCGTCGATCGCGCGCATCGCGAGAGCGGAAATCAGCGGACGCATGGGAAAGTTCAGAGAAGCGGAGCTCTCGCGCCTGCTTTCAACCGACAATTGTTCGCTCGATGTTCTGTCAACGTTTCAGCAACCTGCTCGCATTGCGTCGAGGAAATCCGGAGAACAGGGTCAGGTGGATGTTCTCGCGCTAATTATTTTTGTCGATGAGACGCGAGGCATGACCGTTCAGAGTGCGTTTTGAAACTCCGGCTAACCCGCGAGAACCCTGCTCCGTTTCTTCAATTCCGACTCGAGCTGTCCGCACATCAGGTCACACAGCTGAAACACTCCCTTGTCGGCGAGCGAATAGAACGCAAACAAGCCTTCCTTCCGCCGTTTGACGAATGCGAACGAATGAAGAATTGCCAGATGCTTGGAGACGTTGGCCTGTCCAAGGCCCGTTGCCTGCACGAGATCAGTCACCGTCATTTCTCCCGCTCGAAGACAACTCAATATCTCGAGTCGTGCTGGCTCACTAAGCGCCTTGAATCGCTCGGCCACGAGGGCGATGACTTCAGGGGTCAGGGTCAGCCTGGTCATTCAGCCACTCCCGCCTCGACATGTCCCTGCTCCACGGGCAGGCCACGCTCTCTCCACGCGACAATGCCGCCGCTGAGATTGGTCACGTCCTCCACGCCCCTCGCACGGAGGACGCTGGCTGCGATCGCGGATCGTCCACCGCTCTGGCATTGAACGACGATTGGCTTTGAGTACGGAATCTCGTCGATGCGATCAGCGAGGTATCCCACCGGTATGTTGATCGAGCCGGGGATATGAAAGGCTTCCCACTCCGCCTCACCACGAACATCAATGACTGTGACTTCATCCCCGCCCAGTCGATCGGCCAGTACCGACGCATCGATTTGAGGGACAGCCGACGTATCATGTGTACCGGTAACCGCATCGGTCTCGAAATATCCGGCGACGCGGTCCAGACCGATCATGTTGAGGTCGCGCACGGCCTGGTCGATCCGTCCGGCATCTGCGATGAGGTAGAAATCCGTGTCAAAGGCGACCAGCCAGCCCGCCCATGTGCTGAAGCTTTTGTTGAGCGGAATGTTGATGGTGCCGGGAGTGTGCATTTTTGCGAAGCTGTCCGCTGGTCGCGTGTCGATCACTGTGCCACCCTCGCGCAAAACTGTCGCGAGCTCGCTCGATGAAAGAATCGATGGCCGCCTGTACGTTCCGAGAAACGAAGGACCTTCCTTGTTGATGCGCTTCATCTGCGCGAAATACTTCGGCGGCTCAGGCTGACCGTCCAGCACCATCCGTACGAACTCATCCTCGCTTTCGGTTGCGAGACCCCAGTTCGCGATTTTTTCGTATCCAAGCGTCGAAAACGGCACCGAGCCGAGCGCCTTCCCGCACGCCGAACCCGCGCCGTGACCAGGCCAGATCTGTAGATAGCCGGGAAGCTTCTTGAATCTCTCGAGGCTCGCGAACAACGTGCGCGCGCCTGCTTCCATCGTATCAGCGATCTTTGCAGCCTTCTCCAGCAGGTCCGGCCGACCGACGTCACCAACGAAGATGAAGTCGCCCGTAATAGCACCCATTGGCTTGTCGGTTGCCGGCGTATCCGTAACGAGAAAGCTGATGTGTTCAGGAGTGTGACCGGGAGTGTGCATCACCTTGAACTTCAGGTTGCCAACCATGAACTCGTCACCGCCATGCAGCAGCCGCGCACCTGCGTCGGCCGCAAAGGCATACTTCCAGTCTGCGTCACCCTCATCCGAGAGAAGCAGCTGCGCTCCTGTCCTGTGCGCGAGCTCCCGACTGCCTGACACGAAATCCGCATGTATGTGAGTTTCCGTGACATGCGTCACGTGCAAGCCTTCTTCCGTCGCGATGCGAATGTACTGGTCGATGTCGCGATTCGGATCGACGACGATTGCTTCACCAGTCGCGGCGCAGCCGATCAGATAGCTCGCCTGCGCGAGGTTGATATCATAAATGCGCTTGAGCAGCATCGTTTTCTCCGTTCAGGCCGAGAGGTTTTTCAGCACGATAAATGCGCCGAGAATGATCAGAAAAACGGCGAATCCCTGTTTGAGCGCGGTCTGTGACACGAGGCGTATGAGCCGGGTGCCGACGAGAATTCCAGCGGCAGCGATCGCCATGAAAACGAGCATGAAACTCCACGGAAGCTCGACTCGTCCGACGTAGCCCGCAAAGCCGGACATCGAGTTCATCGAGATGACGAGCAACGAAGTGCCTACCGCTTGCTTCATTGACACGCCTGCCAGCACGACGAGTGCAGGGACGATGAGGAAGCCGCCGCCGATCCCTACCAGGCCGGTGAGCGCGCCGACGCCAAGTGCGACTGGAAAAAGAAGTGCCAGTGGCATGGACCGTGTGTCGGGAGTGGCCGACTTGGCAGCATCACTTCTCGCCGATCGCAGCATCGACACGGCTGCTCCGAGCATTGTAATTCCGAGCAGCAGCAGCTGGGCCGTACCGCTCAGATAAACCGAGAGCCGTGCGCCCGCATACGCACCAGCCATGGCGATCACGCCGAACAGAGCTGCTGTTGCAAGCCTTACGTTGCCTGCGCGCCAGTGGCTCAGCGCGCCGACGAAACTCGCGCCGCCGACAACAGGCAGGCTCATCGCGATCGCGAGTTTCGGATCGAATCCGAGCACGTAAACGAAGATCGGAACGGTCAGAATGGACCCGCCGCCGCCGAGCATCCCGAGCGAAATGCCGACGAGCGCGGCGAGAGCGTATCCGACGATCAGCATGGTGTGATACTCAGGTCACACTCGTACGGGTTGCCGGAACGCCGGACGTCAGTGCGCGTACCGCTGCTGCGGGGTCGCACGACGCGGGACGGTTGTAACCGAGCTTCGCCAGGAGCATTCCCATCGCACATGTATCGGTGAGCCCGGCGAAGACCAGGCCCGACCCGATCATCGCTGGTATAAAAGCGAAGCCGGGATTTACGAGGAGCGCGAGGAAGCCGCCGATGCCAGCAAGCGCGCCTGCGACAATTCTCACCTGCCGCTCGAGTGAAATGCGCCTGCGGCCAACTACGGACTCGCGGTTACCCGCAAGCCAGCCGTTCATGCCGCCCTCGAGTACGCGAAGGTTCGACATTCCCGCGGCACGCAGAGCATCGTCGGCCTTGCCGGCACGCTGGCCACTCTGGCAGACGAGAACAACCTTGGTATCGGCAAGATTTCGGATCTCGCTGGTGTGCTCGCCGAGGAGATCGAGCGGAACGTTGTAAGCGCCTGGTATATGGGCTGATTCGAATTCACCCGGAGTGCGCACGTCGAGCAGCCTTACGTTCGGCTCGTCACTGATGAGGAGCGCCAGGTCGTCAGGGCCGATCATCGAGGAAAGCGTCTGTGGTGTCATTGTGCCTGAATTTGAGGGTGTACGAGTTCGAATCGACTACTACTCAAATATATAACTGTATCGGCATATAGGCAATATAGGGCCCGGCGATTTTCAATCGTCCGCGAGACGATTGCGCTGTCTCGGGCAATGGAACGCTGACGGGCCCCGCCGCCGACTGATTTACGGTTCGCGTCGAACGGGATGTCCCCGATCACTCCACACACGGAGGAAATATGCGAACCAGATCGGCATGCATCACCGTGCTCCTTGCAGTGTCGGCCGCCACGCTCACCATCGCAGCGTGCTCGCCGGATGCCACCGCTCCTGTCCCCGCAGACGATACCCGGTTGGCGCTCGACCGAAGGGTCAAGGAACTCAACGAACGGTATGGATGGATTGGCCAGTATCACACGGATGGACTCGAATTCGTGTTTGCCGAGCTGAGCAAGCACCCCGGCAAGGCAACTCAGGAGCAGCTCTGCCGGAGGGCGGCCAGGGCACTCAAGGCATTTCACCGTCAGGCGCGAAAGGGTGAAGTGCCTTTTGCACTTGTCGATCCTGCAATCGAAGCCGAATCCTGCGGCGCGGAGGCAAGCCAGGCACGAATCGGAAAGAATGTCATAGTTGGCGCCCCACGCCTGGCCGCGAACGACCTTTCATCGCTCGCTGCCTCCTACATGGATCAGATCGGCCATACCGTCGCGACGGCATCATCGCGAGAATGGCTTCTCGGTCAGGTCCTCAACATTCAGTACGCCGCAGTCACGAACCTCTCCGGCGAGGAAGCGGGCGCGGTAGTGGCCGTTGCTTCGATTGCCATCAGTTCGATGGACTACTGGGAAGCTCACCTCCACGAGTGGGTGAACCTGGGAACGGTCGCCACGCCCTACAGCCGCAGCGGAGCCGAATCCATGATACCCATCGCAATCGAAGGGTCAGCGATCGCGAAGCCAAAATGGTGGTCGAATCCGTACGTGCAGAATTACCGAAAAGTGCTCGCTGCGGACGCCATGGGAGGCGCCAGAGTGCTCTACACGACCTGGAGGCTGGGGGTCATCGGCTGGGATGCCGCGGCCGCCGCAGCGTTGTTTGCGTCCGTCACCATGACGTTCTCTCTTCTGTTCTGACCGGATTCACGGATATGTTATCTGCAGCTGACATCTTTCATTCGGGGAGCTTCACATGATGCGTTTCCTCAAGAATGCTACGCCTGAGGTGTACTTCGTGTTCAGCGCGGTTATCGGAGTAATGATCGCTGCGATTGCCAGCCGGATTCCGGGACTCGAGCTGGGATTCCTGAGGATGCTCGTAATCCTCCTGTCGCTCGACGTGATCACTTACATCGCGATGAAGCTCGGCTGGATGAAGACTCCCCGGCAGCGCAGCGGGGTCGACAGGTAGCTATCGATAGCGACAGGCAGCTGCATCGATCCTGGTCGTGCAGCCGCCTGCCGTTACCCCTGCTTTTCGAAGAAGTCGACGACCCCTGTCTCGAGCGAATATTCAGCCCCAACCACGAGCAGGCCATCCTTATCGATGAGCTCTTCAAGGATCTCCGATCCATGCCTGAGATGATTCACCGACGCTCGTATGTTGGCGCGAACGGCATGGTGTACGAGATTGTCGAAGTCGGTCGCAATTTCACTATCGAGAAGCTCCTCCACCGACGGACGCACTCTGTCGACTATCGATTGGAGGTTGCGTGACTGCGTTCCGCCCGGGCGACGCAGCTCCTCGATAGTTGCCAGCACAGCGCCGCACTGTGAGTGGCCGAGCACTACCACAAGCCGCGTGTGGAACCGTTCGGCCGCAAATTCGACGCTACCGACCTGCGATGGTGCAACGATGTTGCCGGCCACGCGGATCACGAACAGATCGCCCAACCCCTGATCAAATACGAGCTCGGCAGGAACGCGCGAATCAGAGCAGCCGAGTATGATGGCAAACGGTTCCTGGGTTTGGGCGAGAACGGGCTTGCGGCTTTCACTCAGAAATTTATCCGGACCGTTCACGCTCGAGGCGAAACGCAGGTTGCCGTTACGCAGGCGATCGAGAGCCTCATTCGCTGGAATCATGAATGAAGTTTGTCGCCGACGGTCAATGAACGCCAGCCGTTGCGAACCCGCGTCCCGCGGCTACTTTCGCCAGCACGATGCAGCGATCCCCTACAGATGCCGCCGACCTTGTCGACCAGACTTTCAGGAATTCCGGTGAGAGGATCCTCTCGCGTCTCGTTGCTCAACTCGGGGAAAGCAGCGCGGCAATTGCTGAAGACGCCGTGCAGGACGCGTTTATCGCGGCGTTGCGTACATGGCCGACGTCGGGGTTGCCCTCTGATCCCGCTGCCTGGATATACACCGCCGCCCGCAACCGGGCGCTCGACCTGATCCGCCGGGAGACGGCGGATCGACGCGTTACGAAGCGGCTGCAGCCTCCGGCGACACAATCAGCGGTATAGTTCTGACTGTAGTTCCAACCGTGGTCTCCTCACTGGATTCAACAGGAGTCGTCATTCGCCGGCTGCGTGAGCGATTTGCAATCGAGCTCGCGACGGCCACGTCCGGTGTATTCGAGGTGCCAGACCCGAGTGCCGCGAGCGGTTGGAGAACCGTGCGTGAGTTTCGGCTGACAGCTATCCGCTGAGTCGAGGCGACTGAAATCCCAGCTCAGGCAAAAAGGGGTGAGCACGCCTCCGCTATCTGCTCTATGTGACGATGGTCAGTGCCGCAGCAGCCACCCATGATATTGAAGTGGGGGAGCCTGTCCGTGAGACGGGCATAGTCTTCAGCCAGCTCGACCGGATTTCCAGGGTCGAGCTCGGTCGCATCGTTGAGCTCCGCGTGACTGCGGCGTGAAGCGTTTGCCCGCACGCCACGTATGCGGTCCCTCCACGCCCCTCGCTCGGCCAATACTGAATCAAAGTGTGAAGGGTGCGCGCAGTTGATCATGTAATACGCCGGATAATGCAGCGTCGCGGCATCGACCTCCTCGATTGCCGACCTGAGGGTCTGCCCTGTCGGGAGATTCCCGTCTGTCTCGACGGTGAATGCAATCGCGACTGGCATCGCGCACCGCTGTGCCGCCAGAACGATCCCGTGGGCTTCATCGACATAGTTCATCGTGATTGCCGTAACCAT
>JBBREF010000043.1:0-23503 GCA_038203205.1 Gemmatimonadales bacterium | reverse complement strand
ACATCGAAAAATCGATTTCTCCGTTCGCGAACAGACGGTGCATTGCTGCTACATCCGGAGGAAACGTCTCACCGCCGCGCCAGAATGAGGAGCGAATGTTGTTCAACCACTCGAGCACCGCTGCGCTACCCGCATCAAAGGCCGCCGAGTCGAAGCCGCCGGCAAATCGTTCGACGCCGCCGCCTTCAGCGTACATGAGCATTTTCAGGAAGGTGGTGCCCGTGAAACCCTGATCGTGCGTGAAGCGCCCCGGGTGAGAGCGAATCCAGCTGGCGAGTTCCGCAAAGGTGCGCGGCGGCACCGGTGTGCGCACCGTATCGTAAATCATTGCGAACTGCACGGTACCCCATGGCGACTCGAAGCCATCGAGACTTTGTTCGAAGTCGCGCATGATGATTTGCGATGCGCTGTCAAGGTACCGCGCGTTGGGCAGCTTGTCGGCCCACGGCCCCCCCAGCAGGCGCTCCTTCCGGAGGTTTGAAAACGTTTCACCGTTGATCCACAACAGGCTTGCCGTTCCCTGCAGGCGCCCCGCTTCGCGCTCCACCACGAGCTGGTTCACGATTTCAGGTCCCTGCCCATCGACTGCCCGCAAGGAGATGCCGAAACGCTCACGTACCCGTGGCACTACCCACTCATCGACGTATCTGTTGATGGACGGGTCACCGCGCCACATGCGCCAGACTACCGTTGTGCCGCGCGCGCGTACGAGCACCGAATCCCACGGGAGAGACGCGATTTCGGCGGCGGTGCCATGAACGTCCGGCGACGTGCGGCCACAACCGGTAATCGTTGCTATTGCGCATAACGACAGCCAACCGCGAGCTCGCATCAGAACGCGATACGCGCCGAGAACTGCAGCTGCCGCGGCGGTCCCGAATTGGCAAATACGAAGGGATCTCCGGGGCGGCCGACTTGAGTGCGGGCTCCCCCGCCGGGAATGCCGTTCGCGTAACCTCCGGGATTTGTCGAATTGAGGAGGTTGAATACATCTGCACGCAGCGCAATCACAGAGCCGCCCGTTGGCAGCGCGACCTGCGCGCTGCCGTGAATGAGGAACGCGCCTGGCAGCCGCTCTCCGTTTCGCGGCACGCCTGCGAAGCGATCCTGGTTGCCAAGGAATCCGTTGCCGAAAGTGTCGCCCGATCCGTCCAGATCGCGAAAACCAGGCAAGCCTGTCACGGGGTCGATTGCACCAGCCACGCGGTTAATGGGAGTGCCACTCTGATAGTCAGCGAGACCGGCGAGGGTCAAATGCTTCGCTCCAGTCCATGTAGCGCGCGTGCTGACCTTATGCCGGCGATCATTCACAGCATCCGCCCATTCGAGATCGAAACGGTTGCCCTGAGTTGCGTTGAAGTTGATGTCTTCCGTGTCGTTTCGGGAACGGGACAGCACATAGTTGGCGTCGAGTGTAAGGTCCCGGGCCACGTTCAGTCGTAAAGCGGAATAAAGTCCCACGTACTCACCACGTCCTGCACTTTCGGTGGTGGAAAGCCTGCGGTACTCACCGGTGACGGGCAGCACCGGTCGAAACTGATCGCCTTGAGAGACCGGCAACGATGTCGTGTCTCCCGGACCAATGCCGCGAGTGCTGGCATTGAGGTCCCGCGAACGCGGCAGATTGCGGGTGGTCGTCCTGACACCGTCGATGAAAAACGCCGCAAAAGATGCAATCTGCGCCTGCCACCCGAGCGTGAACTGTGTGCTCATCGGCTGCTCGAGGCCAAGTGAAAAGAGTTCGCGAATTTCACCGGGTGGGAGTGTAGTCCGATCGAGCGTCGCGGTGCGCGGGCCCTCCAGGTATCGCGGAACAGCTGCACCGTCGAAGGTGACTGTCTGATTGCCATCGGGTCCGAACTGAATCGCATCCGAGTACACGGCATACGGAAACTTGCCGGCGTACAGTCCAGCTCCGCCGCGCAAAACGATGTTGGAACTCACGAGCCAGTTTACTGCAACCCGCGGTTGAAAGTTGTTCAGGTCGGCAGAGCTCGCTCCGCGAGAGGTGATGTCATCGTAGTCCCACCGCAGGCCGGCAGTCACGGTAAGCTGGGGAGTTGTCCTCCACTGATCCTCAACGAACACGCCGTACAACGTCTGCGAAAGGTCGACCTGCTTCTGTGCAGCGTCGACCGTGTAAGAGAGAACGCGCACCGTTGACGGAATGTCACCGAAGGTATAGCGGTTCGCCTGTGACGGAATGTTGCCTTCGTCGAGCACTGCGTAAGATCCGGCAGGATTTGTCTGCGAAGCACGTAGCTTGAACTGAGAACGCGCCACATCGGCGCCGATTCGAATTCTGTGCGCACTCGATATGCTGCCTTCGAATACATTGCGGAGTTGCAGCTGCCGCTCGGCTTCATCGAAAATGAAATTGCTCGAGCCGACGACCCCTGCTGCCACTGTGTCGTTGCCCGCTGCCTGAAAAATCGTTACCTGCGGACGCCCCTCAGACGACGCAACAGTCGGTGGAAAATTCCACATGAACGTGGAAAGCTGGACACTGGCTTCGTTGCTCGCTGTGCCGCCTCGCAGTGACGATCTGTGTATCAACGCTGTCGCCGTTCCAATGCGCTGCGTAGTGATATCGGCTTCAGGAGCAACGATACCTGAGCCCTCACCTGCGCGGTCAACAATGCTTGCGGCGGTGCGCAGTGTCGTGGTCTGGGTCGGTGACCACCCTTGATCGACGCGACCGAACAACTTCCATGTATCACGCTGCTCACGACCCGTGAAAACCGTGGATGCAGTTGAAGCAATGCGATCCTCCGTTTCGCGCGTCAATTCTACTGCGCCGAACCCGCGAGTATTGGCAGCAAGCGGCCCGCCCCCGGCGAAGCCAGCCTGGACGCGTCGAAAGCCCTCCTGCGCGCGTCTGAAGTCGTCGGGCTGCGTACCGCGCGGGATCGTGGCTGCTCGGGCGTCGATCGGTAGACCAGGCCTGGAATAGAGAAACAATTCGCCGCTCCAGGCGTCGCCACCGGAGCGCGTAGCCATGTTGACGACGCCGTTCGAGCTGCGCCCGAATTCGGCAGAGTAAGTGTTTGCGAGCACCGCAAGATTCGATATCGCACTAAGTGGTACCTCCACCCGCGGCCCACCCAAAAAGCCTTCATTGTTCTCGAGTCCGTCGAGTGAGTACTGCGTGTAAAGCGCGTTGGCTCCATTGATGGTGAGTTTTGGCGCGTCGCCAAAAAATCCTGTTGCCTGAGCAACACCAGGGATGGTATACGCGAGTGTGACAGGGTCACGTGCATCAGTTGGCAATCGCTCGAGCTCTCTTCGCTCTAACCTGCCGCCGGTTGTGGCACCACGAGTATCCAGCAGCGGTCGTTCACGTTCGGCGACGACGCTTACGAGGTCGAGTTGAGCGAGACTGGACATTGTAAATGCGACTGCTCGGCGCTCGCCCCCAGTCAGAGGGGATATTTTTAGCGTGACAACTTCAAATCCGAGAGATCGCGCCGACAACAAGAGCGTCGTGGCTGCTGGCGCGACGATCATGTAGGAACCGTCAACACCGGTCGTATCGCTCGTGGCCGAACCACTGCTCCCTGAAGTGATCTCCACGATTACGCCGCCCAGCGGCCTGCCGCCCTGCTCGCGCACAACGCCGACAACACGGACACTTTGTGCCTCAACCGCCTCGGCGCTCCCGGCAAACATCAGAGCAAAGAGAACGTACGGCCGAAGTGACCGGATAGCCGGGATCGCGGGGAAGGCCGGACCCCTTATCGAAGAACGAACTACGTCCATGTTGCTGTTACCTGATGAATGAAAAGAACGCTCTGAACATGCGGCGGGCAAAAGGGGTGAGCTTTTCTCGCCGGCGCACATCGGAAGCACGTGCAAAGATCGAGGCAGTGGTGGGATAGGGGTGAATCGTGCGCCCGACGTCACTGAGCTTTAGCCGGTTCGTGACAGCCACTGCAACCTCGCCGATCATGTCACCTGCGGCTTCGGCCACCAGAGTGGCGCCGAGTATCCGGTCTGATCCGCGCTCGAGGTGCAGGCGAAGATACCCGGCGTCCGCACCATCGAGCCGTGCGCGGTCGTTTTCCTCGAGTTTCAGGAAGAGGCTGTCGACATCGCTGCGCTTGCTTGCATCGCTCCCTGTCATTCCTACGTGTGCCACTTCCGGGCTCGTGTACGTGCACCAAGGCATGACGAGCTTGGACGCCTTGCCGCCGCCAATCCCGAAAAACAACGCATTGGGCACGGCCAGCCGTGCGAGCGCATCGGCAGCGTGAGTGAACTGGTAGCGCGAAGCGACATCGCCAACGGCAAATACGCGGGCATTGGTGGTTCTGAGCTTGTCGTCAACCACTATTCCGCGTTTGTGAACTTCGATTCCCGCCCGTTCGAGGCCCATGCCCTCTATGTTGGGTGAACGACCGGCTGCCACCAGCACTTCGTCACAAGCGACTTGTTCACCATCGCCCATCTGAAGCAGTCGCACTGATCCCTCGAGGCTTGCGCGCTGAATGTCGGCGTTGAGCCGTACGTTGACGCCATCCCGCACGACAGCCTCGAGCACGATCTGCGCTGCTTCAGCATCGTCGTTTGAAAGCAGGCGATCGCCCGATTCGAAGAGGGTGACGGTCGATCCAAATCGCGCGAACGCCTGCGCGAGTTCGCAGCCGATTGGGCCGCCGCCTATAATCGCAATGCGTGCGGGCAAGGCTGTAAGACCGAACACGGTTTCGTTGGTGAGCGGTTTTATGTCTTCCAAACCCTCAATAGGGGGGACTGACGCGCGGCCACCGGTCGCGACAATAGCGCGCCAGAAATTCAATCGCGCTTCGCCCACCGAAATGCAGCTCGCGTCGACGAACTCTGCGTGACCGAGAAAAACGTCCACCCCCAACTCGCGAAAGCGTGCCGCGCTATCAACAACCGCCAACTCGGCGCGAATGCGTCGCATGCGCGTCATCGCGGCGGCAAATCCATCGGCCGAGCGCGATCCGCTGTCCCGCGCCGCGTGAATGAGTGCTTTGGATGGCACACAACCGACGTTGAGGCAATCGCCTCCCAGCAGGGCGCGTTCGACCAGCGCAACGCGGGCCCCAAGTCCAGCAGCAATCGCAGCGCTCACGAGACCGGCGGTGCCTCCGCCGATCACCACTAGATGGTAGCGTCCGGGTGGTGGGGGATTTTTCCAGTCCGGGGGATGGACGAGATTGAGAAGCCGCTCGTCGTTAGGTTCGCCCGTGAGCAATCCTGGAAATTCTGGGTGCGAATGCAATGACGGCCGCCTGATTGATGTAGGTGATCGTGCCTGGCGGAATACCGGCTAGTCGGTACTGGCGAGCCTGAGCGGACTCAGTACTCTAACTAAGCGTCGGCGCGTGGTTCGGGTTCCCGCGGATAGCCGAGCGCCTTGAGGTCGGCTCCAGACTTTCGGATGGGAAATCGCGACAGGGATTCGTCCCCAACACGATTGTTTCGGGAGAATCTGACCCAGCGGCACCATGCCTGCGTTTAGCCAGCGAGAACGCAATCCGCTGGAGTTTTCAACGTGTCATCTGATCGACTTGAAACTATAAAGCTGCGAATACGGGGGAGATTGAGGCGCGTCTGCGGGCATCTGGACGAGGGGAAATTTGAGGAGCTCGTCGAGAAAATTGCGCGTGACGAGGAGAGGGATTTCCAGCGGCGCGCGAGGACCGTTTGGGACGCACGAGGGCCGTTAGAGCCGCGGTAGAAAAGGAAAAGCCGCATCGAAGGGAATCTCGATGCGGCTTTTTATGCCGTTCGTACGCGCCCGAAGGGACTCGAACCCCTAACCTTCTGATCCGTAGTCAGATGCTCTATCCAATTGAGCTACGGGCGCCTAACAATTGCGGACTTCTACTGCGGACTGCGGACCGTCTTATAATGGGCGGTACAAGACTCGAACTTGTGACCTCTACGATGTCAACGTAGCGCTCTAACCAACTGAGCTAACCGCCCAATCACACCCACGGCGGCCACTTTCCACCACCGTCACAGAGAGCGGGAAACGGGACTCGAACCCGCGACCCCAACCTTGGCAAGGTTGTGCTCTACCAACTGAGCTATTCCCGCACAAATCGTCTGTCTCCTTCACAAAACCGGCCGACCGCTCGAACGAGAGCGAATCAGCCGATGTGAACCACCCGCGTCACACGTGCAAACAATCTAATCGGATCTTCCACCGGTATGGAGGTGAGGGGAATCGAACCCCTGACCTCTTGAATGCCATTCAAGCGCTCTCCCAACTGAGCTACACCCCCGGCAACAAAAAACGTCTGCGTCTAAACAACTGCGCCTGAGATGGAACGCTTCCTCAGGTTCAAGCATAATAAACAACATTCCCGGCTATATGGCTTTTTCTTTTCGCAGGTAACACTCTCTGTGTTTTTTCTGCGGTTTTTCTGTGGTTTTCTCTGCGCTTTCTGTGTGTCGTTCCCTGCGCCCTCTGCCCCGGCGAAGCCGCTCTGCGCCCTCTTGCAGGGAACCGACAACGATATCCGAGGGTAGAAGGGAAGTCAACCAACACCCCTAGCAATTCGCGTCACGGCCGGTAATTTGCAGCGCCCACTCGAAGAATTTCGTCATCGACGCACTCGGCTTCGCCGCGTTCGAATAAATAATAAAGAATCTCTGCAGATAGGACCTGAGGTGTCCACCAATGGCTGAAGTAAAGCGCCGCCGAAAGGCGGCCGCGACCGGAATCGCGCCCAGTGAGCCCGAGCGCGACATCCTTGACCAGTATCTCTATGAAGTGAGCACATATCCGCTCCTCAAAGGGAACGAAGAAATCGAGGTTGCCCGGAAAATCCGTGCTGGTGACCAGGATGCGCTCCAGGAGCTCGTTAAGCGCAACCTGCGTTTCGTCATATCCGTCGCAAAAAAATATCAGAACCGCGGACTGCCCCTCATCGACCTGATCGGTGAAGGCAACGTCGGCCTCCTTACCGCTGCCCGCAAATTTGACCCCGACCAGGGCGTCAAGTTCATCTCCTACGCCGTGTGGTGGATCCGCCAGGCAATTCTCTCGTCGCTTGCGCGGCAGGGAAGAACCGTCCGCGTTCCGCTCAACCGCACCGCCGACCTCTCACGCATCATCAAGGCGAGCGAAATACTTCGCCAGAAAATGCGCCGGGAGCCAACCCCCGAAGAGCTGTCGCAGCTGACAGGTCTCTCGGTCGACGTTGTTCAGTCGCTCGCCGCCCTCAACACGGGTGACGTTCGCCTCGACGCGCCGATGGATCCCGAAGGCGACCGCTCGCTCATCGAACGATTCGTCGCCGATGAAATGCCCGACACAGAAGAAGAAGCAATGAACCGCTTCCTCAACGATGAAATAGAGTCGGCGTTGTCCACACTGCCCCCCCGCGACGCAAAGGTTCTGCGCCTCTACTTCGGACTCGAAGCAGGTCGCGAGCACACGCTCGAGGAAATCGGATCGATGCTGGGTGTAACACGCGAGCGCGTTCGTCAGCTCCGCGACCGCGCCCTCAAGCGACTCCGCGAAGGCGACGTCGGTCGCGCACTCGGCAGCTTTGCCGCCTGACCCCACCGACAGTATTCATGCAAAAAAACCCGGCCAGAAAGCCGGGTTTTTTTGTCAGGGTGAGATGTTGCCGTAAGTCTGGATGATCGCCGCCTTCGCCGCGGATGCGAGCACCGCTTGACCGGCTGCCGTCGGGTGAACTCCGTCGAGGCTTATCAGCGGACCGAACGGTGTCGGCGAAGTAAGAACTGTATTCAGATCGAATGAGATTCCGTCCTTCACCGTGTCGTACAACACACCGAGAGAGAACATCGCGAATCCGCCAGCGGCTGCGCGTCCCGCAATGTGCGTATTCATCTGGACGGCGAGGGCATTGAGCGTCGCAACCTCGATCGGCGTTAAAATCCCGTCGCGACCACCAGCAACATCAGCGCAGCTGAGGTCGGCGGGACCCTGTCCGGCCGCGGCTCTCGCCGCACCGGTTGCGAGCACCGTAACGATACGATACTGAAGCGAGACATGGTTCGGGCTGGCATCGCAGTTAGCGTTCACCGTCACGTTACGAGTCGCAAACGCGGCTCGCTGCGACGCAATCTCAGCCGCGGTGCGAAGTCCCGGAAAATCGCGGACGTCGGTCGGAAGAAGTACCAGCACGGCCTGCGCGCTTGTCTGCCTTAAACTCGTGATGATTGTCGAATAGCTCGACGTAAACCCGCCGAGCGATGTCGCGTCAGTCGCAAGTCCGTTCAACGCAGGAAGCAGGTCGGCCGCACCGAATTCGACGGATACAAAGGTCGGTGACATCGACCGCATCGCGCTCAGCTGAGTCTGCCCGTCGCGAAGGACTCTCGAGTAGATCGGCCGGTTGGACCCAGCCGGGGTGGTCCCGCTTGCATTCTGAGCGGTCGCCCCCGTGATCGCGACGTTCTGCTCGGGAAGGTTGAAGCCTGCGACGTTAGCGGTGCACGTGGTCACATCGGTAATCAGCGAGTTGTCAGCGCGGCGCAGTCCCTGAAGTGGGGCGACAAGCGGCGGGGTGCAGCCCGGCGCACCGATCAGAGGCAGGCCGAATTCGGCACCGACGTCAGCCGCAAGCTGGGCCGGCCACGAGGTCTGCTGGCTCGCGGCATTCACACCGTCGCTGGCCACGCCCATGCTTACGCTGGTTCCCATTGCGACATATCGGTTCATGTTCGCTCCGGTCTCCTTCGGCCCCGGGCTCAAATCGGCGCAAGACACGAGGCCAAGCAGGCCCAGGGGAAGGAGAAAACTTCCAACTCTCATTTGATGCTCCAGCGGGTCAGGCTCTTCAGCGACTGACGTATCGAACTGAATGCCGGTAAATCGGCTGACGAGATCGAAATCTCGCAGCCTTCCTCCGATCACGCACCTGTTCATCGGTTTCCCATAGGCAATCAGCCGATTCAGGAGCTAGTTTGTGAGCAGGCTCCTGTTAACCCGCTCCGGAAACCTGCCCGCCAATGATCCGCCTGATCGACGTCCACAAAGCGTTCGGACCCAAGGAAGTCCTCACGGGA
Source organism: Gemmatimonadales bacterium (assembly GCA_038203205.1). Lineage (GTDB taxonomy): Bacteria > Gemmatimonadota > Gemmatimonadetes > Gemmatimonadales > Gemmatimonadaceae > UBA4720. The sequence goes on along the minus strand of JBBREF010000043.1, from coordinate 14,485 downwards.
TTTACGCTCGACGTAAACGAGGGCGAAACGGTGGTGATCATCGGTTATTCCGGCACCGGAAAATCTGTAGCCATCAAGCACATCGTCGGCCTGCTCGAGCCTGATCAGGGGACGGTGTGGGTCGACGGGCTCGAGGTCCCAACGCTCTCGCGTCCCGATCTGTATGCGCTGCGCGCAAAAATCGGATACGTCTTCCAGTTCGCGGCGCTGTTCGACTCGATGACGATAGGTGAGAACGTTGCAATGGGGCTGCGAAAAGAAGGCAAACTGAGCGAGCCGGAAATACTGGCGCGCGTTACTGAGGCACTCGAGCTCGTCGACCTTCCCAACGTCGAAACAAAAATGCCGGCTGAACTCTCGGGCGGCATGCGTAAGCGAGTGGGAATCGCGCGTGCGATCGCACGAAAGCCGAAGTACATCCTTTACGATGAGCCCACCACCGGCCTTGACCCGGTGACGAGCGCGGTCATCGACGAGCTGATGGTTCGCATGCGCGAGAAACTCGGCGTGACGAGCATCGTCATAACCCACGACATGCGCAGCGCATACAGAGTCGGCTCGCGGATCGCGATGCTGTATGAGGGAAGCGTTCGACAGGTTGGAACTGTCGAAGAGATTCAACAAACCTCCGACCCGATCGTGAAGCAGTTCATCGAGGGTCGCGCCGACGTCGAATTGGTAGAGGCCGGTGTCTAAGGAGCCCGTCGCCGAAACCGTCGAGCTGCCAACCCTCCTCGTGTACACACCGCGTGAGCGGGCCAGGACGTTCGTGCGCGCCGCGTTTCCAAAAAGAAAGTGGAAGATCATAGCGGTCCGCGATATCGCCGAATTCCGCGCGACATTGAGGCGCACGCTAATCGATGCCGTACTCGTCGACATCGGATCGCCTGCGGCTGCGACGAGCGCGGGCGGAGAGGCATCCGGCGCGCTGGCTGGGCAGGCCGCTGCATCGGGCGGTGACGATACGTGGAAGATTGCCGCGCTCGCGCACGAATATCCGACAGCGCCGTTCTTTGGAATTACGCCGCTGCGTGCAACCGATGCACCGGCAGTTGCGCGCTGCGCGGCGCTCGAGTTTTGTGACATCCTCGCGGATGGAATCGACGACGCAGCGGCGCGTGACCTTGTCGGGCCGCGGACTTTCACCTCTCGCTTTGCAGCGGCGCTCTCCGACCCGCCGCCGGGCCTCGGCCTCAGAACAGAGATGCAACTGTCGACGTGGCGCGCCATTCTGACCTCAGCCGGACGCCCTGTTCGAACTGCGTTTCTCGCGAAAGAAGCGCGCGTCAGCCGCGAACACCTGAGCCGGCATTTCTCGGCGCCGGGTGCGCCGAATCTCAAGCGCGTGATTGACCTGGTGCGAATGATCGGGGCAGCGGAGCTTGCGAAAAATCCGGGGCTCGATGTTCGCGACATCGCCACGATTCTCGGTTTCGCATCGTCATCCCACCTGGCCGTTACGGCCCAGCGCGTGCTCGGCACCCGGCCGGCGTCCCTGTCGCGACTGAGAACCGTTGACCTTATCGATCGGTTTACGCAGGGGCGGACGCGTTCTAGGAGCTAGAGAAAGGCGGAAACAAAAGGGGGGAATGGAGTGAGAACTGCCGAGTTGCGTGAGTGCTCGCTCGAATGATGGCATCTCGCCGGATTGCAGGCTTTTCGATTTTGGGGTAAGAGCGGAAAGGCAGAACTGCTGGCCCGTCGTTCCGCCGTTACCCCCAAATGAGCTCCCTTGAACATCCGGATCCCTGCCGCCAACCGCGCGATCCCTCACCCAACTCGGCAGTTCTCACCCCACTCCCCCCTTTTTGTTGTGTAGTTGAATCCGGCATCAGCTTGTGATATTTTTCACAAGCTCCGGAACAGTGGTCCCCGACAGTCTCCTCGGGACCGCTCCGATCCCTTGTAACCGCTACCAGCCCTTTCCATCAAATGGCCACCGAAACCTCTCTCCGACCCGGCGAAATCAAGGACATCCTGCTTCGCGAAATCGAAGCCGCTGACCTGCGCGACCTGGACGTTGAAGAAGTCGGTACCGTCCTCGAAGTGAAGGACGGAATCGCACGCATATATGGTCTCTCCAAGGCGATGTCCGGAGAGATGCTCGAAGTCACCGCATCAGAGACCGGTGAGAAGATCACCGCGCTCGCGCTGAACCTCGAAGAAGACAACATCGGCGCCGTCATCCTCGGCGACTACCTCGTATTGAAGGAAGGCGATGAAGTCCGCCGCACGGCGCGTGTGCTCGAGGTTCCGGTCGGACCAGAGCTCATCGGACGAGTAGTAGATCCACTCGGCCGCCCGATTGACGAAGCCGGTGCGATCAACGCTAAGCACGCCCGCAAGGTCGAGTCGCCAGCGCCTGGCATCATCGTTCGCCAGCCGGTGAAAGAGCCGCTGCAGACGGGAATCAAGGCAATCGACTCGATGATTCCGATCGGGCGCGGTCAGCGCGAGCTGATCATCGGAGACCGTGGCACCGGCAAGACGGCAATTGCAGTCGATACGATCATCAATCAGAAGGGCACCGGCGTCATCTGCGTGTACGTCGCTATCGGCCAGAAGAACTCGACTGTCGCGTCAGTCGTCGAGAAGCTTCGCCAGGCCGGCGCAATGGACTACACTATCGTCGTCGTAGCAGGCGCGTCGGATCCGGCACCGATGCAGTACATCGCGCCGTACTCGGGTTGCGCGATGGCCGAGTATTTCATGTACAACGAAGGCAAGCCGACGCTTTGCGTTTACGACGACCTCACCAAACAGGCCGCCGCTTACCGCCAGCTCTCGCTCGTGCTTCGCCGTCCGCCGGGTCGTGAAGCATTCCCCGGCGACGTGTTCTATCTCCACTCACGTTTGCTCGAGCGCGCTGCAAAGCTGCGCGAGGACAACGACGTAGTGGACGAAAACATTCTCAAGCCAGGTGGATCGCTCACCGCGCTTCCCATCATCGAGACGCAGGCGGGTGACGTATCGGCCTACATCCCGACGAACGTGATCTCGATTACCGACGGACAGATCTTCCTCGAGGCTGACCTTTTCTACTCGGGCGTCCGCCCCGCAGTGAACGTCGGAATCTCGGTTTCACGAGTCGGCGGAGCAGCGCAGATCAAGGCGATGAAGTCAGTCGCCGGCCGCCTTCGCCTCGACCTTGCGCAGTATCGCGAGCTCGAAGCTTTCTCCTCCTTCGCATCTGATCTCGACGCGGCCACCAAGCGCCAGCTCGAGCGTGGCGCACGCACTGTCGAGTTGCTCAAGCAGCCGCAGTATCGCCCGATGTCTGTAGAGAGCCAGGTCATGGTCATCTACGCGGTGTCGAACGGGTACCTCGACCAGATGCCAGTCGCCGAAATCAAGGCATGGGAAGCGGGATTCCTCGAGTACGCGAACGCGCAGTATCCGCAGGTCGGCAACGAGATCCGCACCCAGAAGGCGATGTCGAAGGAAATCGAAGCCGACCTCAAGCGCGCGATCGAGGCATTCAATCAATCGCGTGGCACGGGCCAGGCTGCGTAATCACAGATGGCCAAGGGTCGTGAGTTAAAGGGGCGAATCAAGAGCGTCGAGAATACGCGTAAGATCACGCGTACGATGGAGATGGTCGCCACCTCGAAAATGAAGAGAGCAGCGGACCGCGTGCAGTCGGCGCGTCCCTACGCCCTGAGTCTGGCCGAAGTTATCGCCGGGCTTTATTCGCCTGATCTCGCTGAGCGTTTTCCGCTCCTGAGACAGCCGGGGAAGGTTTCGCGCGCGGCAGTGATACTTCTCACTTCCAACCGCGGGCTTGCAGGCGGATTCAACTCCAACCTCATCAAGGAAGGCCGGAATCTTCTGCGCCGCCTCGATTCGGAGGGAGTCGATACACAGCTTCACATTGTCGGCAAGAAGGGAATCGGCTACTTCAAGTACATCGGCCGCCCCATCACATCAAGCCGTATCGATATCACCGATCGTCCGACGGCGGAGAACGCGTCGGAGCTGATGAACGAACTCATCGACCAGTTCGTCAGCGGAACAATCGACGCCGTCTACGTCGTCTTCGCGAAGTACAACTCCGCGCTCTCGACGCCGCCGGTATCGGAAAAGGTTCTCCCGGTAACGCCGCCCGAAACAAAGGGTCCGCGTCCCGATTATCTGCTTCATCCATCAGCGGAAGCGATTCTAACCGAGCTGCTCCCGCTGTACGTGCGCAACGCGATGTATCGCGCGCTCGTGGAAACTGTCGCCGGCGAGCAGAGCGCGCGCCGCACAGCGATGAAGAACGCAACTGACAACGCCGGCGACATTCTCAACGTGCTTCGCCGCACATATAACCGCGCCCGCCAGGCGCAGATCACGCAGGAGATCGCCGAAATCGTCGGCGGCTCCGCGGCACTCGAGGGTTAATAAATGGCAACCGCCGTGAAGGCCGAGAAGAACATCGGAAAAGTCGTCCAGGTAATCGGACCAGTCCTCGACGTAGAGTTCGAGTCTGAGAACCTGCCCGAGCTTTACAACGCGATCACCATCAACGCCAAGTCTGACGGTGGCGCCGACATTCGCGTCACGTCTGAAGTCCAGCAGCACATCGGGCGCAACCAGGTTCGCGCCGTTGCGATGTCAGCGACTGACGGCGTCGTGCGCGGAATGGAAGCCGTGGACACAGGCGCACCGATCAAGGTACCCGTCGGAGCCGCCGCACTCGGCCGCATCCTGAACGTGCTCGGCGAGCCAGTCGATAACGGTCCGGAAATCGGTCCCGATGTCGAGCGCTGGGCAATTCACCGCAAGGCGCCTGATTTTGCGAACCTCGAGCCGAAGACCGAAGTGTTCGAGACCGGCATCAAGGTCATCGACCTCGTCGCTCCATTCGTGAAGGGTGGAAAGATCGGACTCTTCGGCGGAGCCGGTGTCGGCAAGACCGTGATCATTCAGGAGCTCATCAACAACGTCGCCAAGGGACACGGCGGCAAGTCGGTGTTCTGCGGCGTCGGTGAGAGAACCCGCGAAGGAAACGATCTCTATCTCGAGTTCAAGGAAGCGGGAATTCTCGACAAGGTTGCGCTCATCTACGGTCAGATGAACGAGCCGCCGGGAGCGCGCCTTCGCGTCGGTCTCTCCGGTCTTACCGTCGCCGAATATTTCCGCGACGTCGAGAACCAGGATGTGCTCGTGTTCATCGACAACATCTTCCGGTTCACGCAGGCAGGCTCGGAAGTCTCCGCGCTGCTCGGCCGCATGCCGAGCGCCGTTGGTTACCAGCCGACACTGGCAACGGAGATGGGTGATCTCCAGGAGCGCATCACGTCGACCAAGACCGGATCGATCACGTCGGTGCAGGCGATCTATGTGCCTGCTGACGATATCACTGATCCTGCACCGGCGACTGCGTTCGCTCACCTCGACGCGACAGTCGTTCTTTCGCGCGCGATCACTGAGCTCGGCATCTATCCCGCCGTCGATCCGCTTGCATCATCGTCGAGAATTCTAGACGTGCAGTTCCTCGGTGAGCGTCACTACAGCGTGGCGACGTCTGTGCAGCGTGTTCTCCAGCGCTACAAGGAACTGCAGGACATCATCGCCATTCTCGGTATGGACGAGCTCTCTGAAGAGGACAAGCTCGTCGTGGGCCGCGCCCGCCGTATCCAGCGCTTCATGTCTCAGCCGTTCGCGGTGGCCGAGCAGTTCACGGGAATCCCTGGCAAGTACGTGAAGCTCGAGGATACGATCTCGTCGTTCGAGCGACTGGTTGCCGGCGAGTTCGATACGCTGCCGGAGCAGGCGTTCTTCATGGCCGGCGGGATCGACGATGTCATCGCGAACGCAAACAAAATGGCGCAGGGCTGATGCTCACCGTTTCAGTTATTTCTCCCGAGAGTGTCCTGTTCGAGGGAGAGGTGTCATCAGTGATCGCGCCGGCGTTCGACGGGGAGGTCGGCATACTCGAGAATCACGCGCCGATGATGACCCTGCTGGGCAAGGGCTCGCTCCGGCTGGCTGGCGGTGCAGGCGAAAAGCGCTTCGACATCGAGGGTGGTTTCCTCCAGGTGGTCGAGAACAAGGTGAGAATCGTGACGGAGAAAGCGTCGGCAGCCTGACCTTTCGGAGCGGTACGGAATTAGCGGGGAGACCTCATTGCGGGGTCTCCCCGTTTTTGGATCTCGTTGGCGGAGTCGGGAGTAGTGGGTCGGGTTCCGGGACGCGTGGAAGGTTTGAAATCGGATTGGATATCAATCCGACGGATGCGTCCGGTCTGACGCTTCTTTCCATTTGATATCCAATCCGATCTCAAACCTTCAGCGTCTCGGAACCCGACCCACCACTCCCGACTCAACCCGGATTCCTTCACATACCTTGCCCCGGAACGCGTGGCAGGCCAACGTAAGAATGATGACAGATCAGACACTTCCTTCGATCCTCGTAGTCGACGACAACGAGGACAACGCCCACATCATTCGCGACTATATGGAGGCAAAGGGTTACCCGATCCATGTCGCTTACAATGGCGACGAGGCAATGGAAATCTTCGAGCGCGAGAAACCTTCGCTCGTCCTGCTCGACGTGATGATGCCCGGACGCGACGGATGGCAGGTGTGTCGCGAAATGAAGGAGAGCGAGAATGGGCGCGGTGTCCGCGTCATCATGGTCACCGCCCTGCAGGACTGGACTGACAAACGCCAGGCGATCGAGACCGGCGCTGACGACTTTGTGGAGAAGCCGTTCGAGCTCGCCCGCCTCGCAATGGTCGTCGAGCGCAACGCTGCACAGCTCGCGGAAAAGACCTGACATTGCCCAATTACAGAAGGCTGTTCCGCGGCTCGCAGCCGAAGATGGCGACTGTCGCGCAATCGATCGATTCGATGAGGCAGTCGATCCAGGATCGGAAGGAACTCCTCGTGATCTACTTCAACTTCGACCGCTACACCAAGATCGAGGAGATTTACGGCTGGGAGAAACTCGACGAAGTTCTCGAAACGACAGCTCAGTCGATTCGCGAGTTCATCGCTGAAACGCCCTTCGCCGCTGCGAAGGTGATGGTGAACTACAACAATGACGATGACTTCGTCCTGTTCCACGTGCCGCGCGCCGAGGAAACCGTACCGGGCGCGGATGTAATTACCGAGATCACAGCGAGACTTCACGAGTTCATCGCCAAGCGTATCGAGGAGGAACACGGCGAGGATATCGCGTCGCTGTTCGACACGTTCGTCGGACACCAGCACATCCATTACGATCCGAAGATCAGGCTGGAGCGGCAGATATATCGCGCGGTGCGTGATGCTGCGAGCTCTTCCAACTCGATCGAGCAGCGCGAGTTCGGGCGCAAGGCCGCCGACCTCCGCGAGACGCTTCGCACCGGCGGGCTCTACATTGATTATCACCCGATCGTCGTGACCGAGACTCAGGAGATCTTCGGCTACGAGGCGCTCGCGCGGGGGACAATCAAGACTATGCGCCGTCCCGAGGTGATGTTCGAGGTTGCCGGCCAGACCGACATGATCTGGGAACTGTCGCGGCTGTGCAGGAACACTGCGATCTCAGGAATGAAGAAGCGGCTCGAGAAGGACCAGCTGCTTTTCATCAACGTCGATCCTCACGACTTCACAGATCCTGCGTTCACGGAAACCGACATGGATGTGCCGGATCCATCGCGTGTAGTGCTCGAGATCACTGAGCGTACTGCGATCCGTGACTACCCGAAGTTCCGCGGCAGGTTGAAGGATTTTCGCGAGCGCGGTTATCGCTTCGCCGTAGACGATGCGGGGAGTGGGTACGCCGGTCTCGGTTCGATCGCCAATCTCGAGCCTGATTTCATCAAGCTCGACATCTCGCTCATCAACTGTATCGACGCGAACTTCATCAAGCAGAGCCTCGTCGAACAGATGGTGGGTTTTGCCAACAAGCACAATGCGATGGTTATCGCCGAAGGTGTAGAAACCGCTGAGGAATATGCCACGGTAAAACAACTCGGCGTTCACCTCGTGCAGGGCTTTTACCTGCATCCGCCGCCGGCTCCCCGTCCCGAGCATCAGGCACCGGAGCCGCCCCCTCCGGATGTAGCAGCGCTTGCCGTGCAGCCTGTGAAGGTGCCCCCGTCTCAAAGGCAGCCCAGGCAACCGAGGCAGTCGAAGAAATAACAGACAAAAAAAAGGCCCCCGCAAAATCTGCGGGGGCCTTTCTTGAAACGACCGACTTTACGGCGCGTAGGTCGCGAGGAGCGTGGCGCCGGCGTAGGGATCCCAGGTGATGATCCTCATGTACCAGGTGCCCGACTGCGGATTGTTGATGACGCAACGCTCGTTGTTCCCGCCATTTTCCTGAATGCAGGTATCGCCAGTACCGCCAACTGGCGGACTTCCGCGACGCATGTAAAGGTCCGCATCGCCCGTTCCGCCCAGCAGGGTTGCTGTCAGGCTCGTCGTTCCCACCGGAACGAAGATGCGATACAGTCTGCTATCTCCTCTAGCGGCACCCGACAGTCCCGTGACAGGGACATTCTTTGCGATGCCAATGCCCTGGAGCGCGTTGACCGTGATGCTCGAGGATGACTTCTGCGTCGGATCGACCGAGCTGGTGGCGATGACGGCAGTGATTCCCGGAGCAACCGCCTGAGCCATCCCAGCCGCGTTCACCGCGATTACTCCGGTGTTGTCACTTAACCACGTGACTGCGACAGGGGTACCGGACGCATCAACGGCCGCAAGCTGAATGCTCGTGCCTTCATCGATGCCGGTAAAGGATGGCGTCACCGTGAACGTACGGACGGGCTCGGTGAAATTGTAATCCTCAGAGCATCCGAAGATTACCGCGGGAACTGCTGCGAGCGCGAGGAGTTTTCTGTAGCGTTTGATCATGTTCTGCATCCGTGAGGCTGAGGTGTCGGCGCGCAGGATTCAACGCAACCAATTTCGGGGCTTGTCTCAAGATACGACGAAGTCCTCAGGTCAACAACCCGCCGGGTGCAACCAGGGGGTATCAAGGTTCGAAGCGGCCTCACTCGAACAGCGCCTCCACCAGCTCGGTGGACCTGTCAGATCCCCCGAGGCCCGCCTCGACGACCCGCCGCGCTGACTGGCCAGCTCTGGCTCGCACCCGCTCGTTCGTGAACCATGCGAGCAGCCGGGCAGCGATGTCCCCGGTCCCCGGACACCGCATCGCCCCGCCTCCGGCAATCAGCAGGTTTGCGTCCCGATTATCAGTGTGCATCGGGCCCATCAGGACAGGCGCCCCGAACGCCGCAGGCTCCAACAGCGAGTGCAGCCCGGCGTCGTGGAATCCACCACCGACATAAGCCGCATCAGCAAGGCCGTAAAGGTCTCCGAGAATTCCGTACTGGTCGACGAGGATTACATCATCGCCGGCGCCGCTTGCACTGCTCGAGCGCGAGAGACTGAGTCCTGAAGACGCGGCCCACTTTTCTATCGATGACAGGTGCTCGGCCGAGATCTCGTGTGGCGCGATGATGAGTCGAACGCCAGAGATGTCCCGACGAACCCGCGTCCATGCCTCGAGCAGACGCCGTTCGTCGCTCGGCCACGTCGAGCCAGCGACAAGTGTCAGACGCTGATCGCGATGCGCAGCGATGAGCGCATCACGTTTCGTGTTGGGGGCGGTCGCGCGTCCCCATACCTGATCGTATCTCGTGTCGCCGGTGACGGTCATTCTGTCGGGACGTACACCCATCATCAGGAGGCGTTCAGCGTCGGACGGTGAAATCGCGCCAACTGTGTCGAGAGCTCCATACGCGTCGCGCAGTGCAAGCAGTGCGATCTTCGAGCGGCGTCGCGATGATTCCGGCACGGTTGCGCTGAGCATGCCGAGCTTGACCCCGCGCTCCACCGCGCCCGATGCGAGGACTGGCCACACGTCGAGTTTGCTGAAGACAATCGCCGTCGGACACAGCGCGTCGAGGGCTCGCTCCATCTCAGGCCTGCCGTCAAACGGCAGGTAATCGAAAAACGCGGCACCTGTCGTCCCTGCAAATCGTTCAGCACTCGGCGAAAAAAACGTGTACGCGAGCTGAACGTCGGGACGCAGGCGGCGAAACCGCTGAATGACAGGAAGTGCCTGAAGCCCTTCTCCAACGGAAGGCGCATGTACCCACAGCAACGGCCGCGAGACGTCGCGGTTCGAAAGCGCCCAGGACTCGTACCGGTCGAGCAACCCACGCCTCGCAGCGATTGCCTGCATGAGTTTCGATTTGCCACCAGTGGGTGCGAGTCTCACGGCGAGACGGCTGGCCGCGCCGGCCGCCTCGTAAGGGAAACGAACGAGCGGGTGCACGGCCGCCGCTGTTAGACTGTCACTGCTGAGCGCCGCTCGCCCTTCTGTCTCTCGCGATGACTGAATCGATGACCGGCCGCATCTCGGCAAAGGGAATCGCGCCTGCCATAACCTGGCCACCGATGAGAAATGACGGTGTCGACTGCACCCCACCCTTGGATGCCCTGTCGCGATCGGCAAGTATGAGTGGAAGCATCGCGTCGGATTCGAAGCATTTGGCCCACTGCGGCACGTCGACACCGACGCGTTGAGCGATCGAGTCGAGCACAGGGCGCACGTCGGACATTGCTGACCACTTGGCCTGCGTTTCAAACACCGCATCGTGGTACTGCCAGAACTTCCCCTGCACACCTGCGCACATCGCCGCGCTCGCCGTGGGGATGGCATTCCGGTGCTGGCCCAGCGGGAAGTTCAGGAATGCAACTCTGACTTTGCCGGTGCGTACGTATTCATCGATGAACGGCTTGTACGACTCCGCGTGCCACTGGCGACAGTACGGACACTGGAAGTCGCTGGCGATCACGACCCATGTCCTGGCTGTGCTGTCTCCTGCAATGCGTCCCCGATCGGCTGCGATGAGGAGCGGATCGGGGGCCTTCAGGGCCTCGGCGCCCTGCGCGGTTGCAGGCGTATCGGCCGCACCAGGATTTGAGCCCGGCTGGCTGCATGCGGTCGCGGCTATCAAGGAAAAGAACACCGCGGCACTAAGTTTGATTGTGTATCTGTGCATCTGCTAAATAGGTGGCGGCTCGAGGGTTGAAATCAAGGGCGGAGGAGTGATTTCCGGATCAGGTTCATCGCGCTGGCGCACGACCGCGCGTTCAGTGGAGCGGCTCGTTCTTTGTGCCGCCATTTTTTTGCCGTTCGCAACGGCCGCGCAGAAGCCTGCAATTCCGCAGCCGACGGGGCTGGTAAACGACTTCGCGCGCGTGCTCGATGCCACGTCGGTTGCGCGGCTCACGCGCATCGCTGAGGACGTGCGAGCGAAATCACGCGGCGAAATTGCAATCGTGACGCTTGCAGATCTCGAGGGAAGAGAAGCGGCCGACGTTGCGCTTCGCATCGGGCGTGAGTGGAAGGTCGGAAAGATCGGCGATCCAGGCGACCCGACACGCAATGCAGGTGCTGTAATTCTGCTTGTTCCAAAGGAGACGAACTCCGATGGGAGCGGGCGATGTTTCGTCCTGACCGGGCAGGGGACCGAAGGCTTTATCACTGACGCCACTGCCGGAAGTATCTGCCGCGCCGCCACTCCATCATTCGTCGCGCGTGATTATGCTGGCGGTCTCGACATCGTCACGCTGCTGACGGCGCAGCGTTTTGCCGCCGAGTTCGGTTTTACTCTCGATACAGCGCTCATTCCACAGGAACCGGTCATTCGGCGCGAGCGATCGCGCCCGGGAGGCGGAATGTCGCCGGCGCTCCTGTTTTTCATCTTCTTCATCGTGATGTCGTTGTTGAGCAGGGCAAGCCAGCGCGGTCGCGGTCGCCGTGGACGGCGGGATGGATGCGGTGGAGGAGTTCCGCTGATAATTCCGATGGGCGGTGGCGGATTCCATTCACGCGGAGGCGGATTCGGGGGCGGCGGGTTTGGCGGGGGTTTTGGGGGATTTGGCGGAGGTGGCGGATTCTCCGGTGGCGGTGGTGGGTCTTCATGGTAAATCAACTGCGGGCGGGTCACACATGGCGATGACACTGGAGACACTGGTCTCACAGCTGAAGGGCGTTTATGGGGAGACGCTTAGGTCGGTACTTCTATATGGTTCAGCCGTGGCTGGCGAACATCAGAAGAAACGGTCAGACTACAACATCCTCGTCGTGCTCGATGCTGTGCCGCTGGACAGGCTCTCCGCGGTAGGCGCAGTGCTCAGATCATGGGGTGAAGCCGGGAATCCGCCCCCGATGATGTTCACGATGTCGGAATGGAAGTCATCAGCTGATGTGTTTCCAATGGAGTATGCTGATATTCTCGAGCGTCACCGAGTCCTTCACGGCATCGATGTCACTGAAGGCGTGATCGTATCTCGCTCCGACCTGCGGCTCGAGGTGGAGCAGCAGGCCCTCGGAAAGCTGCTTCACCTGAGGCGCGCAGCGATGGCGGCAGGTGATGACCGGAGCGGGCAGATCCGGCTGCTCGAGGACAGCCTCAGCGCGATCATGGTCGTATTCCGCGGGGTATCGCGGTTGCACGGCGAAATTCCGCCGCAGGACTACTTGGCTCTCAGCACGCAGGTTGCCGGGCTCGCGGGCTTTGACCCGGGGCCGGTGCACCGGATAATCGAGCATGTTCGCGGCAAGAGGAAGGTAGACAAGAATGAAGCGGCCGCGATCCTCGCCGGCTATATGGCCGAAGTGGAGGCACTGGTGGCGCATCTCGACAGTTATGCGGCATAAACTTTCCGTGAAGCAGTACGTAGGTTACACCGACTCTCAATGAGGCCAGCAACAATGAAACGCCGAATTCTTGCCCTTCTTGCCCCATTCGCGCTCGCGGGATGTGGGTACAACCGGATTCAGACGCTCGATGAGCAGGCTTCGTCCTCGAAGCAGCAGATCGAGGTTCAACTTCAGCGCCGGGCTGATCTCGTTCCCAATCTCGTGAACACCGTCAAGGGTTATGCGGCGCACGAAGAGGGGGTTTTCACTGAGGTTGCCAACGCCCGCGCGGCGCTCGGAGGCGCCATCAGGAGCGGTGATCCGTCCCAGCAGGTGGCCGCCGATGCGCAGCTGACCGGGGCCCTGGGTCGTCTGCTCGCGATCTCCGAGGCTTACCCGCAGCTCAAGGCTGATCAGCAGTTCCTTCGGCTTCAGGATGAACTGAGCGGAACTGAGAACCGCATCGCAGTGTCCCGCAGCGACTACAACGCGGCTGTCAGGGACTATAATACCTATATCCGTGGCTTTCCCCAGGTTTTGACCGCCAAGGTTACGGGTGCGTCTGCACGTCCCTATTACGACGCGCCGGCCGGCGTGGAAACGGTCCCGACTGTGGATTTCAAGAAGAACTGATCGTGAGATTCCCGCGTAATGGGCACTTGAGCCCATTACGCGCCTTGGATCAGGGCAGTAACGGTTCGTCCCTCGCCCTTGAATCCTCCTGCATCCATCCCTACATTCCCCAGACATAACCCGTACAGGCTGCTCAAAGCGCCGTTCGGGCTTCCTTTGTTTTTGATCGGACCGCAATGGTCTGTGTTGTCTGGCTGTAAGGGACTGGAAACGAACCTGTATTCAAGTGACGGGGTCGCGGTGTTTTTCGCGACAACCCTCCAAGGGCAAGCAGTGACGCGCGCTTTCGCTTCTCAGCGAAGTGCGGCGTCTGTCGTTCCAGTCATACCAGATCGGCCGCGCGCGCGGAAGGCGTGGCGCGGGATGTCAAACCTCAGAGGAGGGATGCGATGGCAGAAATAAGTCCTTAGAACGGTTCGGCGCCCGCGCATGACACCTCCTGCCCCTTCCGTGATTACGCCGGAATCTGCCTCAGGTTTCAAAGTGCCGGGTGAGTCATTAACACCGCGCGAAAAGAACCACCTCGGCCTCTCTGTACGAATACCGAGTGAGCCGAACCACAATTTCCGAACTTGAGGTAAGCATGATCAACATCAGACGAGTCGGACGGCTGTTTTCTGCCGGACTTGTGATCCTTGCGTCGCTCGCGACGGCATCGAGCGCACAGGCCCAGGCAGTTGTCAGTGGCCGTGTTACCGACGCCGCCGGGAACGGAGTTCCAGGCGCAAACGTCGTCATTCCGAGTCTTGGTCTCGGTGTCGGCGCGAATACGAGGGTCGATGGCACCTACACCATCCCCATCCCGGCCGCTTCGGTCGGGCGCTCGGTAGTGATCACCGCCCGGCGCATCGGTTTCGCGCCGATCAGCCGCGACGTCACGATCACCGCTGGCACGCAGACCCAGAACTTCCAGCTGTCGCAGGATGCGACCCGCATTGACGACGTCGTCGTCACCGGTGTTGCAGAAGCGACTTCGGCGAAGAACCTGACGATCTCTGTCGGTCGCGTCGGCGAAGCACAGCTGAAGGAAGTCCCGGCAGTTTCGCCGGCGACAGCGCTTGCCGGCAAGGTTGCTGGTGTTCGCGTCTCCTTCACGCAGGGACAGCCGGGCTCATCGCCAGCTATCCGCGTTCGCACGTCGACCAACCTCGGTGTTGGTGGACAGGAGCCGCTCGTCATCATCGACGGCGTGATCTCGCAGAACGGACTTGCTGAC
>JBBREF010000042.1:0-23840 GCA_038203205.1 Gemmatimonadales bacterium | reverse complement strand
ACACGGGGAAAGGAGGCTCTGGAGGTTCGGGAGGTTTACAGAGCGTTCTTGGCCGCTGGCCACGCCGTCATCGTGCCGCCCAGACTCCAAAACCTCCCGAACCTCCGAAACCTCCTTTCCCCGTGTAGTTCCGTCCCTTTTGTGCCAGAAGTCTCTGTCAAAGGCGATTACTTTGACGAATGCCTGAGCCGTCTCCGGGAGTGCAGGTCAACGAGAATCTCGTAATTCCGGATGCGGAGCTGGAGACGCGTGCGTCGCGCTCATCTGGCGCAGGCGGTCAGCACGTCAACAAGACCTCGTCTCGCATCGAGATTACCTGGAACGTTCGAACATCGCCAAGCCTCACCGATGAACAACGAGCGCTACTCGAAACAAAACTCGCATCCCGGCTCAGCGAAGACGGATCTATCCGCGTCGTCGCCAGCGATTCCCGCAGCCAGTTGCGAAACCGCGAGACCGCCGAGCGCCGTCTGGGCGATCTCGTGGCGCGTTCGCTTGTTATAAGGAAGAGAAGAAAGCCGACAAAACGCCCACGTGCCGCAAACGAGGCACGCCTAACCGAGAAGAAAAAACATTCAAACAAAAAACGAGACCGTCGTATCGCGGAGTAGGCTTGTCGCCGCCTACGCAGCGATCTACATCATCTGGGGCTCGACCTACCTCGGCATCCGCTTCGCGATCGAAACGATCCCGCCATTCCTCATGGGCGGCGTCCGCTTCATGCTTGCCGGCGCGGTGCTTTATCTATGGATGCGCTTTCGCGGTGCCGAGAAAGCAGGAGCGCTGCACTGGCGAAATGCCACAATCGTCGGAGGATTTCTCATACTTGGCGGTAACGGTGGGGTAGTATGGGCTGAGCAGTTCGTTCCGTCAGGGATGGCTGCGCTGCTCGTTGCAATTCTCCCATTCTGGATGGTCCTCGTCGACTGGCTGAGACCCGGGGGAACGAAGCCTTCGACCGGCGTGACGATCGGGCTGATAGTTGGAATCGTCGGCCTCATCATTCTGATTGGCCCTTCGGCACTGAACCCGACCGCGACATCGAACGCTGAAGCCAGCGCCGGCAACGGCGTAATGCTCGGCGGCGCCCTGGTCCTCATCCTGGCGTCCCTGTCCTGGGCGCTCGGCTCCATCTTCTCCCGGCACGCCGCCCTTCCGAAATCAGCTTTCGTTGCGACAGGAATGGAGATGCTGATGGGCGGGGCGTTGCTTCTGCTTCTCGCGCTCGTGAGGGGAGATCATCTCGACTTCGACATCGAGCAGGTTTCATCGAAATCGGCGATCGCGTTCTTCTACCTCACCAGCATTGGGTCACTCGTCGGATTCACCGCATACATCTGGCTGTTGAAGGTGCAGCCCGCGTCGCGCGTTGCTACCTACGCGTACGTGAATCCGGTCGTCGCCGTGTTCCTCGGCTGGGCTTTCGCGGGCGAAGCTCTGTCGCTTCGCACCGCGATTGCCGCCGCGATAATCATCGGCGCAGTTGCCCTGATTACGACTGCACGGAGCTCGCCGGCTCCTCGAGCTGAGTAGCGACCTGAGGCACGCGATACTCCGCAGTGCCCTTGGGAATCAGGCCGAACTTACGCATCACCCATTCACGCCATTCGTCCATGATCTCATAGAACGTCGGGATCACGATGAGTGTAAGTAATGTCGAAGTGATCACTCCGCCGATCACCGCCCGTCCCAGCGGCGCGCGGAACTCGGCGCCTTCACCGCGGCCAAGCGCCACCGGAATCATTCCGGCAATCAGCGCCAGAGTGGTCATCATGATGGGACGGAGCCTGATCGCGCCCGCCTGAATGAGCGCCTCGCGCCTCGGAAGTCCATCCTTCTCGCGCGCCCACTTTGCGAAGTCGATCAGTAGAATCGCGTTCTTCGCCACAATTCCCATCAGCAGGATTACACCGATGAGACTCATGATGTTGATCGTGTCACCGGTGATCATCAGCATGAGCATCACGCCGATGAGAGAAAGCGGAAGCGACAACAAAATCGCCAGCGGCTCGATGAACGATCCGAACTGCAGCACTAGAATCAGGTACATGAGCATCACCGCGATGCCGAGCGCGGCGAAAATTCGCCCGAACACTTCGTTCTGGCTGTCAACTTCCCCACCTTGAGTCAAACGGACACCCGGCGGCAGCGTGAGCCCATCGATTCTCGCGTTAAGATCCTTCATTACTTCACTCAACGACCGCCCGGCCGTGTTCGCCTCGACGTTCACGACAAGCTCCGCATCGAGGTGAGTGATTTGCGCGGGGCCGAGACCCTGTCGCACCGACGCGATCTGCCCAAGCGGCAGTGTGCTGATGCCGTTCGGACCCTGAATCACCAGCGGAAGCTGCTCGAGATCAGAGGCACGCTGCCGCGCTTCAGGAGCAAGGCGAACATTCACTTCGCGCATCTCGCCGGTTGGATCCATCCAGTCTCCAGCCTTGATCCCCGCGAATGCCGGCCGGAGTGACTGAGCTATCTGCCCCACTGTTACGCCGAGAGAACCAGCGAGCCCTCGATTGAGCTCGACCTCGAGCTCGGGTTTTTGTCCTTTTGTCGAAAGGCCGATATCGACAGCGCCAGAAACCTTCCGCGCCTCGGCAGCAACCTGCTCGGCGGCTGTGTTGAGGGTCGCCAGGTCCGCTCCGCGGAGCTGTAGCTGGATCTGCTTCTGGTTTCCGCCAAACTCGTTGGTGAATACCGTCATCGTCGCACCGCCGATCCGCTGGACCTCAGTACGGATTTCCGCTCCGAGATCTTCCGCGCCGATGTCGCGATCATGCTTGGGCTTGAGCCGCGCGTAGATCGTGCCTGCATCTACAGATCCGGTGGCTGTTCCTAGGGTCGTGTAGGTGTAGAGGACCTCAGGATGCTGACGGGCGATTCTCCCAGCTTCTTCCGCCTTGAGCCTCGTGTAGTCGAGGTTCGAGCCGGGAGGTGTCTCAATTGCGATGTTGAGCTCCGAGTTGTCAGCGGAACCGAAGAAGCTTGCACCGACAAGGCCCATCGCTGGCAATGCGAGCGCGCCGACGAACGATCCGACTGCGAGGAAGACCATTGCGAGGCGGTGATCGAGTGCCCAGCCGATCACCTTCTTGTAGCCTTCTGCCTGACGATTGAACCACTCGTTGAACCGGTCGAGCGCGCGAGATATCGGGTTGCGGCGCTCGTGAGCCTCAACCTGTGGATCTGCCCAGTAAGCCGAAAGCATCGGGTCGAGCGAGAACGAGACGAACAGCGAAACGAGAACCGAGCATGCGATGGTGAGGGCGAACGGCTTGAACCACTGGCCTGCGACTCCATACATGAACGCGACGGGCACGAACACCGACACGATCGAGAAAGTAGTTGCAGCAACAGCGAGCCCGATCTCATCGGTCCCCTCGTGGGCTGCGGTCATGTGATCCTTACCCATCTCGATGTGCCGCACGATGTTTTCCCGAACCACGATGGCGTCGTCGATGAGAATTCCGATTGCCAGCGAGAGACCGAGCAGCGACATCGTGTTCAGAGTGAAACCAAATGCCCACACGGCAACGAACGACGCGAGCACTGATACCGGCAGCGCCAGCCCGGTGATGACCGTGGAACGCCACGAGTTCAGGAAGATGAAAACCACGAGCACAGTGAGAAGCGCGCCTTCGATCAATGCTTCCTGTACGTTTCGCACCGACGCCGCCACTCGCACGCCTGAGTCCCTGACGACATTGACCTCCACTCCCGCAGGAAGAGTTTTCGAGACACGGTCGATAGTCTGCTGAATCTTCTGGCTTACAGCCGTGGTGCTGTAACCCTTCGCTTTGTTGATGTCGATTCCGATCGCTTCCTTGCCTGCGAGCGTCTTCGTAGCCGAGTCGCGTTCCCAGTACATCGCAAGCGATCGTTGTTCCTGTGTGCCGTCCAGCGCGTCCGCCACCTGCCCAAGGCGAATGAGCTGACCGTTACGCTCGGCTACAACGAGATTCATGAAATCTTCGGGACCATCGAGGCGGCCCTGCAGGCGAATTGTGCGTTCGTCGAGAGCGCCGGTTACCCTGCCGACCGGAGCTGCAAGATTCTGCGTGGCGAGAGACTGGACTACCTGCGCGACACTTATTCCCGCTGCCTGCAGCGCCTGCGGGCGCAGCTGGATGGTCATCTCGCGTTTTACTTCGCCGACGATGCCGACCTTGGAAACTCCAGAAATGCCCTTGATTGCGCTCGTGAGTGTTGGAT
This sequence comes from Gemmatimonadales bacterium, assembly GCA_038203205.1. Lineage (GTDB taxonomy): Bacteria > Gemmatimonadota > Gemmatimonadetes > Gemmatimonadales > Gemmatimonadaceae > UBA4720. Next base: position 19,625 of record JBBREF010000042.1, on the reverse strand, counting down.
CGGCAATGCGCGTGAGCTCAGCCGGTGAATGAGTTTCTGACGACAGCGTCAGCGATACGATTGGGCGGTCCGCAGGATCGAGGCGCTGGAGAATCGGCTCTTCCATCTCGAGCGGCAGATCTGCCCTGATCGACGAGATGGCATCACGAATGTCCTGTGTGGCCTGCGAAACGTCCTTCTCGAAGACAAACATTACGACGATCTGCGCGTAGCCGTCGAACGCTGTACCATAGATCTGGTCGACGCCCGAAATGCCCTTGATCGCATCTTCGACGGGCTGCAGAACTTCCCGTTCCACGCCTTCGGGTGAAGCGCCGGGGTATGGAATTCCCGCCATCACCACCGGCTGTTGAATGTCAGGGAACTCGTCAGTGTCGAGCTGCCACAGCGCGAAGAGGCCGAATACCACGAGGGCCACCATCGTGACGATGGTGACCATCGGCCGCTTGATCGCAAAATCCGAAATTACCATGACCTATTTTCCCCCGGTGACTGCTGCCGGTCTGTCAGAAGGTGTGGAGACTGTCACCGTTGTTCCCGGCGTTATTCCCTGCGCGGCTCCAAGCAGAAGCGTGTCGCCGATCTGAATTCCCGACGCGATCTCGATTCGCTCAGCGATGTCATCTTTCAGTCCGACCTGGACCGCGACGCGCTCGACTTTCCCGCTCTTGATGCGGAAGACCGCGGGTGCGCTGGTTCGCGTATCGACTGCAGTGACTGGTACGACCATTCCCGTTCGTGTCTCGCTCGCAAGCCTGCCTGTCGCGAAAAGCCCGCCGACGAGCCGTCCTTCCGCGTTCGGAATCGAGATGACGATTCTTACCTGTCGTGTCGCTGGATCCGCCGTCGGATTGATTCGTGAAACGCGCCCGGTGAACGACCGGCCTGGGTATCCGTTAACAGTGAACGTCACCGGTGCGCCAATTCGCACCTGATTCAGCTGCTCGGCGGGTACCGATCCCTCGAGTCGCATGCTTCGGGGATCGACGATCGTATAGAGCGCCGCTCCGGGCTGAACGACGTCACCAATTGAGACGGGCCGGTCGCTCACTACTCCGTTGATCGGGGAAGTGACGACTGTGTTGCCTACCTGTTTCTGCGCGGTTGCGAGTCTTGCGCGTGCATCAGCAAGCGCTGCGTTTGCGGCAATCGATCCGCGGCGCGCCTGCTCCATGTCACGCTCGGCGATCGCACCCGCGGCAAGAAGTTTCTCTGCACGCTCCAGCTCCCTGCGTGCAATGTCGGCGCCGTTGTTCGCGGACGTTACGCCGGCTCTGGCCGAAAGGAACATGTCCTGCAGGCCGCCGCCTTCGATGCGTGCGAGGGTCTGGCCGGCGCGGACCGTCTGGCCTTGCTCGACGAGCACCTGGAGAATGCTGCCACCTACCTGCGCGCGCACCGACGCTTCACGCTCTGGCGCGATTGCGCCGGATACCGTGGGGCCACTCTGCAGTGTGCCGGTCGTGACGACTGCGATGTTTTCGGTGCCGATGACAGTTGCCTGAACGTTCGTCGAATCGGATTCCTCACTTCCTCCACCGCCGCACGCAGACACTACCGCAAGAATCGAAAGAAGCCTGACCGAAGAAACGATTTTTATGCCATTCATTGGTTAGAAGCCCTGAGGAGTTTGTTGGGAACCCGGCGTGTTCTGCTGAGCCCCCTGCTGCTGTGCGGACTGCGCCTGTTGTGCTGCTGATTGCTGCGTCGACTGCTGTTGCGACTGCTGTCCCTGTGATGCAGAAGCCGCAGTGTTGCTGCTCTGAAGCGGAAGATTTGGAAGCAAAGCGAGCTTCATTCGTGCGATCTGGAGATTTCTCGCCGCAAGAGCCCGATTGACCGTCGCCTGCTCCATCAGAATTCGTGAGTCATTCAGCTCGAGCTGCGTCGAAATCCCTTCGCGGTAGCGAACCTCGGCAATTGTGTAAGCGCGTGTTGCCTGCTCCGCTGTTCCACGGCTTGCTTCCCACGCAGACTGCGCCTGGTTGAGCGCATTCAACGCGACGCGGGCATCGAGCGACGCAAACTCGCGCACCTGCTGCAACCTTGCGCGCGACTCGAGCAGGTTGGCTTGAGCGACCATCTCGTCGCCGCGAATCCTTCCACCTGTGAAGATCGGAACCTGCGCTGAGACACCGATCGTCCAGTTTGCCCGAAAGTCGTTTGATCCCGGGAGCCCGCTCTGTGGATACGCGACCGCGCCGTATTGTGAGCTGAGCGAGAGCGATGGAAGACGCTGTGACCTCGCAACAGTCAGCAACTCCTGTTGCGCTCGAACCGCTTCATCAGCCTGACGGACGGCCGAGCGATTCGACGCTGATGTGTCCGGTGCTTCGTACGAGGTGACGGAGAGTCCTGTGAGGCGAATGCCCTCCGGCAGCCCGGTGACATCATCGATTGACGTCGTAAGCGAAACGTTTTGTTCGAGCGGAATGTTCAGCAATTGCTTCAGTCGCAGGTATGCCACTTCGCGATCGCTCCGACGCTGAATCACCTGTGGGCGCTGATTGTCACGCGTTACCTGCGCGCGGAGCAGCTCGAACTCCGATGTGTTGCCGACGTCCTTGTTGAGCTGCACCTGGCGAAGGACCCCTTCGGTCTGCGTAAACGAGGCGTCGGTGATCGAGACCAGCCGGTCAGCCAGTGCTGCATCGTAGTAGGCCTGAGTGACATCGAGGATGATCTGGGCACGCTGAGCCAGCAGCTCGATATCTGCGGATCTCCGCCCGGCCGCCGCGATGCTGTTCTGCGCCAGAATCCTTCCGCCACTGAACAGGTTCTGCGTAACCGAAAGTCCGAGCCTGTACTGATTCGCCTGTCCGAATGGGAGGCTGCTGAATGCTGCGAAGGGGTTGATGCCACTCGCGCATCGTGATGCGGTCTCGAGTCCGGCGATGCGCTCCTCGATGCTCGCTGCTTCGCCGAGCAGGTAATCGTCGCAGGGTGGTGCCGGCGATGTGGGTGCGGTGGTGTCAGCTGCTGGCGTGCTGATGCTCGAGTATTCCGATTTGAGGGTGCGGGTGTATCCACCGGATCCATAGATCTGCGGAAGGAGCTGGCTGTGCGCCTGGAGTTTCTGCCCATCCGCTCTTCTCACGCCGGCCCGTGCAATCTGCACGGCTTCACTTTGTCCCTCGGCCATGCGGACTGCATCGTCAAGTGAGAGTGCAACGGGTGCGGTGATTTGTGCAGCAGGTTGTTGGACCTGCGCGCCGAGTTCGGGAACAGCGAGCGCGAGGGCTGCGGTCATCAGGGCTACTACGACCGCCTTGATAGCCTTGTGGTTCGATTTGCTCACGGTGGCTGATGTTGATGGTTTACGTGTGCGTTTTTCTGATGTCGTGCGTTGCGCGCTGGTGTTCACGCCGATGGCCCTGAGGATCAGCTCTGCGTATCTCCCTGGTGCCTTACTCGCCGGCTTCGGGTAGATATCCGGCATCATTTCACGCCCCATCGAGTCGTGAAACAGGGCTCCGATGAGCATGGCGGCTGCGGCTGGTGCATCGAACTCTTCGTTGGTGTGACCCGTGGCTTTCAGGCGCCGGAAGTACGCGCAAAGCTCGCCCGTTGCGCGTCTTGGAGCCTCGGCTGCGCGCGCTGCGAGTTCCGGTCGTTCCTCGAGCTCGCCCATGCATTTCCTTATTACAGAACTGCGGTCACTAAGATGTTCGACCAGAGCCGCGCACCATCGGGTGAGCTCGCGCGGTGGATCGACTGGCTCGTGCGGGAGCGAGTTCTTGGCGGCGTTGACGTTGATGCCGCGAACTGCTTCCTGAAGGAGGGCAGCCTTGGATCCGAAGTATCTGAAGACAGTTACTTCGTTGACCGATGCGGCTTCAGCGATGCGGCGGGTGGTGGAGCCGCGGAAGCCATGCTGGGAAAAAACGCGCGCGGCTGCGGCCAGAATCGTTTCACGTGTGTCCATGGGCGCAGGAACCTAAACGGCCGCTCATCTTCATGCAAGTAGTCACTTGCATACTCGGCAGAAACGTCTGGAGTACAGAAACCCAGGGGGAGCGGATCTGGCAGATCAAGCCGATTAGGCGGATACAACATTGGAAGGTCCGCAGTTGGTGCGAGTAAGGATACCGTTCCGGCTGCAATCGCTTTTCTCTGGGTTAAACCCAAAGAAGGAACGCCAGCTTTCAATGCCTTACATCGTTGCCACAGCGCTGTTCCAAGTGAGATGTTTGATCCGCTAAATTCGCCGAATCGGCCAAATCCGCTCCCCATGGGTTTTAAACGTTACAGTACCTGAGCTTTACCCCCCGGGAGGTGATGCCGGCGCTGTCAGTACTGAATCCGCGGGAATCCATTTGTGCCCCGTCGTTCCCGACGGCCCGCCATACAGAAACCTGTAGCTCATCAGCCGCTGAACTTCCCGGAACTCGCGCCGGCCCCCGTTGCTGTCCGGCCCTACCGGCTGAACGGACCGAATCTCATCGAACAGCGCGACGTTGGGGAGGATTTCCCTGTATGTCGTCGTCACCTCGAGCCCGAGAATCGCCGGCTTCACGGTACCCCCGCGTGTAAGACGGAACTGAGCACGCTTGATCAGATACGTTGCGCTGTCAAGGAAGATCGAACCCTCTACGTCAGGCGCGACCAGGGTGGAATCGGTAAGGAAATCGATTCTGTGCGCGCGCGAGCCGCGTTCGTCCACGACTCCGGAATACTTGAAGCAATGCGAGCTCAGGAAATGCCGGTCGGCCAGATCTGCAAGAGTGGGGAGTCGCATCAGGCGAACTTCGCCAAAGAGCTTGCTGTGATCGTCACTTACGACGCGACCGCGTCTGTAACGCCATGCGGCGTCACTGCGATACGTCGCGGTATCGTACTGAAGCGAGCTGCGCGCAGTCGCTACATCATGAGTATCGTGCGATTGGGCCATACGATACTCGAACGGATAGGTTTGCCTCAACAGCTGCTCGCGCTGCGCATTCTTGCGCGCTTCATTGAGTACAAGCGCGAGCTCAGGATCTTCGACGAATCCCATCTCATCGGGAAAAATGCAGCGCCTCGGCGGTGCGCTGACCGTCACCGCTTCGAGTGACGTCGGGATTCGCACCATCGCTATCGTCAGCGCCAGCGGATTGTTCGCCGCCACATAGATCGTGGTGTCGAGTGGCAGGAATCCCAGCATGCGAACCTGCAGCTCATACCTTCCCGGCGGTATGGCATAGTAGGCGAACGAACCGTTCCTGTCGGAAAACCGTTCCCGCCCCAACGGCTGAATCCGCACAGTGGTGAACGGAATCGGTACGCCCGTGCCGTCAGCGACGATCGCTCCGGCAACAGTCACGGAACCCGGCACAAGTGTCTCCCCTGCCTGACCCAATGCGACCTTCGCGTCGCCAGCGCAAGCGAGGGTCGCGAGAAACATAAAAAGGAGGCGGGAAGACTTCATTACATCTGTCTGAGTGTGGTAAGAAAGTCCGGGCAGCGTATCAGACCCCTGCGCAAAGCATAATGATGCATCCTGCAGCATTGTCAAACATTAAGAAATAAAAAAAGCGCGGAAGTTTTCCAAACCGTTTCATGAGTCGCGCTGTCAGAGACCTTTGTCCACGAAATCCCGTCACACTCTTCCCGCAATGTTTTGCCAGGCCGTCATATGAAATCTCTCGCTCTTGCAGCGTTCTTTCTGATCCCGGCGTCGCTTACCGCGCAGACGACGTCGCTGGTTTCGACCTCGCCTGTCTCTGCCGCAACCGACGGCCTTTCTCCGGCTCCCTCCAGCGCAACTGCTACACTCGCCGCTGCGTCGCGCGCCAGCGTCGCGCCCGTGCTTGACGGAAAGCTGAGCGACGAAGCATGGAAAACCGCTCAGACAATCGACAAGTTCCTCGAGTACGAGCCGAACCAGGGTGCCGAGTCTCGCTTCAAGACGGATGTGCGAGTAGTTCACGACGATAAGTATCTGTACATCATGGCGCGCATGTACGACCCGGCGCCCGACAGCATCGTCTCCCTGCTCAGCCGACGCGACGTCCGCACTCAGTCCGAACAACTCAAGCTCGTGATTGATTCGTACCACGACAGGCGAACAGCGTACCAGTTCATCGTCAACCCTGCAGGTGTCAAGCGCGACTTCTACGTCTCCAACGACAGTAACGAAGATCCGACATGGGACGCGGTCTGGGATGTTGCGACAGCCGTCGATTCGGTGGGGTGGACTGCCGAATTCCGGATTCCGTTCAGCCAACTCCGTTTTGCAAGTCGCGACGAGCACACGTTCGGATTGATGATCGTTCGCGACGTTGCGCGCACCGGCGCTCGCATCAGCTGGCCACTCCTTTACCGCGATCGCAACGGCTACGTATCACAGGCGGGCGAGATCGCGGGCATTCGCGGCATCGGACAGCCGAGCCGGCTGGAAATCGCGCCGTACGTCGTGACGAAGAACGAGACGCGACGTTCAGGCAGCTCATACGAGCACCCGCAGGCAGTCTCCGCGGGTGCTGACATCAAATACGGCCTCTCGTCGAACCTGACGCTGAACGCCACGATTAACCCCGATTTCGGTCAGGTGGAGGCCGATCCGTCGGTGCTGAATCTTTCGGCATTCGAGCAGTTCTTCGAGGAGCGACGGCCCTTTTTTCTCGAGGGATCGGGGATCTTCACCTTCAACACAGCATGCGGCGACATCGACTCCGGATGCACGGGACTGTTTTACTCGCGACGAGTTGGACGGTCGCCGCAGCTCTCCAACCTCTACGGCAACGACCGCTCCCCGCTCAACACCACGATCCTCGGCGCAAGCAAGTTGACCGGGCGCATGGGCAAGGGGATGTCGATCGCGTTCCTCGATGCCGTCACCCAGCGTGAAGTTGGTACAGAAGGCCGAACGATCGAGCCATTTACCAACTACGCTGTTGGCCGGCTTCAGCAGGACCTTCGCGATGGACAGACGGGAATCGGAGTGATGCTCACCGGCATCAACCGCAGCCTCGACGATGAGACTTCGCCGTACCTTCGCCGCTCGGCGTATACCGGCGGGCTCGATGTGAGGCATCGGTTCTTCAAGCGTAACTATGAGCTTCGCGCCTACATGGCTGCGAGCCAGGTGAGCGGATCCGCCGCGGCGATCACCAGCACTCAACTCGATGGCGTGCACAGATACCAGCGGCCTGACGATGAGATTGAGCTCGATCCTCTGCTGACGTCGCTGACAGGAAACGCGCAGCGGCTTTCGCTGAGCAAGTTCGGCGGCGGTGTTACGCGGTTCCAGAGTGTACTTCAAAGATTCTCGCCGGGATTCGAGACCAACGACCTGGGCTTCCAGGCTCGGGCGGACGAGCAGATGTTCCGCAACTGGTTCTCACTCAACTTCAATACGCCAAACAAGGTGTGGCAGCGCGGATTCTTCAATTTCAATACGATGCAGCGCTGGAGCACGGAAGGTCTGCCGACAACCGTCAACCTGAATACCAACTGGCATGTTCAGTTCAGGAATTTTTTCTGGGGTCACATTGGCGGGAACATCGACAATTTCGCGCCGACCTACAGCGACCGGGTCTCACGCGGTGGCCCAGCGGTGAGGAACTCACAATCTGCGGAACTCTGGGGCGGATTCGAGAGTGATAGCCGGAAGCGCTATACCGGCAGGTTGTTCACGGGGATACATCGCGGAAATGAAGGGAACTCCCACGGGTGGTGGGTAGAGCCCAACGCGGCGCTCGCGATGGGTAGCCAGCTCAGCGTCTCGCTTGGCATCTACTACAGCCACAACATCAATGATGCGCAGTGGCGTGCGAACTTCGGCGTGGCCGGTGTCGACACGACTCACTACACGTTTGCGTCGCTGGATCAGCGGACACTCCGTCTTACTTCAAGAATCAACTATACAATGAGCCCGTCGTTGTCGTTCCAGTTCTATGCTCAGCCGTTCCTGTCGCGGGGAGATTACTCGAACTGGCGTGAGCTCGACGCCCCGCGCGCGAAATCATACGATGCGCGGTTCAAGCCTTACGCGGGGGATCCTGGCGGGTTCAACTTCAGGGAATTCCGGTCAAACAGCGTGCTGCGCTGGGAGTGGAGGCCGGGATCGACGATGTTCCTCGTATGGCAGCAGGGCCGCCAGTTCGACGGCAATGCAACTGATGAGTTCAGCATCGGAAAAGACTTGAGGAATGTGTTCGATACCCATCCCAACAACACGTTTCTCGTCAAGGTTTCCTACTGGCTCAACCCCTGAAAGCTCTGCGTTAAGCCGGCCGCCGGTGGCACTGCTGCCGGCAGCCGGAAGGATCAGTTCCGTCGTCTCGCTACCTTAGCAACGCGTCTATCTCTGCTGAAGCAACTCGACGGGGCACCTGCCACCTTCCATTTTCCATCGAGTTCGACGGAACTGTGACGCTTGCCACCCGGCCGCTCGCGTCGATGTCGACGAGCGCTGAAGCCATGTGATTTCCGTCGCGTGTCGTCGAGATGTGAAGAGCCCAGCTTCCGTTCGCTGGCTACTGCCAGCGCACGACATAACTGCCCGCCTGCGGCAGGCGGCGAATGTCGAGCTTCGCTGACTGGCGCCTTCCATTGACCAGGCCTTCCGCAGTTCCGGTTATCTCATAACCGGTAAGATCGCCGTGGTGATATGTGCGTACCGTCATGAACGCCCCGCGCGTGTTCGGGTCATGGGGATTCACCGGATACTCCACCGCAATCCACGGCGGGCCGGAAAAGGCGACGCCTGCTACTGAGAATACGAGTGTAGTTACGAGCGCAAGTTGACGCTTTGCAGACTTGAACATTCCCTGTCTCCAGTTGTTGACGGAGATGAGATGCCGCTCATCACTCTAAGGTTGAACTTCATTGCGGACTGCGGACGTATTTCGGACTGCGGCTTGCGGACTGAGCTGATTGCGGTCTGCGGACGTATTGCGGATTTCGGATTGCGGGCAACCGCATTTGTCCGCGCTCCGCATTTCGCAATACGTCCGCAGACCGCAATCAGCTCAGTCCTTTTTCGCAGTCCGCAATACGTCCGCAGTCCGCAACGCCTTGAGGTCACTCTATTCTGCGAAGGACGACTGGTCCCTTGAATGACCTGATCGCCACCCGGGTTCCTCCTTCCGCGCTCGACATCACCAGCTCCGATCCGCGCCCATACCTCCCCTTCACAGGCCGCGCGGATGTCAACCGATTGGTGATCGACCCGGCAATCGACACGATATCGAAATCGGCGCCCGTACCCGGCGACAGCCCAACTTCAATCGAACCGCTGTGAGTGTCGAAGTTCACAAGCCCTCCGCGGCGAAGACTCCCTGCAAACCTGATGCTCCCTGTAACCGATTCGAATTTCGCCCGTTCGTATCCGCTTCCATCGGCATTGATCTTTCCGCTCACCGTGGACAGAACCACATCGGCGCTCGAACCGTCGAGAGTCACGTCGCCGCTTGCACTCTTCGCACGTACCCAGCCTGGTGAGCCGACGACCTTCACCGCACCATCTATTGATTCCGCATTGATGTCCGCAGGATTCCCGTTCACGGTTATGCTGCCGCCTACCACGTAGAGATCGAGACTGCCAAGCACCCCGCTCACTTCGATGTCAGCGCTAGCCGTCTTTACCCATACCTTACTCCGCGCAGGAACCATCACCTCGAGCGTCGCGGGAGCAGGGTTCCGCTCGCTGCGTCCCTCGACGAACATCTTCACGCCTGTTCGACTTCCACCGAAATGAAATGAGTTCCCTTCGCCAACTTTTCCGCGGACGGCTACCGAATCACGGTTCCAGCCGGTGACGCGCACGCTTCCTACGGTGTTGTAGATCCTGATTGCACCATCCGCATTTAGAGGAAGCCCGCGATCGATTCCCCCCTGCGCATGGGCCGCTCCGGCCGACACAATGGCCGCGCAAACCAGAATGGACCTGAACAACATCAGCTTCTTCCCATCTCTGTACTCCGCTCGAGAAGATCCACCTTCTGGTCGTAGGATCTTGTCAGCATTTCCATCAACTGCGTATTCGCCGGATCGTCAGCGAGAGCGCGCCGCGCTTCGAGAATTGCGGCATCTATCACGCGAATACTCTCCTTCAGCTTCTCGACTGTCTGAGGCGCGAGCTGCACCTGGTCGCTCTCGAGCATCGCGATGAGACGGTTCGCCGTACTGATGTACTCGGTCTCACGCCTCGTGAACTCTGCCAGTGCCACCGGTGCCCTTCCCGGCTGCACGGGATTGGTCGCCGGCAGCGTTGCGACCCTCTGATCAACGCCAGTCATCCGGTCAACGGCAATTGCGCTGATCGCCGAGGCGGCGACGAGAAGGAGCCCGGCCGCGGCGAGAAACAGGGGACGCTGCCAGAACGCTATCGCCACAGGCTTCTGTGGAATTGCGATCGCGGATGCGATGCCATGCCACGCATCCGCCGGGGGTTCGATGTCCCTTGGCAGTCGCACAACCCGGGCCGACAATTCATCGAGCTTTGCCTGATCGAGTGAGTCGTGTGTCATTTGTTCAATGCCTGAATGAGAAGCTTCCGCGCGCGGTGCAGCTGGGCTTTCACCGTTCCCGCCGCGACCCCGAGCTGCTGCGCAATTTCGTCGTGCCGGTATCCTTCGATCTCGTGCAGAACAAACGCCATCCTCGCCCCCTCTGGAAGTCCGGCAATGGCCCGTTCGAGATCCACCCCGACGTCCGGCATTTCCGATACAGCAGCGGCACCCAGTGACGACAGGTCATCCATCGGAAGCACCCGCGCAGTCCGCCTCTTCTCGGAGCGCGCTGACTCGAGCATCGCGTTGACCGTCAAGCGGTGCAGCCATGAGGAAAACGCGCTGTCACCCCTGAAAGTGCCGAGCCCGCGCCATGCACGGATGAAGACATCCTGCATCAGCTCAGTTGCCTCCGCATTTGTGCCTCCCGACAGGCGAAGGCACAATGCGTACACCCGCGGTGAGTGCTGGCGATAGAGCATCTCGAACGCAGCCGGATCCCCTGACTGTGCGCGACGGATCGTCTCGCCCGAGCCCTGTAAATCCGTCGCGCCGTCCGCCATTGGAACCGTCACCATTTATACGATGCCGCTCCACGTCTTCTCGTTTATATCGCCCCAAAGTTCTCAGAGGGCGCCCGGGCTACCGCCTCGACCTGATCCTGCGCCAGGCTATCCAGCCACCGGCTGCAATCAGCGCCACCGGGATTAAAACTCCGAGTGATGCAATCAACCACGCGATGAAGCCGACGAAATTCCGCCATGCCTGACGAATGGCCGACAGGATCGGGTTCTCACCCGGATTCTGTCCAAGCAGCGGTGCTGGCTCATGCACAGTAACCGACAGAGTGCTGACGGCAACACGCGTCCGCAGGAATCGCAGCCGTCCTTCATACCGCTCGATCTCCTCGCGCACACGCGCAAGCTCGCGCTCCACCGCGAGTACATCCTCGAGCTTGCCGGTCCTGGTTGCAAGCAGGCCGACGAGTCTCTCCTCGAGCCGCTTTGAATTCGCTGCACGCGCGGTGAGGTCAACGAATTCTTCACCTACATCTTCGACGTTCGTATTGACCGACTCTACACGTCCGATTCCGCCAAGCCCGCTCACGGCCTGGTCGTACCGCGCCGCAGGGATCTTGAGCTCGAGGGTTGCACTGCGAATCTGATCACGTCCACCGCTGATCGACGAATTCGCTACATACCCACCAAGTTGCGCGGCGAGCTGCCTGACCTTGATGATCGCAGGATCGAGCTTGTCTACTTCGATCGATGCGCCGCCGGTGCGGATCAGCATGCTTGGCGCGACCTGGGCACCAGTCGCCTGTGACGAAGATGCCTGTCGATCCGGAGCCGTCGCTGCGGGTGGAGTTGCTCCATCCTGCGCCATCGCGCCGCCGATACCGGCAACCTTCGACATCTCCATACGGTTGGCCACGGCATCTGACGCGGATCCCGTCAGGTCGGCCGATTGCGCAGTGCTTTGCGACTCCTCGCGGACGCCGTCGTTACACGCCACGAGAAACGCTGCCGCTGCTGCTATCGAGAAGAATTTCATTTTATCGCTCAGTTGAGTGTCTGCCATTAGACGCTCGCCATCGCGAGCCTTGCACACACCTATGCTTTTGCCGGAACCGGCTTTGGCAGAATCCCGGCAACCGCAGCAGAGGGGATGCGCCGCTCACCGACCTGCTGGCGCCACATAGCGAAGTAGAGACCAGTCTTCTCGAGCAGGTCCTCGTGCCGGCCCGACTCGATGATTCTTCCCCGCTCCAGCACGTAGATACAATCGGCATGCATCACGGTAGACAGCCGATGCGCAATGAGAATCGTCATGACTCCCCGGTCGCTCGCGACTACGCGCATGGTTCGGGAGATCTCTTCCTCGGTTATGGAGTCGAGTGAGGAAGTCGCTTCATCGAACACGAGCAGATGCGGACTCCGCAGCAGTGCACGCGCAATCGACAACCGCTGCTTTTCACCGCCCGACACCTTTACTCCCCCTTCTCCGATGACGGTATCGAGACCCTTGTCAGCTCGCGCGAGCAGTGAATGAGCCGCTGCCTTCGTTAGCACCTCGAGGCACTCAGCATCAGTCGCATCTGGCCGAACGAACAGCAGGTTCTCGCGGATCGTTCCCGAAAACAGCTGCGAGTCCTGCGTCACGAACCCAATTCTCTCCCGCAGATTATCCAGATCGATAACCCCACTCGGCAAACCATTGTATAAAATCGCGCCTTCCTTCGGCGGATACAGGCCTACCAGAAGCTTGACGAGCGTTGTCTTGCCAGCGCCGGACGGGCCGACGAACGCGATTGTATCACCGCGCTTTACGCTGAACGAGATGTCGCTCAGCGCCGGAGTGCTCGCAGTCTGATGAGTAAAGCTGACGTCGCGGAACTCGAGCGTGTCGAGGTCGTCGATCGGAACCGGATTGTCAGGCTTTGGATCCTTCGGTATCGCCAGGATCTGACGGAAGTTCTCCAGCGACACCTCGGTCTCGCGATACGTGTTGATGATGTTCCCCAGCTCCTGAAGCGGCCCGAAGATGAAGAACGAATAAATCAGAAGTGAGAAAAACTGCCCGACGGTGATCTTCTGTGAGAAGATCAGGTAGAGCATCAGGAAAAGGATCGCCGTCCGCAAGAGATTTACGAACGTCCCCTGGACGAAGCTCAGGCTTCTCAGGTACCTGACTTTCTTCAGCTCGAGCTTGAGGATTTTCTCAGTCGTTGCGTTGAGTCGGAGGACTTCCTGATCGGCAAGCCCAAGACTCTTCACCAGCTCGATGTTCCTCAGAGACTCCGTCGTCGAACCCGCCAACGCCGTCGTCTCGGCGACTATCACTTTCTGAATGACCTTGATCCGCTTGCTGAGGACCGAGCTCAGTATGCCGAGGAGTGGAACCGTCAGGAGGAATGCGGGGGCGATTACCCAGTGTACCTGGAACGCGTAGATCATGACGAACACGACACCGACGAGCGTCGTGAACAACATGTTGATCGACATCGTGATGAATTTTTCTACGTCGCTTCTGACTTTCTGCAGTTTGCCCAGCGTTTCGCCGCTGCGCTGGTCCTCGAAGACCGAGTACGGCAGCTCGAGCGAATGGCGGATTCCGTCTGAGTACATCTGTGCGCCAAGCCGCTGCACGATGACGTTGACGAAGTAGTCCTGGAAGTTCTTTGCGACTCTCGAGACGAATGCTACGCCGACTGCTGCGCCGAGGAGGAGTGAGACGCCTCTGAGGAACTGGTCAGTCGTGTATTCCTGGTAGCGCGTTGCGTAGCCGTCGATGATGTGACGGAAGATGAGCGGGTCTAGAAGCGAGAAAATCTGGTTGGTCGCAGCGAGAACGAGCGCGAGGCCGACCAGCTTCCAGTAGTTCTGCAGGTAGCCGTAGAGGATGTCCATTAGATCCGCAAGATAGCACCCGCAGGTAGGTACAAAGCTTTCGGTGCTTTGGGTATGACATATAACATAAGGTTATATTTCGTACCCATATCGCTTGACGGGCGACCTGCTGTTGTATAATATATAACCGATAGTTATATGTCGTACATAGGAGGTGGCGATGCGAGCATACGATCAACTGCACGAAATTGCGTTGGACCAGCACGGACTGGTGACAACAGACCAGGCGCGCCACCATAACGTTGATCCGCGTGCCGTGATCATGATGGCGCGGCGGGGCAAGCTGCGTCGCCTGACGAACGGCGTCTATCTGGACACGGGTGCACCAACGACGAAATGGACCCCGTATTTGGCCGCGGCGTTGTGGCCCAAGCGGAGCCGCGCCGTACTGTCTCACACAACCGCCCTGAGCCTGATGGATATCTCTGACGTGAATCCAGCGCTGATTCACGTCACAGTGCCGAATCCCTATCGAACACACCGCACTGTTCCTAAAACGATCAGGCTGCACCATTCGGACTTACGCGAAGACGAGGTGACCTATATCGAGGGATTACCTGTGACCACCGCCGCCCGGAGCATTCGTGATTGCGCAACGAAAGGGATAGGCCCTGCCTTTCTTGCTCAGGCACTGGATGATGCGCGTCGAGACGGGTGGTTGCGTGATACGGAAGCCAATGCACTCGAGGGTGAGCTTCGCGCCGGCGGATATCTCTGATGTTCGATGACCTCGAGCCACTGCTTAAAACGCTGCCGCCCAGCACACATCGTCGCCTGCTCGAGGCCATCGATACCTGCAGCAAGAAAATTGAACGCCCACCGGACTGGGTCCAGCGCTGGCTGAGTTTTACTCTCTTAGCCGATGCCCTGACTCAGCGCGTCCAGAATGGTGAGCCAGTATTCCAGCTTAAAGGTGGAGCTGCCATCGAGCTTCGGCTCCGCGGAGAGGGATCGAGAAAACCGCGCGTCTCAAAAGACCTGGATGCGACTTACCGGGGAGAGTTGGACGATATTCAGAGAGAAGTTGAGGAAGCACTTCAGGGCGACCGTCAGGGTTTTTCGTTCCGGCTCATCCGCATGGACGAAACCGCGAAGCGTATGAGGCACTTCAGCGTGCATGTGAGCTATCGCGGCAAAAGCTTCAGCAAGGTGAAGCTGGAGATATCAACATACGAAGGGACGCCGCTACCGCCGGATATGATCTCTGCCCCGGATCTCTCACCGTTTGGATTCACCGTGTCCGACTCGTTTCCGTGTATCCCGCTACGGAAACAAATCGCACAAAAACTTCACTCAGTCACAGAGATCCCCGATTCTGGCCAGCACAACCAACGGTTCCGTGACCTCGTCGATATCGTTTTATTGAGCGCGCTCGAACCAGCGAGTGAAACACTTCGAGAAGCCTGCGAAGAGACCTTTCTATTGCGGCAGAAGCAAGCCTGGCCACCCGCTATCACAGCACGGACGGAGTGGCTGGCACCCCTGGAAGCGCTTGCGCAAGAGATCGGACTGGAGATTGACGACGCGGATGCGATTGTTGAGCACGTCGAACGGTATGTCGCCGACATCGCTTCCGCCCGATGGGGCTCGCCACGATCGGGGGCGTCGGTGAAGGAGCAGCCCGCTCCTGAAGCCTAGCGGGCTCCCCTGAATCGACGCGAAGCCCATTCGCCGAGCAGACTCAATCCGAGCAGCGCGACGAGCCACCAAAGTGAAATCGATGAGGCAGCTGAAGCGAGGGAGGGCCCACTCGTCGGCGATGCTGACCCAAGCGCACTGATCAAACCAGCAAGTGGAGCGCTATCAAGAGTATCAGGCACGACAACCGCTACTCGCGGCGCATACGCAACACTCCCCACTGCACGCGTCCAGAAATCGCGATGATCGTCCACCGACCGGTCTCCGCCGCTCATGCGCCAGCGCCACGTTTCCAGATAACCCTGTTGAAGCACCCGCCCCGACACATGCCTGCGCGCTGCCATGATAGTCATCGCATCACGCCGCTGGAGCGGAATGGCATCGGCCCTCAGTCCAGCGACAGGAAAAACGCCAAGTGACCGCAGCGTTGTCTGTCCCGCACCAGTTCCCAGCGCTGCTGGTGCAGCGGCTCGCCCAGGTGCACCCGCGCGAACCTGCGAAAACGCATCGAGCGAAGCGGCATTCCCCGCGATGACGAGACCGCCACCATTCGCGACATACCGCGTAATCTCGGATGCACGCGAACCCGCAGCCCCGTCGACGGCGACGACGGCAGAATAACGCGACGTATCGATCGGCGAGGTACTACCCTGAGTGACGCTGATTCCAGGAGCCACATACAGGGAAGCGTCGACAACCCACCCGTCTTCCTCGAGCGCAGCAACTACAAACTTCGATTCCCAGCCAGCATTCCCGAGAACGAGAATTCTTCGAATGATCAGGCTGTCCGGCATCCCCGCAGTCGCGCCACTCTTCCCAACATTTGCGGAAACAAACCCACTCGCCGCAGGCAACACGAAACTCGCGCCACCACCCCGCGACTCGGCGGTATCGAGAGACCCAAGCTCATCGGTCAATCGAACAGCGGTTCCCGAAGGTGCTGCGGCAAGCACAGCGATCCCACCGCGCGGTGACACAACCGGCTGAGTCGAAACCGCGATCGCCGGCAGGTTTCCGCTCCACGTCACAGCGCTACCCGCGCCGGCAAGGGCAGCGAGCCAGTCACGCTCTCGAGGAGAAGGAGTAGTGTCGACTGCAACACTGATCCGGTCAGGCGCAATTCCCGCCTGTGTCCACGAGCGCAGCGCAATCCCGAGATTGCTTGAACCAGCAGACACAACGGTATCTACGCGACCGCGGTCGAGCGACAGCCACAACAGCCATGCAAGCGTGACAATACTGACCGCACGCAGCACCGCCTCGATGCGCCTCCGGACTTCAGCGCGTGAGGGCATACACGATGATGTTCACGCCGAAGCGCGTGTTGTCGACCGCGGCGAACCGCTTGCTGTCAGGATGATAGTTCCACTCAGAGCTGTAATCCTTGTTGCTGTACAGCACGCCGATGCGATCATCGCGCATCACTGCCTTCAGGTTCTTGTGAACGAGGTTATCGCCCCAGCCATTCAGCTCGTGACTGGTAGTCGGAGGCCCATCATCGAACTTGAAAAACGACCGGTAGATCGCGTGGTTATTCGAAAGATCGATCGGCGCGGAAAAGCTCCGCGTGATTTCCTCGAGCGCAGTCTTGTGAAAGATTCCGCCAACATCGTGGTTGTGATCATCGATGAATACCATACCGCCCCGATCAACAAGCCTGCGCACATTGCGTCGCTCAGCCTCGGTGAACCTGAACGGCATGTGGCCCGTGAGATAGACGAGGGGATACTCGAGTATCGTCTCCGACGAAAGCGGAACGATCACACCCGATGGCGCCGTCGCGATCTCGGTATACCTGGCGATCGAATCGATGAGGTTCGCGGGTAGCGTCGGCGCGCTGTCCCAGTCTCCCGATTCATACCGCCCGGTGCAGAATACGAACTCGCTCACCAGCCCCCCGACCACGATGGGAGTCCGGGCACACTCGACGGGTCGCCTGACAGAGCCCGCCGCGCACGCAACAACGGAAGCGTTGCATCGCGTCCCTTCCTGAAAGCGTCGACAGCTTCGCCCACCGCGGAGGCAAACCCCGGTGACGACGAGAGCCCCTCGACCTGAAGCATGGTGAATGCGCGGATCGCGTCCGCCGGCTTCAACGCAATCAGCTCGATTGCCGCATTGAACCCCCGCTCGAGCCGCAACTGCGTCGAGTCGGCATTTGATCTCGGCGCGCGCGTGTTGGCGAGCCCCTTCTCCTTACCCGTCATCCGCACCCGCGCAAGATCGACGATCACCCTCGGCGGAACGCCACGCAGGTATAGCCTGTTTGCAAGCCGCGCCTTGTCGAGTGCTTTCAGCGCAACCCGCATCGGCGGTAAGGCTGGCGCCGGCTCCGCTATCTGAAGCGACCGGACAGCTTCCCACAATGCGTTGTACGCCTCGAGAAGATCGCTGTTGTGTGCAGGGACCGGTTCATCTGAGTGATCATGCGTATCGATATTGTCAGGTGGCGCGCCAGGCTGCGGCTCCTCAGCCTCCGCACCACCCTCCTGCTCGTAGAGAATCTCATGAACCCGCTTTCTTATCCGGTCCTCCAGGTCACCGATCGAAGTAGACCGCTTAACCAGCTCCTGCCGCGTCAGCCCCTTCTGCTCCCTCACAAGCTTCTCGGTCATCTGGATGAGCATACGCTGGCTCATCGCCGAGCTGTCGATCGGAAGCGGGCCGGCCGCGTCTACAGAGACTGAGTCGTATTCGTCAGCGCGTGCGATCCTGAACGTGCGGGTATCAGAAGTCGCGAGGCCGGGACCACTGAGGGCATTCAGGTCCTGCGCAATCGCGCGGATGGAGACGATGTCTCCCTGATTCAGCTTCAGCGTTCCGAGATCGAGCGTAGCAGTGATCGACCCGCGGCGCGCGGCATTGAAATCGACAACCGGCGTAGTGACTGTCCGCGCGCTGAAGATTTCACCCGAGCCTGTCGTGATCAGATATTCGAAGTATCCCGCACCCAGTCCGATATCGTCCGTAGCCGTCGCGTCCATCCGCAAAACGAGCCGCGCGACGCGAAGGGTGCTGTCACGCGCCGGCGACGTCAGCACAATCCGCGGAGGGTTGTCGGTCCTGGGCTGAAGGACGATGATCCGTTCGAACTCGCGATCCCTGAATGTGAGTGCGGCGGGTTTTGCCGGCATCACGAGCGATGTTGACCATCCATCGCCAGTACCAGTCACGCCAAGCGGCGCGGTTGCAACAAGGCCAGTCACTCCGTCGGGCGATCCCTCGCCGCGTAAAGTGATGCGGCTTCCAACAAGTGCAGAAATCGATGATGGGTCACTCACCACCGTTGGCCTTTCCCGCGAGTACGCTGGTGGCGCAACTCTCGCTTCGAGTTTCTCGAGACGGCTTCCGGCAAGCGCAGCGGCCCGGCCTGGTCCGGCGCCACCGCGGCCGAATACTCCGCCGCCGCCGAACGCAGTGGATGGGGATATATATAGTAGTAGGCCGGCAACAACGGCCGCCCCCAGGGCAGGTCCGAGGGTCCTGAAAATTGCTCGGCGGGTGACGCCGCCGAAGTTTTGCGCCGCCACTGCACGCTCGACGCCTTTTTGGTCCCTCCTTGAATCCCCTTCGACCGCGGTTACGAGAGCGTATTGCAGATTGGGGATCCGCTCCTCTATCCACAGGGCCACGCGGTTCACTGAGCCGACGTGTCTCGATCGCCAGAGGAACACACCGAAGACCATCAAGCCAGCAAAAATCGCAGCCCTGAATTGCCAGCGCGCGCCACCGGCGATTTCAGGGTTTACGAGAGTTGCGAACGACATCACGGCCAGAATACCCAGCGCGACAGCAAGACCCCACGCGATTGCCTGGGCGAATGCGCCGAGTCCGAGGATGCGGCGGGTGGATTTGACGCGTTCGATTGCCGTCATGCTGCCGATGCCATGCTGTCGTTGTCCCGCTTAGGCGTTGCGATCGCAGTCGCAGTCCTGCTTCGGCGGAGGAACAGCTCAGCAATCGCTGCAACCAGTGCAAGACCAAGCAGCCATGGTGCGAGCCACGAACGTGTGTCGCTGCGAGCACGGAAGGCTTCGCGCGGTGCGAGACCTCCGGTTCCCTCGAGGGCAGCGATGACACCCGGCGTCAGCACGAACCTGCGCGCGGCTAAACAAGGAGACGTGATCGTTCCTGTGAAGCC
>JBBREF010000041.1:0-24120 GCA_038203205.1 Gemmatimonadales bacterium | reverse complement strand
AACCAGAAGTCCGATGTCGTCTATCCCGAAGCGCGTCATCAAACCGCGAACCGCTTGACTGATGAATGAGGCAGCTTCAGCAATAGGTATGTCTTGATGCTCAATGTGGCGATCAAGCCAGGACACTAGGTGCTCAAACGTCCAGCCGCTCGACTCTCCCAAGGCAAGGACTTGCTGATGAAGCTGACCAACAAAATCTGCTTCAGGCCTTGCTTCCAGAGCATTCGCGCGAAGTTCTCCTCTTTCGCCCACATCGATCAGACCAGCTTGTGGGACGGGACGTCGGCGGGGGTCGTAGGCATCAGGCAGCGCAGTGTCCATCCGGCTCAGTTCCCATGGATGATCCATGAGAAACGTGCTTTCGAATTCGAGCAGCTCACTATTTTCAGCTACACATAAGTAGGGGACACGAAATTCTTTTCGCTGTTCGTACGGAGTTAATGGCCTCGCACGTCCGGTTCCTCCGAACGCGATCTCGGCAGTTGCGACGAGTCGCGCCACCTCTCTCACTCTCGTCTTGGCTCCTTCCGACTTTGCCCAATCTCCAACGCGGTGAGTTTCGTCATTGGTGAGTGGCACAAGGATGCTGATACTAAGTTCATCGGCGTTCACGATGACCTTGCCACCAAGGGACGGCGCTTCAACGACCGCTCGCTCTACGTCAAACTCTTCACGATCGAGCACCAAGGACTGGGGTTGAATACCCAACGGGAGAACACCTTGAACAACAGGAATTATTAGCCGCGCTGCCTCCGCTGACGTGAAACCATTGTGCTGAAGGGCCGAGCTGAGTTCCGCCAAGACGGTGGAAATCGACGGAGAAACCGAGAAGACATACGAACAATTCAGATCTTCGTGTCGTTTCAACTTGGCATTGGGGAGCCGCAGCACTCGACCAACTATTTGCTCAATTGCTACCGCTGAGTGAGTCTCTTTGAGACTGCAAAGCACGTAAGCGAAGGGACAGTCCCATCCCTCCCTAAGCTTTTCGACGGTTATCACGATCCGGATCGGAGACTCTGTCGACATGACGTCGATATCCTTGAGCTCGTCGCGGCGTCCGTTCGAGATTACTATCGATTCGGTCTGCAATCCAAAGTCCCGAACGAGTTGCTCGCGCAATGGCTCGCAGCTGTCCACAGATTCGGCCTGAAGCAATAGAACCGGTCGAATGTACTCCGAGGTTTCGCCGCCTTCTGCAACTGCGATTCTTTCGAGGTCATCGCGAAGTGTAAGGGCCTCTCCCAGAAGCTCGTTCCGTTGCCCTGCCTGCCTTGCAACTACTCGCACCGGTAGCTTTACCATTTCTGCTGCCTTTAGCTCCGCAGCAGAGACCCGATGCAAGACGTTGGAAGGTGTGCCTTTTTCAGCTGGCGTGGCTGTCATCTCAATGATGCATGATGGCAGCACACTACCTAGCGTTGCGAACGATAAATCAGTCCGAGCGTTGTGGGCTTCGTCAACAATGACTATTGGCCGTCTAAGGCGCAGAACGTTAACGAGCGACGGCTGCGGCTTATTGTCTGGGCCTTTCAAAAGCTCTGGGGCGTTCTCAACCGGTAAGTGGAGCAGGTGCTCGCTCAAGAACGCATTTTCGGCAAAAACTTTTCGCCCAGTAGTATCCTCCGCACGGAACGCTTGGATCGTCGCAACAATGATCACCGTGTTCGCCTCGACAACTGGCCAAGTGAGCCTTAGCGCCTCGTCAATCGTTAGGACTTCGACTGATCCGAATGCCGAATCAAGTGCACGTCTGTATCCGTGACGAGGATTCCCCAAGGCGTTTGCCGTCTGAGCGAGAATCGTGTTGCTCGGGACTAGCCAAAGGACGACGGCCTTGTCCGTATTCAAGAAATGATCTGCAGCGACCGCGATTGCGTGGCAGGCAAGGAGGGTCTTGCCTCCGCCAGTTGGGACTCGGAGGCACACATACGGAAGGTCGGGAGGTAATCCAGGCGAATTAACCGGAAGATATGTCCGGGCTGGTCTGCCTTGCCGTTCAAGGGCAGCGGCGAATGCGCTGAACGGATTTCCATCCGTAACACTCTGCTTAAAGAAATCGCGGAGCGTTTCAAGGACTCGCCGTTGATATGCTTTGAGTTCCACTATTCCGCGTCCACCATATAGGGCGTCTGTCTTACCGTGATTTTCTCTGCTTCCAGACGGTCAGGGCCTAAACGATTGCCTGCGCAATACACTACTTTGTGTCCTTGAAAAGCAGGCAGCTGCGCTAGTGCAGCGCGGGTGAGAATGTTCCCCCCTTGAGGCGTTTTGTCCCCCAGTATGCCATTGAACAAGAGATAAATCGCGGTGTCGTGATGCACTCCGATTAGCGGTGAGTCAAACCTGTGTGTATCTGGTAGAGCCACACGCGTCTCCACATAGAAAACATGTCGAGCAAGCTGTTGAAAAGTGACCGGTTCACTAACGCGCCCAGATGGATCGAAGAGCTCATCGCCCAGGCGACAGTATGTGAATCCCGACCCCAATCCCTCGACCGCAACGTCATCAAGATTCGTGTAGCCCTCAACCACAGACCGAACCCGTCTCGCCGTAACATCAGCGCAGATGTTGAACCCACGCTCGCGCTGTTCGGCGCTTTCGAACGGCAGCTGCGCTAAGATGAAGTTTCGATTTCCACCATCCTTTCGATTTAGCTCCAGAACTGCGTGAGCCGTAGTCCCTGAGCCCGCAAAGGAATCAAGAACGAGCGCATTCTTGTCGGCGACCATCGATATCAGATACGCTATTAGCCCGACAGGTTTTGGATAGGTAAAATCGATTCCCATTTGAGCGAGGAGCTCGCTGGTGCTTTGCGTGGAGCCAACATCACGGATGATTGAAACAACATGGCTTTGGGCAGCTGAACGCACTTTGATGTTCTCTATCGCTCCGGTGCGAGTCAGAACAAATCGCGTTAGCTGCTTCTTTGTATCAAGTACTGGCACGAAGCGATTCTGAATGAACTCCTCCAGAATGGCTTTCGAACTCCAGCCCGTACGGGCGACAACGTCATTCGTTGTCCGACCATCGACGACGACAATATCAGCGTCGTAGTTTGGCCAACTATTGGCGCGAGCGGCAATCGTTCCCTTCTCGAAATCCGCTGGGAACCCTGACGGAATTACAAGATCTGAGACTGGGTTTTTCGGGCCATTCTTGACCACCGTATTCCGAATCGCGTCGCGGAAGAGCTTGCTGTCCGGCCCAACGGACGGGTCAATTACGGGCGGCGGCGGGAAGTTCTCAAACTTTCGAGAATAGGCCAGTACATACTCGTGAGCAATCTTTACCTTGGCCTGATTGTCAAAGTTTCCGTCGGTTTGCCACACGAAGCAGGCTAGGCGGTTCTTCGCATCTGGATGCGGAAACAGCTCATCCATTAGAATGCGCAAACTCGGCAGCTCAGTGTCATCGATTGAGATGAACATTACCCCGTCTGGCGCTAGAAACCGCTTAAGCAGTTGCAGCCGTGGGTACATCATGCAAAGCCACTTGTCGTGGCGCGATAGGTCTTCTGCCTCTTTCCCTACCACGCGGCCAAGCCATTCCCGGATAATTGGGCTATCGACTCGGTCGTTGTACAGCCACCCTCTTCCTTCGTTCTCTTTCCCCGTGTTGTAGGGAGGATCGATGTAAATGCACTTAACTTGTCCCGCGTAGTAGGGCAGCAACGCCTTGAGCGCGGCGAGATTGTCGCCTTCAACGATGAGATTCCCGTTGGCTCGCGCACCAACAGAAAGGTCCTCATCTGGAGTAAGAAGCTGATACGGAACTTTGCGGTGATAGTCGGCTACCGCCTCCTTTCCAATCCACGCTAGGGTAGGCATTTATCAATCATTCTGGCTAGTGGGATCAGGCAAGTAGTCGCAGTAATTCGCGCAGCTTTCCGCCGGGCAAGATCTGCTTTCGCTTCCGACCAATTTAAGTGGCATTCGCATACAGGTGGCGGGCCGCGCATCGGTCGAAGGGCTCGTTGTACCACTCCCGCAGCTTCATTAGCGCTTCGTCAATCTCGGCGGGTAGCTGAGCGCGTTCAGTCTCGTCTATTTTGATTAGAGTCGTACTCGCTTTGTGCGGACGATCCGGACCGATTCCGAACGCTTGTTCGAACGACTGTCGAAAGGCGAAATACCGCGCATTTCCCAGCCGCCTGATCAGCGTTGCATTCTGCGTCGATTCGGGAGGCTCACCGTCGAGATCGAATATGACGAAGGGCTTAATTCCGTAAGCGTGGCATAGGAGCACGTAGTGGGCGATCTTGGTTTTTCCGTTGCAACTGATGATCGTAGCGCCATTAAGATCGAGGTCCACAAGCTGCCCCAGTCTTGGCAAGCCGTACTTCTCCGCCGGACCCTCTACGAGCAGGACGCGACTTGCAAAAAGCAAATCCGCATCCGTATCAGAAAAAATAGTCCGATGATGATGGTAGCGCCGAATATCATCCAGGTTCTCTGAGACCAGTCTTTCCTCGAGGACACAGTCAAGTGAGGCTCTGGATGGAAAGCAACTTCCCCCGGCTTCAATTCGTGTGAGGCCTCTCCAGTTGTCGAGACAAACGAAGGCAGGGGAGTGAGACGCCGCAATGACTTGATGATCAGCGCGTTTGAAATCCTCGCACAGTCGCCGCTGAACCTGCAAGTGAAGGTGCAACTCCGGCTCGTCAATCAGAAATATTATTTCCTGCTTCGCTCGTCTGCTTACGTTCTCTAAGAGACAATAGCTAAGGACAGCAGCTACGCCTGCTCCCAAACCATCGACGTCAACCTGATTGAGCCCCGTTCGCCGCGAAAGAAACGCGTTGGCGAAAGGTTCCTCGATGTTGAGGAGGGACAGCTCCAGATCATCAAACTCGCTACCGAGAAGTTCTGTGAGCCGTGGCCGAATCCTGTTTAGAAGTTGCTGGCCCTTCTTCTCCTGCACAGTTCCCACAGTGTCATCGTAGTATGCGGTCCAAAGCTGGTCTGTGTTTTCAGGCACCCACTTTCGTCGATATCGCCAGTTCAGGTCCCTCGTGAGGCGTTTCAACAAAGTGTTAAAGCCTTGCTGCGATTCCTTCTCGCGGGCGCGGTCGAAGTAGAAGACAAGGGGATATCCAATCAGGTCAAGCCGTAAGTGCAGCATTCCCGATCGAACGCTTCTTGCCTTCCCTCCGCCTTTTCTCTCAACCTCAAATCCTTCGGACACTCGGCGAACTGCCGGAGGGAGTTTGCCAAGGTTCACTCCGTCCGGGAGTGGTACATCAGTCAACTGCTCGACGGATTCGTATTCGACAGGCCGACAAAGCTGTGACACCACAAACGGATCCGACAAAGCTTTACCGGGGGAAGCAGCGTCTCGCCGTTTAATCGTCAAGTCGACGCCCTCACAAAGCAGCGTCTGCTCAGTGAACCCATCCTCGATCTTTACGGCAAATGGAGCGGCGAAAGTGATGCCGACCTCTATTGGCCCTTCATCCGAGCTGTGGAAATCTTGTTCGCAAAGCGATGAGGAAGGAAAGGATGTCGAAGTCGCAAGTCTAATAGCGTCCAGAACGCTGGTCTTCCCCGAGCCGTTTTCGCCGACGAGGACGTGAAATCGTGCCATGTCCAGAGAAGCCTCACGAATCCCTCTGAAATTGCGAATGACTACATTGGCAACCGGCATGTGCAGGCTTCAAAGTAAGGGTCAATAGGCGGCGTCCTCGCGACGGATGGCCAAGCTTGTGGCAGTTCCGACGGGATCGCAAGCTGACGGCCACTTTCCCTTGATGAGTCAGTCGTGCGTCTCAGGCACACAACAGAATTCCCTGAGCCGAAAGCCGATTTTCCGGTCGTCATTTCGGTAGTCAATGAAAAGCAATTGCTTGCGTTCGGTTGCAACGCGTTGCGATCAATGACAGCGAACCGACTATACCACGGGGAAGGCCATCGGACTTAGGATCCAGTGGAGCAATCCGTGGGGGTTCGAGTCCCCCCTTTCGCATGTTGTTGCAGGAGTCGCTGACGGATACTGTCATGACCCACCGCATCGGCGTCAGCTCGCAAGCATGGCGATGCCCAGCGCAATCATGACCAGGCCCCCGCTCCGCGAGAGCATGACTCCCTTGCGACCGACCTTTTCGACGAGAACGAACGCAGTGAGCAGAGCGACCCACGCGAGGTTCATCACTCCGACGGCGAAGAGCACGAACATCAGCGCCCAGCAGCAGCCCAGACAGTAGATACCATGCCGGGTGCCCATCTTGAAGGCGCCAGAGGGACCCTCCCTCCAGTTGGTCATCAGAAATCCTAGAGGGCTCTGGCACTGCGTAAGGCAGGCCTTTTTTGCTGGAGTCAGCTGATAGACACCGGCTCCGATGAGAATCGCGCTCGCGATGAAAGGACTCGCGAGGCCCATATCCGACGACAGGAGTCCGGCCGCGTGAAGTGCACTCTGCGCCAACGCGGCGGCGGCGCTGAACCCCAGCCACACGACGACATAACCCAGCCCGAACGGGAGTACGCGCGCGCCGTTGTGTTGCCTCCCTTGCGGGCCCAGCTTCGCGAAGAGGAGAACTA
Organism: Gemmatimonadales bacterium; assembly: GCA_038203205.1. Lineage (GTDB taxonomy): Bacteria > Gemmatimonadota > Gemmatimonadetes > Gemmatimonadales > Gemmatimonadaceae > UBA4720. The sequence goes on along the minus strand of JBBREF010000041.1, from coordinate 17,581 downwards.
CCGGCGCAGCCGACGGGCTCATCATGCCGACCATCATCACCGACCACATCGCGAATGTGAAGAACAGGTCGCCCACGCTCCACCGCACATCCATCGTCATGTGCATTCCTGCCATCGCCGCACCCCCGTTCACGGCAGATGGCATCTGGCCAGCGAGATTGACCAGGTACGCCCAGGCGAGGAGGGTGATGAGAGCGATACAGCTCGTAATCAGGATCAGGTCGCGACGCGGGAGTGTCGCGACCGGTGTCTCGCTACCCATTACCCCAGCTGAACGGGGCGTATTGAGCGTTGTTCTTTCCTGTCGTGTCGTTCCATGTGAGGCCAAGGCCATCCACGTGGCTCCTGAGGGCATGGGCCAGCGCAAAGCGGGATGATGCAGGATGGCCGGTGTTCTCCAGGTGTAGCGGCTCGGTTGTGTTCGGGTCGAGGCCCATCGCCGGTGAAGCCGCCATGTCCACGAGATTCGCTGCGGTCACGGACCAGTTCGCTCCATCGCGCTCGAACCGTATCGGTGCCGATGCTACTCCAAGAAAGTTTCCTACCAGACCAGACAGCGCCGCGATGGGGCCGCCACCGGCGCCACTGGCAATCGCGGTAATCGCCTCGCGCTGCTGTTCATTCGCTTTGTCATCGACGATGACGCCGACTGACCAGTTTCCGCTACCCATCGCCCCAGGCGTGAGGCCGAGCACGATGAAAGCGAGGCCGCCGAGGTCAAGTGCGTCGTACGTCCCTCGCTCGATCTGGAAGGCCATCGCGAACGTGCACGAGCCCTTCGTCGGGGCGACTGCCATCTGTTGCAGGATGCAGGGACACACATAATCGCAGCTGCATGTCTCATAGTACTGACCGCTGACCTTCCAGGAAGCTGTGTTCATCATGCACCTCTTCTCGTAAGCCTTGACCGCGCCGTTGGACGAAAGACTTCGCCGGTGCGCGCGCCGATGCTGGTGGAAACACTAATCTACTGCGCCATTTAGACAGTGGAGTGCGCGCAGCGACCAGCAACAGGCATCGTCACCGCGATGCTGCGTCGCGTTGCCAGCTTATGGACGCCACGTCCGACTGTAGCCGTCGTTGATCACCACACCACTGCCGCAGCCGTCACTTCTTCAATACCGGACCGACGAGCCGGCGCAGCCTCGGCACTGCGTCACCAAGAAAAGAATCAACGACCCATTCGCGGACCTGTATTTCAGGGGCGTCGTTGGACCCCCGGTCGCGCTGCCAGCGCCCGCAGAAACACTGAGAGGTAGGCCGATCGGCCGACATGCGTAAACTGCGGTGAGACATGTACCGCAACATCCGCTGGCGTGCCGCCCATGGCCCGCGGCGCACAGTTACTCGCACTGAGCAGAAACAGCAACGCGGCGAGGCCGACGGGGCGTGCATCTGTCCAATGACACCTATCCGCGCTTGATTCCGCTGAGTTACGGTGTATTAAACAGTCTTCGTGCGATTAGGATAACCGTGCGCATCACCTATGTGCTTGCCTCCACCGCGTTCAACAGTGGAAATAAAGTAGCCGTTCAGCACGCATCGATTCTCGCGGGAATGGGGAACGACGTAGTCGTTGCCGCCGATGGTCCGAAGCCCGATTGGATTGAGCATGGTCTTCGTTACCACGACCTGAAGTCTTCGGGTTCGCTCGAATCGCAGGACCTCGTCATTGCGACGTCCTGGACGACGGTCGGCGTTGCTCAGAAGCTGTATGCCGGACCAGTTGCCCACTTCTGCGAGGGATTCGAGGGAGACCTCGATCACCCTGAAGCCGATCACGCGGCAATACGCGAAGTTTACAGCCAGCGAATCCCCACATTTGTCGTGTCGCCGCATCTTGCCGAGCGTCTCGAGGCGGAATTCGGTCGTGAGTGCGTCGTAACCGGACCGCCGTTGGATCCGCTGTTTCGACCCGCCTTCCGGTGGCGTCCGCGGAATCGACCGCTCATCGCGATCCCGGGAATTTTCGAAGCTCCGGTAAAGAACGTACGCACTGCGCTGTACGCTGTGCTGCAGCTGAAGGAGATGGGCTTTCCCTGCCGGGTGTTGCGGATTTCGTCTCTCCCGCTAAGCCGAGAAGAACAGGAAATACTGCAGCCCGACCAATACCTCGAGTCAATCTCACCCGTGCGCGTCGCGCGCAAGCTGCGCCGCGCAGACCTTCTTCTTTTTTCATCGCGCGCTGCAGAAGGGTTTGGCCTCCCCTTGCTCGAGGCGATGGTCTCGAAAGTACCAGCGGTTGCCGCGCGCATTCCATCTACTGAAATAATGTGCGGTGACGCGGTAGCACTCGTCCCGGGTGAAGAACCCGGCGCCTTCGCGGACGCTTCGGCAGACCTGCTGGTGGATGCAATCGCCTGGCGGAACGCCCGCGAAAGCGGGTTTGCCCGGGCGCAGAATTACAGCCACGATGCGATAGCGGCAGAGCTTCGACGCGGAATCGATTGGGCCATCGCGACCACAGCATGACCGTCGTGCGCTGCGCCAAGACCGAGTCTGCGCCGATGGCATCGCGTTTGCCTTTACAGGAAGAAGACAACCAGCGGAGAATCACAATGGAAATGGAAACCCTGAAAGACCTTTACGTAGAGGGACTGAAGGATCTGTGGAGCGCCGAGAAGCAGATCATCAAAGGCCTCGAGAGGATGACCAAGGCGGCCTCGCATCCGGAACTCAAGAAGGCGTTCGAGAGCCACCTGACGATGACGGAGAAGCACGTCGAGCGCCTCGAGAGAATCTGCGCCGACCTCGACGTCAGCCCGCGCGGCAAGAAGTGCGTCGGCATGGAAGGACTCATCGACGAAGCGAAGGAGCTCATTGGCGAGAAGCCGGACCCTGACGTCCTTGACGCTGGCCTGATCGCGGCAGCGCAGCACGTCGAGCATTACGAGATGGCTGGTTATGGCTGCGCGCGCACCTACGCAAGACAGCTCGGCTACGACGAACAGGCAGACCTTCTCCAGACAACGCTTGATGAAGAAGGGAGCACCGACAAGCTGCTTACGCAGATTGCCGAGACCTCAATCAATATCGAGGCACAGCGGGCCGACTGATCGGGCCCTGCTGAGTGGTGTGGAAGGCCGGTTAATACCGGCCTTCTTTATTTATCAGGTAATCACACCGGCTCGATACACTCGCGGGTATCGTTGGCCGGGCTGTTTACAAGCTTGCTGACCTCGTGACTCTCGAGATCGCTCGATTCACAGGGCGCCAACAGCGACAGAGCAGTGCGGATCGAAGTGGATTGATCGAGCCACGTCATCGCCTGATCGATCGTCAGCAGCGCAGGCATCCGATGATGAAACCGCGAAACCTGCTGCGAGGCGTCGGTGGTGATTACGGTGCAGGTTTCAACCATTTGATCGCCACTTCCCCACGTCTCCCAGAGCCCTGCCATCACGAACGGCTCGTGCCCTTTCATATGAAAGAAAACGGGCACGCGGGACTTGCCGGTACCGGTCCATTCATAGTATCCGTCGGCCAGGATCAGACAGCGCCGATCGCGTAGCGCATCGCGAAACGCCGGTTTTTCCGCAAGAGTGTCTGCGCGTGCATTGATCATCCGGTTCCCGATGGACGGATCGCTTGCCCATGACGGGATGAGGCCCCACCGCCTGGGGGTCACGGCTGGATTGCCGTCGGGATCAAGGGCGAGCGTCCACTGCTGCTGGGTCGGCGCGATGTTGTAGCGGGGCACGAACCCTGGGAGCACCGTCGGGAGGCTGAATTTCTCGAGAATGCCTACCGGGGCGTCATGGAGTGAGGAGCGGCCGCACATGGTCCAAAGGTAACGACAGACCAGAAACCCGCGCCTCGCGCTTATATTTGAGGGATGCCCATCGAGATAACAAAGAACGAAGGCACTGGCGTCGACCGCCACGTGCAGATCTCGGTTCCCCCCGAGACAGTAAAGGATGCCGAGGATAAGGCAGCCCGGCGCTATGCGTCGAGCGTAAGATTACCCGGTTTCCGGCCCGGCAAGGCGCCGGCAACCATGGTCCGGAAGAAGTTCGCCGAAGCGATTCGACAGGAAGCGCTGGAGAGCCTCGTACGCGACGCATATCAGGAAGTCGTCGAGAAACAGGACCTCAAAGTTGCGTCACAGCCGCATGTCCACGACGTGAAATTCGAGGAGGGTAAGCCCCTCACTTTCGAGCTTCACTTCGAGCTGCGGCCAACCGTCGATCTGACCCGGACGTCAGGCTTTCGCGTTACCCGCCGCGACGTGAAGATCACTGATGAGAACGTTCGCGAGCAGATCGAGACGATCCGGGATCAGCGCGCCACATGGACTCCGATTGACGGCAAGCCGCTCCCCGGAGACATGGTCAACGTCGAGATATCCACCGGCGATGACCCGACGGCAGGCGAAGCGCGTTCGTACCCGCTCGTGCTCGGCACCGGACAGGCTATCGAAGGAATCGAGGAGCTGATCATGGAGGCGACGCCTGGTGAAACCATCGAGCGCCCTGTGAAGTGGCCCGAGGAGTTTCCCGACGAATCGCAGCGCGGGCAGACCAAGACAGTGAAGGTCAGGCTTCAGGATGTGAAACGGAAGTCGCCGCCAGATCTCGACGACGCATTCGCGAGAGAAGTCGGAGACTTCGACTCGCTCGATGCGCTGACCGAAGCGGTACGCACCGACCTGACCGAACACGCGAAGCGCGACGCAGATGCTGAAGTACGGCAGAAGCTCATCGACGAGATCATCGGCGCGAATCCATTTGATGTCCCGGGAAGCTGGGTCAGGCAGTTTGCCGACAACTACGCTGAGGCGTACCAGATTCCGGCTGAGGATCGCGAGCGTTTCGCCACGGAATTCCGGGCGATGGCAGAGCGGCAGATCAGGCGGGACCTCGTCATCGAAACGCTGGCAGAGCGCGAATCACTTGCAGCCAGCGAGAAGGACCTCGACGATAGAATTACTGAACAGGCAGAAAAGCGCGGGGTAAATCCTGCACAGCTTTACACGCAGCTCGAAAAGGGCGGTCGCCTGAAGGAAATCGAGCGCAGCCTTACTGAAGACAAGGTTTTCACGTGGCTGCTGGAAAAGAACGAAGTACAAACCGAGAGCTGAGACGACAATGCCGACTCTGTACACCCCATATGTGATCGAGCGCTCCAGCCGCGGCGAGAGGACCTACGATGTCTTTTCGCGCCTGCTCATGGACCGTATCATCTTCCTCGGAACCCCAATCAATGATGACGTCGCTAACGTCGTCATTGCGCAGCTCCTTTTTCTCGAAGCTGACAACCCCGAGCGCGACATTCACGTCTACATCAATTCCCCGGGCGGCAGCGTCTCGGCCGGGATGGCGATCTACGATACGATGCAGTTCCTCAAGTCCCCGGTTAACACCAACTGCATGGGTCTGGCGGCGAGCATGGGATCGTTCCTCCTGGCTGCAGGGAGGCCGGGAAAGCGCTCTGCCCTGCCCCATTCCCGGATCATGATCCACCAGCCCAGTGGCGGAACGCAGGGTACTGCGTCTGATATCGAGATCCAGGCTCGGGAGATTCTTTATCTCCGGGCCAAGATGAACGAGCTGATGGCCAAGCACACCGGCCGCCCGGTCGAGCAGATCGAACGAGACATGGACCGGGACCGGTTCATGTCGGCGGAAGAGGCCAAGGAGTATGGACTTATCGACAATGTGATCTCCTATCGGGGGCAGATGGAGGAAGCAATTTCCAAGAAGTAGCGCCCCCCGGATTAATGCTTGACCACATCCGAAACGGCTGTTAGTTGTTCAGATAGCTGGTTCGCATCTCCCGCACCCTCAGGCCTATGTCGCAGGACAAACACCTCCGCTGCTCGTTCTGCGGAAAATCGAAAGACTCTGTCCGGAAATTCATTTCCGGGCCGTCGGTTTATATCTGCAACGAGTGCATAGCTCTCTGCAATGAAATCCTGGCGGAGGATGAAGAGCGGGAGGTATCCGAGGCGATAACGCAGGTACCGTCGCCTCAGGAGATCAAGGACGTCCTCGACCAGTATGTGATCGGTCAGGAGCAGGCCAAGAAGGCCCTCTCGGTCTCGGTCTACAACCACTATAAGAGGATCAATTCCACGTCGCTGAAGGACGACGACGTGGAGCTCGACAAGTCGAACATCCTGCTCATCGGCCCGACTGGCGTGGGCAAGACCCTCCTGGCACGCACCCTGGCCAGGATCCTCGACGTTCCCTTCACCATCGCCGATGCGACCACCCTGACAGAGGCCGGTTACGTAGGCGAAGACGTTGAGAACATTCTGGTCCGCCTCCTCCAGGCCGGTGACTTCAACATCGCCGAGTGTGAGAGGGGTATCGTCTATATCGACGAGATCGACAAGATCGCGCGGAAGTCCGAAAACCCGAGCATCACCCGCGACGTATCTGGCGAAGGTGTCCAGCAGGCGTTGCTCAAGATCATCGAGGGGACGGTTGCTTCGGTTCCGCCGCAGGGCGGTCGCAAGCATCCGCAGCAGGAGTACATCCAGCTCAACACCAAGGACATTCTGTTTATCTGCGGTGGCGCCTTCGACGGGCTGGAGAAGATCATCGAGGCCCGTACCGGGCGTCGGCAGATCGGATTCAACAACCTGACGGGCAAGAAGGAGCTGACCGCCGCATCGACACAGATGTTTGCCGAAGTCGAGCCGGATGACCTTCTACGTTATGGCATGATTCCGGAGCTCGTTGGCCGCCTTCCGGTAACTGTCGCGCTCGAGTCGCTTGACGAGAAGTCACTGGTGAGGATCCTCAAGGAGCCGAAGAACGCCCTTACCAAGCAGTACACCAAACTTTTCGGACTCGAAGAGGTAAAGATCACGTTCGACGAAGGAGCGCTTGCTGCGATCGCCCAGAAGGCACTGAAGCGGGGCACGGGGGCACGCGGACTTCGCGCGATTCTCGAGGAAGTCCTCATGGAAGTGATGTTCGATCTTCCGAGCCGCGAGGATGTCGTCGAGGTGAAGGTCACCGAATCCTGCATCACCAACGGAACGCAGCCGCTGCTCGAAATCTCGCCGCTAAGGCGCAAGAAGGAAGCGTAGCCGCTTCCCGCAAAAGGCCCGCTTCACTCGCGCGGGCCTTCACAAACCAGACTGACACGTGACCAACGAATTCACACGTGACGGCGAGAAGCTGCAGGCGGAAGCCCGCATCCCGGTCCTGCCGCTCCGCGACGTCGTAATATTTCCATACGTAGTTATTCCCCTGCTCGTCGGGCGCCAGCCGTCGCTGGCCGCAATCGACGCAGCGGTGGAAACCGACAAGCTGATTCTCCTCGTTGCCCAGAAAGATGGGGAAACGCAGGAACCCGGCGCCGTTGACCTGCACCGCACCGGAGTACTCGGCAGAGTGCTTCAGGTCGCTCGCCTTCCCAACGGGAGCACGCGCGTGCTGGTCGAGGGATTCGCCCGCGCTAAAGTCACGCGGTATGTCTCGGGCGGACCATTCATGCGTGCAGTCGCCGCCCCGCTCGACTGGAAGGAGCAAGGCGAAGAAACTGAAATCCGCGCACTCGCGAATCGCGTTATATCGCTGTTCGAGGAATACGTCGCGCTGCATCGCCGCATCCCGCCAGAAGTGGTCGGCCTCATCCAGAGCACGGAATCGGAAGAGCGTCAGGCATGGGGCGTTGCTGCTCACATGGCGATCAAGTTCGACGCCAGGCAGAAGATGCTCGAGTCGCGGACTCTCAAGGACCTGCTGGAAACGCTGTCGCGATCGCTTGGTGCGGAAAGCGAGCTTTTGCGCCTCGAGCGCAAGATCGACGACGACGTGCGGGGCGCACTGTTCCAGAACCAGCGCGAGTTCTATCTCCAGGAACAGCTTCGCGCGATTCACAAGGAACTAGGCGAAGAAGACGGGGACGACTTCGGTGACCTCGAGGCGCTGGTCAACAAGAAGGCTCTTCCGGAGGTAGTGAAGACACGCGCGTTCCGCGAGCTGCGAAAGCTTCGCCGCATGTCGCCAATGTCTCCCGAGTTCACAGTATCGCGCAACTTCGTCGACTGGATTCTGGCGCTTCCATGGGAAGAGCGCACGGATGAAGTTCTCGACGTTGCGCATGCCCGGCGAATTCTCGACGAGGATCACTATGGCCTCGAGGAAGTGAAAGAACGCATCCTCGACTTCATCGCCGTGCTTTCACTCGTCGGCAGGATCGAGGGGCAGATTCTCTGCCTCGTCGGCCCTCCTGGTGTCGGCAAGACATCGCTCGGTCGTTCAGTCGCGCGGGCGATGGGACGAAAGTTCATTCGCATGGCTCTTGGTGGAGTGCGCGACGAAGCCGAAATCCGCGGGCATCGTCGTACATACATCGGATCGATGCCGGGGCGGATAATCCAGGCTATGCGTCGTGCCGAAGTTGTAAATCCGGTCATTCTGCTCGACGAAGTCGACAAGCTCGGACAGGATTATCGCGGCGACCCAGCATCGGCACTGCTCGAGGTTCTCGACCCGGAGCAGAACACCGCCTTCAACGACAACTACCTCGAGGTCGATTACGATCTCTCACAGGTACTGTTCGTCACGACGGCCAATTCTCTCAGCGGCATTCCTGAAGCGCTTCGCGACCGGATGGAGATAATCAGGCTTGCCGGGTATCTCGATCACGAGAAAATGGCGATCGCCAGGCAGTACCTGTTGCCGCGGCAGCTCAAGACTCACGGGATCGATCCGGCAAACGTGTCGCTCGACGCCGATGTTCTTCCCGGGATAATGCGAGGGTACACGCGGGAGGCCGGCGTACGTGAGCTCGAGCGGAGAATCGCGCGTCTTGCCCGCAAGCTTGCGCGCAGGCAGGCTGAGCGGCCCGCTGTCGACTCGAAGCAGCACGTTGTGCTCGCCGACCTTCAGGAGCTGCTGGGTACTCCGCCCTTCGATCCCGATGATACATCGCTCGAGGACAAGGTCGGTGTCGCCGCCGGACTCGCCTACACGAGTGTCGGCGGTGAAGTACTCGAGATAGAAGTGACGGTGGTAAAGGGCCGCGGGAAGGTTCAGCTCACCGGGACTCTTGGCGATGTCATGAAGGAATCTGCGAGCGCCGCCCTGAGCTATGCGCGGACGCGTGTGAAGGAACTCGGGCTCGAGCCGGATTTCTATCGCAACCGCGACATCCACATCCACATGCCGGCCGGCGCGACGCCCAAGGACGGCCCGTCCGCAGGAATTGCGATCGCAACCAGCGTCATCAGTGCGCTGACCGGAGTTCCGATTCGCGGTGATATCGCGATGACCGGTGAGATCACGTTGCGCGGACGAGTGCTTCCGATTGGCGGGCTGAAGGAAAAGTCCGTAGCTGCCCACCGTAACAAGGTTTCAGACGTGATAATCCCATACGGCAACGCTCGCGATCTCGACGAGCTGCCCGAGGAAGTGCGTGCTGCCGTGCGTTTTCATCCGGTGAAAACGATGGATGAAGTGCTGGCGATCGCGATGCGGGGCGATTCCCTCAAACAGGCCGCAGAGCGTCGCGAAGCTCGCGTTCGCCGCGCACGTTCGGCCGCCGCTGGTACGCAGGACAGCGTCACGGCCCACTGATGGCCGACGACAGTCCGCCAGATCCGCTGGTAATCCGGAAGCTCGAATTCATCGGCGGGATGGCCTCCGCCCGTGGCTGGCGTCCCGAAGAGCAACTTCCGGAGGTAGCATTTGCCGGCCGCTCTAACGTCGGCAAGTCATCGCTGCTCAACAAGCTCATTCGGAGAAAGGCGTTCGCGCGGGTGAGCCGCACTCCCGGCCGTACGCGCGAGATAAACTTCTTTCGCGTCAATGACAGCTTCATTCTTTCAGATCTTCCGGGTTACGGATATGCGAAAATCTCGAAAGAGAGGAAAGCGGACTGGAAGCCGCTGATCGAAGGGTACCTGAAGGGTACTCCAACACTTGTTGGAGTTGTCCAGCTTCTGGACATTCGGCGGGAGCCGAGTGATGATGATATCTCGATGCTCGACTTTCTGGCGGAAATCGGGGTCCCCACTGTGATCGTTCTGACCAAGGTCGACAAGCTGTCGAAGGCGGCTGGCCCAGCGCGAGCGAACGAGATAATGTCCGCGTTGGCATTGAGTCGCGAGCAGACTATCCCGTTCAGCGCGACGACAGGCGAGGGACGGGACGAGTTAGCCGAGGCGCTCATGTCCCTGGTGTCGGCGGGAAAAGAGTTGTGAATTCGGCGCGGGGAGCGCTGCTTGTGATGGCGATGGCTGCACAGGCCTGCCTTCCCCCGAGTTCCGGAACTGTGGAAGCGCCGGTTCCCATCGTCGACGACAGCACCGGTGCCGCGGGAATACCGCCGGGTTATGGATCGCTCCGGCAGGATGACATAGCGATAAGACTCGAGCCGGCTGGACTCATCGTCAGGGCGATTCCGCTCGACGAAAAAGTCATCAGGCTTCTCACTCCCGATTCGTATCGGGCTCTTCGCGATCTTCAGGAGAGCAATCGCAGGTCGATCGAGAATATCACCCGCCGTTCCGGTGGGAGGCTTCCGGACCTCTGGTACGTTTCGTTTTACGGAATTGAGGAGAACGCGCGATTCACTCCGATGGACCTGGTGATAACGAGCGGGGGGCAGGATTTCAGGCCCCTTGACGTGATCCCTCTCACGACGGGCTTCGGCGAGCAGCGCCTGCGACAGCGTGAGACCCAGGCCGCGGTTTATATCTATCCGGGCGACATAGACGTGGATCACCCTTTGACTGTAAGATTTCAGGGTGAACAAAGTGTCATCTGGGAACAGCTGCTCCAGAGGATAGAACGCGAGCGTGCTCTGGTGCGAGCGAGGGCAACAGGGTCCGGCAGGTGACATTCGCCACAGCTGACCTCACACACATCTGATAAAACTGAGATGCCATTGCTTCCACTTCGCAAACTGCCTGATGTCCCGACGGCGTCGGTTGCCACATCCTGGCTGAAAGAGATCGAAGGTGCGCTTGCAGACGAATCGACAGACCGATTCGATCTCTGCCGCCAGCTGTTGTGCGACATGACGTTCCCGCAGTATGCGGCGAACTGGGAGACTGCAGTCGCCGATGCGAAACTGGCGTCCGGCACCCGCCTCGCTCTTGCGTCGCTGGATCCGCGCAACATCACTCTCGAGCCTGAGTACTACGCCGAATGTGATGACGAGAAATTTCAGCGCGTGAAGCCACTGCTCTGGCTGTGGTATTCGTTCGACCGCACCGTTGCGGCTGAACAGAACGTTCACCTTGGCGTCGGGCTGAGGAGACTTCTCGCGCCGCACATTTTCAGGCGGTGCGGCGAGAACTTCAAGGCGTTCCACAAGGTTGAATTTTCGTTCGGGTACAACATGGAAGTCGGCGACAACGTGGTGGTTCACCGTCACGTACTGCTCGACGACCGCGGCGGCATCGTGCTCGGCAACAACGTTTCAATCAGCGACTATGCGAACATCTACAGTCATACCCACAGCATTGTCGACCAGAAGGACGTGACGAACGCGGTGACGCGGCTTGATGACGGCGTGCGGATCACCTATCACGCTACCGTCCTCGCCGGTGTTCACGTGCGGGAAGAGGGAATGGTCGGGGCCGTGGCGGTCGCTACGAAGGATGTGCGGCCCTATCACGTGAACGTTGGCATCCCCGCGAAGAGTGTCAGAGTCAAGCCGAATGCGCCGTCGAGTGACATGACGACGGTCAAGCCGCGCTAGTAATCAGACTCGAAACTCGTGACGAGTTAGTCAGAAAACGCGCAGCACGTCCTCGACTGGACCAGCATCGCCGCCAGCAAGCAGATGCGTTACATGTGACAGCGCTTCACGCTCACGCGGCCAGATGAAGCGGGAGCCGGCCTCGAGCGGGGACAACCACTCGAATGCCTGATGTTCCGGCCCGAGCCTGACCACTGCGGGCTCTTCGACGAAGGCAGCGAAGACAATCGCCATCTGTACAGCACCGAACGAATGCAGGTAGAACGGCTGCACCGTCACGTTATACAGGCGACTGATCTCGAGGCCGGTCTCTTCGCGAACCTCGCGAACGGCTCCGTCTTCCGGCCGCTCACCTTCGTCGAGGCGACCGTGCACGGTTTCCCAAGCTCCCGGGCACCGCGTGTCCAATGAGCGGCGCACAGCGAGAATCTTCCATCCGTCTTGTAGCGGCCTGATGATGTAGACGTCGACCACGCCCGCGATGATGCTGGTCATGTATGGGGCGACGGCCTTCCCGCAGCGTGAATGGCTTTCGGCATTCATTGAATCAAACTCATCGTTGATGGCCATGGGAGAGTCTGCCAGCCTTCCCTGCTCGAGCACCCGGAGGAGCTCGTCCCCACTCGTAATCCCGGCGGCGAGCTTCGCAACACCTGCTTCCCATAACGATCGGCAACCTGAGCGCCGCGCGATGGCCTGCAGCGTGTCCGCTGCGGATCCGGCGGCGATCGAACGCTCGAGCTCGTTGTCGACTATGACTATCTCGCTCACTGCGATGCGTCCGCGATAGCCAGTCATTGCGCACGTGTCACACCCCACTGGAGTGTAGACCATCAGGTCATCGCTAACGCTCGCCCTGAGTTGAGCGGGCACGCCGTCGTTTGCGACTATCCTGCATTCGTCGCACAATCTCCTTATGAGGCGCTGTGCGACAACTCCCTTGAGCGCGGCGGCAAGCTTGGCGCCGTCCACTCCAAGGTCGGTCAGCCGGGTGATGGACGCGCATGCGTCGTTGGTATGCAGCGTCGCAAAAACCAGGTGGCCGGTGAGCGAAGCCTGGATTGCGATGGCCGCGGTTTCGCGGTCACGAATCTCGCCGATGAGGACCACGTCAGGATCCTGCCTGAGAATCGAGCGCAGCGCGGACGCGAAGCTGAGCCCTGCCTTCTCGTTGATCTGCACCTGAACGATCCCTGCGATCCTGTATTCAACAGGGTCTTCGACTGTGATGATGTTGAGGCCTTTCTGTTGAATCTGACGCAACGCGGCATACAGCGTCGTCGTCTTCCCGGATCCCGTGGGCCCGGTCACCAGAATCAATCCTTCCCGCGACTCGAGCAGCCGCAGCATCCTCGGCTCATCCGCGACATCGAGGCCGAGCGAATCAAGCGAGTTTATCGCTGCTCGAGGATCCAAGATCCTGATCACGACTTTTTCGCCGTGTGCGGCCGGAAGCGTCGACACCCTCAGATCGACGCGCGAAGGACCTGATCCGGCTGAAGCGTGACCGCCTTGCGGCCTCAGTCGGTCAGCGATGTCCATACCCGCCATGATCTTGATGCGTGATACCAGCGGGACCCCGACAGCTCTCGGCAACAGCATTACATGCCGCAGAATCCCATCGACACGGTATCGTACGGCGATTCCATCTTCCTCGGGCTCGAGATGGATGTCGCTCGCGCGCTGCTCGATACCTGATGCGACGACTCTGTCGACGAGACGGACAACTGGCTCGCCCGAAATCGCCTCGAGCTGCCGCAGCGTATTCGCCACCGGCTTGCGCTCTCCGGGACCGGCATAAGCATCCCGAATCTTTCGTGAAATGACATCCGGTGCTGCGAGCCACATTCGCACCGAGCGTCCGCAGGCAAACGCAATCGCTCGCTCACAATCGAGGTCCCAGGGATTCGACGTCGCGACATCGATTGAGCCGGGCCCGATGGTTAACGGAAGGATGTTGTAGCGGCGCGCCATTGCCTCAGGAACCAGCGCCTTCGATTCGGAACTTGCCTCGAGTGACAACGCCACTGGAGTCCTTAGCTTCTCGGATACCGCGGCGAGCAGCGCATCTCCTGGGACGAGCCGAAGCTTCAACGCCGTCGCCCAGATGCTGCCCCCTGCGGCAATCGACTCAGCTCGCGCCGCCGATTCGTGTGAGGCAAGCTCCTCGATAATCGGCAGGATCCACTCGTCGGCACTTCTTGTCGATGGCATGAATCATCATGCGGCCTCCCAAGCTGATTACATCACCCAGTTGTTCACCGAGAAACCATTCTCTTCCAACAGCAGAACTACAACTAAATGGGGGAGTGGGGTGAGAACTGCAGAGTTACGTGAGTGCTCAATACCCAAATGGCTGGATACCGGATTACATGCCTTCCTTTTTGAGGTTTGAAATGCGGAACTGTGTAAGGGGGCTGTCCCGATGTTTCCCCAAAAGTTCAAATCATCCTGCACGCCGAACATCGTGCGTTACCCGGAAAGAAAACTCACGCTTCTCACGCCACTCGCGACAACTCCTTTCCGGCAGTTCCGTAGTTAAAGCCTACAGTATTCCCCAGAAATCCCGGGCGACATCGACATTGAAGGTCCATCGCCCATCGCGAAGGCCGCGCGCAACGTCGAATCGAACGAGATCGAAAACCGATAATGCTCCGATGCCGACTGATGGGTGCCAGCCGTTTCGCTCCTGCGGCGCAATCTCGAGCCGTCGTGGAATGCGCACTGGGGTAACCCGATCTACCCACAATGCGTTCACGAACGGAGCGAGGGTCACACTAGCCGGAGTCTTGCCATATCGACCAAGTGGAAACGACACGAAGGGCGCCGGAAATTGTACTTCGATCCGCTGGCTGACCCCGGCGCGAGCGGCGAATTGATGAAAGTCGTATCCCGGACCGGTAGTCGGGCCACCAAGAAATACGAGATTCTGCGCAGGCAGTGCTTGAGCTCCCGCCACCCAGGCGGTAACGGTTCGGGCGGCGATGCGGCCCTTACCCAGGGGCTTCTCGAAATTTCCGCGAAGTGCAAATCGCGACATGGAGCGCGAGCTCGCGTCGTCAGCGCGGAACGATATAATCGACATGCTGGCATGAAGCTGCGTCTCGACGCCGAGTGGTCCGAGACGAGTGGGTCGGTCGGCCGAAAAGGTTACGCGGCGATCGTGGGCTGTCCTTGCGGCAATGACGTCTGCGTATTCCCCGCGCGCCGGCTCTGCATTCACGGCGAGCCCGCGCTGTTTTTCCGAGATGCCTTCGACCGAGAAAATCCACCCGGCGAGTGGCCGCGTCTGCGCCAGCATCGAGAAGCCAATCGACCCGAACGGATCTGTGAAGTCACTGCCGAACTCCTGCGCTGCAAAACTGCTTATCACCTGCGACGTCTCGCGCACTTCGCCGGCATCACGGTAGTCGTCGAACGCGGCAACGCTCAGTCCTGCGCCACTCGCGCGACGATAAGAGACGCTCGCTCTGCCCTTCGCGTAGTCGTCGTCGACTCCGTAGCGACCTCGAAGCGTCACAGCAAACCCTTCGCCGAGCCTCCGAGTCAGGCCCGCGCCGAACGCGAATCCCTCTACCCTGTTCACTCTTAGAAAGTCAGAGACACTTCGAACGGCTATAGATGTGCCTCTTGCCCGAGCCAGTGCCTGGCCGCGAACCAGCGCCCGCGCTTCCTCCTGCACCTTGGCAACATCGGCATCGGTGACAGCGCGCACATCGGGCGGCAAAGCATCGAGTATCTGCCCGGTGAACGGCACCGGTAACGGCGTTCCCTGCGGTGCCAGGGATATCTCGGGCCCCCTGAAGATTCCGGCCGGCAAAGGTTTGTTGACCTCGTAACAGCAGATCTCCCATCGGCCCCTGATGATTCCGCGCGCCGGATAATCGAGCCACGTTCCGGTCCGGCGTATCTCAATTTCCTGCCTGCGAGGGAGCCAGAACGAACCTTCTATCAGGCCATTCTCGAGGACTACGCTCACATCCTCGAGCTCCTTGTCACGAAGCGCGGCGCGGGTGAAGCTGAACGCCATCCGCACGACTTCCCCGCTCTCCCTGTCGATATAGACAGCCCCGATCGCGCGCGGCTCACGGTCATTCTTGGGGCGCACCCTGACCTCGTAAACGTCGAGACTCCGGGGGCCGAGCCGTATCTGGAGGGAATCCCTGATCGCGTAGTCGTACTGGGTGAGGCCGTCCGCCGATAGCGGGTGAGGAACATCGCGAACCTCGTCGCCATCCCCTAGCCTGATGATGTTCGGGAAATTGTTCTGCACAATCCCGAGGTGATCGCGATGATAGTTGATGTCTGTTGGAAGCAGCAGCGTGTCCCGCCGGCCTGCGATCAACTGCTTGCTCAGGTTCGGAGCCTGCCAATACACTTCTAGCGAAAGCTCATCGGCTTTGACGATCTTTGGCGGCTCGGTGAAGCCTTCACCAACCTGTGCGAGGAAAGTCAGGTATCCGTGCGCCGCTGCCTTGTAACTTACGAGCAGCGTGTCGGCGATCTGGCGGGCCCGGCGCTCGGTTGCCTGCTCCACGAGAGAGCGCGACCGTGCATCGTTCCAGGCCTGCGCACTCGCGCTCGCCGGAATTGACACGGCGGCGCCGACAACTGAAGCGGCTAGAATCACCGCGATTGACCGTCGCATCATCATGGAAAGTTATGTGAAAGACTGCACCTTCGATCGCTTCGCCGAGCTCGCGGGCAATTCTGCGTCCGCAGGTACTGCAGGCGCACGGGTCGTGCCGGTCTGGCGTGAGGCCCTCTTCGATTTCGACACCGCCGTTTCGGCGTTCGCCAAGGTCAGGCGATCGCCCTTCGCGTTTCTGCTCGAATCCGCCCCTGCCGGCAGTGACACCTGGGCGCGCTTCACATTCCTCGGCACCGAACCATCGTCAGCCTGGAGGCTCAAGGGCGGCGTGGTCGAGGATTGGGATCCCCGTCGCGGCTGGCACTCCAGCCGTTCGCCCGCCGACCCGCTCGCGGACCTCGATGAGCTCATTCTGGCGAGGCACCCTGTCGAAGTGGGTGAACCTGGGCCGTTCTGGAGCGGAGCCGTCGGATACTTCGGCTACGACATCGCACGGCTCATCGAGAAACTGCCGGGTGGGCTCGAAAAAACTTCGGGTATTCCCGACGCCCTGTTCATCTTCACACGATCAGTAATAGTCATCGACAATCTCATGTCGAAGGCGCGAATCGTCGTGAGCGTGACGGTTGCAGACCCATCGGAGGCCGAGCTTCGCACCATGTTCGATGACGCCACTGCCGAGATCGACGAGCTGGAGCGAAGGCTGCTCGCCGACTCTCCTCTCAGGCGACTGGCGTTAGACCCGTCCGCACCGCCCGCCACCGGTGAGTCGAGCATCAGTCGCGACGACTTCATGAACGGTGTCGACAAAATCAAAGCATATATAACCGCCGGCGATTGTTTTCAGGCATTGCTCGCACGCCGGATCGAACTTGAAGCAGACTTTGACTCGTCAGTGCTGTACCGCGCCCTGAGAGCCCTGAATCCGTCACCATACATGTATCACCTCGCATTCGACGGAGTCGAGCTCGTGGGAAGCTCGCCAGAGCTGCTCGTGCGCCTCGAAGGCGAGCGAATCTCGCTGCGCCCGATCGCAGGGACACGACCGCGTGGCGCCACGCCCGAACGCGATGCCGAACTTGCACGCGAGCTCCTTGCGGACCCGAAGGAACGGGCAGAACACATCATGCTCGTCGACCTCGGCAGAAATGATGTGGGCAGGGTGGCAAAGTTTGGCACCGTCGAAGTGACCGAACTGATGAAAGTCGAGAAATATGCCCACGTATTTCACATCGTCAGCCAAGTTGAAGGTGATCTCGCTGGCGAACAAAGCGCGATGGACGTGCTGCGCGCGACGTTTCCCGCAGGCACGATGACCGGCGC
>JBBREF010000040.1:0-24186 GCA_038203205.1 Gemmatimonadales bacterium | reverse complement strand
CTTCGCGCTTCGGCGACATTGCCCTTCGCGGCGAAAGCGCGACCACGCGCGTAGTGCGACATCGCGCGTGCATGAGGCTGAGTTTCAGGCGGCTGAGGCATCGCGAGCAGCTCATCCCAGCGCGCGAAGCGCACGCGCACCTGCAGCCCTCGCGTTGACCAATGCTCCAGAAAGTTCATGCCGGGAGTGCCGAACATCTCCGCCGGAATGAGCGAGCCGACCTTGTCAGCGGCGGCAACCGCCTCGGCGCCCCTGCCGATCATCAGCGCAGCGAACGCGAGGAAGTCGTAGTTATGCGGATAGTAGCCAGCTGTGTACATGCCCGACGCCGGGTTCTGGTCCCGGATGTACGTCTCGTCGGCATGAATCGCGTGACGGTTCGCCTCGACCGCATCGAGATAGCGGCCCACGCGGATGTAGATGTGACCGGGCATGTGCACGATGTGCCCGGCCCCCGGCATCAGACTCGCCAGTCGCTCGGCGCACGGCACCGCGCGCTCCGGATACACCTTCTCGACTGCATGGATAAAGAAGTGACACGCGCCAGGATGATTCTGGTTCGCAGCAATCACGCGCTCGAACCCCGCGAGCGATTCGGCGATACCCGGCTGCGGGTCTCCGGATGTCGTCCAGTAATCCCACGGCCTGACATCCATGAGCGATTCACCGTGCAACACTTTCACTTCGTGATCGTCTGGAAAACGGAGCGCGACATCACGCATCGCATTCGCGTACGCCTGGTCGAGATGCGCGCGATCCGCCGGCGGTTGCGCCGAGTAGCGCGCGCTGAGTGCATCGATGAGCGCCTGTTCGAGCGGCGACGCGCCTCCACGACGCGCGATTGCGCCCTGCAATGCTGCATACGCTTGGGCGCCGGATGCGGAGTCCATCGGCAGATTGATGTTCGGACCCCATGCGAGCGCCTCGCCCCACCAGCACATCGCGCATTTTGCGTCAAGACGCTGCGCCTCGCGGAAGGCCCGGATCGATTCCGCATGATTGAACGCGTAATACAGCCGCAGTCCCTGATCGAAGTAAGCCTGGGCAAGTGTATCCGTCGTCGTGATCCGGTACCCGTGCGTTCCGAGATCTGAATACAACGGAACCGTCTCCGCCGCCGGCTTGCGACTGGCTTGTCGCGTGTTCCTCACAATCACCAGCGAAGCGACGGCTGCGACCGCAGCCAGCAGGACCACAAGATGGCGTGCCCTCATCGATCCTCTCCTTTATTACCGCCGGAATAATCTATAGCTGTTTAAAGTGGGATTGCGCCGCTGCTCGGTGAAAGCATCCACACGCCGGCAATTCCGCCGCGCACCCTTTCGTGCGGCGCCATCAACCGCGTCGGCCTCAGCGCAAAGCGTGACCTAATCAATGCCGTATTTCCAGAACGTGCGGGCGGGTGTACTTGCTGTGTCCTGAATGAGGGCAATTAATGAGCAGGCCCACCATCCTCCGGGCGACGATTCTGGCGATGAAGAAAGGCGACAGCTGGAGCGACGCTGGTGAATCGCTCGGTCACGATGGTACCATCGACCAGAGTTACTTCCACATTGATAGCCGCGATGTTTGGTACCCACCCGCTATCGAGTGAGTGCGAGGAAGTAGCAAAACTGATTCTGGCGCTTCCGGGACGAATTGAAGAAAGTTGAGATGGAGAGCCAAGCAGTCGCTCTATTTCGGCGAGCACCGCGTCGCCCGTTACGCCCGCCTCATTGAGTACCTGCGCCGCAATTCCGCGTTCTTCGAGTATGAGTCCCAACAACACGTGCTCGGTGCCGATGTAGTTGTGATGATGTTCGCGCGCTGCCTCCATCGCTAGCAGGAGAACTTTCTTCGTCCTGGATGTATAGGGGAGATCGAGGGAGTCTACAGTCGCGGTCCCTTTAGTCACAACTTCGTCGATTCTTGCTGCCAGCAGTTTCAGATCAACGCCCAACGCTTGTATGGCCGCGGCTGCTACGCCTTCCCCCTCCTCGATGATTCCAAGCAACAGATGCTCCGTCCCGACGTATTCATGATTGCGGAGCTGAGCGACCTCCCTGGCGATGGAGATAACCTTCCGGGTGCGCTCAGTAAAGTTGTAGCCTTTCATCGGTAATCAGAGCGGTGTCGGCTTGAACGAATAGTCAGACCCCACCCACTGTGTTCCAGAACGATATGTCCGGAGGTCCAGCAAGGAATGCTCCCGCAGCCTGGATGAACGATTGGATGTGTGGTTGTTGCATGTGCGGACCAAGGAACAGCTCTTGGCTAGGCCAGTGTTCTATGAGAGTGATCCGCGACAAGTCATTCGCGTCTTGCAGCATCGTGATGCCATGACAATCCGGCTCAGTGGCTTGGACCGTGGCTATGAGTGCACCGATCTCGCGTAGTGCTGTGTCCACTTGGTCAGGAAGCACTAGATACCTGACGACGACGGTTGTTCCACTCATCAACACACTCCGCAATCTTTCTTGTGGCGCCGAACGCCTTCAGTTAGTTGGTATGAAGCGGCTGGACCTCCACGGTGACCTGTGGCAAGTTCGCCCCACAGGCAATGACGTGCTCATCGTCTTGCGGCGAGCAGAACAACAGCCCGGAAGGCCAGCGATGGATACAATAGGACCTGATCTGCACAAGCGCGAGAGGCGGCTCCTCATCATCGGCGAAGACGGGTCAAACAGTGAGCGAAGAATCGTGACGAGTCGCGAACCCTTCACCGCGGTTCTCGGTATTGATGGGATCTGATATTCCGGGAAGGACACACCAACCTGCTGACTCTGATACCTGAGGCCGCATTGTCGCGAATTCGCTGGGGCCTCTGCTGCCAGTTCCTCGATGCGCCGATCCGTTTCCGGACGGCGACGCATCGCTACGTCGCAACGTTAGCCGAGGAGGAAGGGCGAGCGTATTTGAGTGGGATCGCGCGCGACAATGCGCGCGCTCTCGGAGAAGCCGTCACGCAATGCGTCGCACTTGGCATTGGCGCGTTCCGGATAAACAGTGGCATCCTGCCACTCTCCACACATCCGAAGAGTGGCTACACCCTCCCTGACCTTGATGACGACGGAAGCATCACCGCCGCGTTTAGCGCTGCGGGATCGCTGGCTGTCGAGCACGACGTGCGCCTCTCCTTTCACCCTGATCAATTCGTAGTGCTCAATTCTGAGCGAGGCGAGGTCGTAGAATCTTCGCTTGGAGAGATGCGCGCACAGGGACACATTGCCGAACTCGTTGGAGCAGATGTGTTGACGCTGCACCCGGGCAGCTCTGCTGGTGGTAGCGAAGCTGCGCTCGAGCGGCTCGAGCGAGGCATCGAGCGTCTCGCCGACGCGGCGCGTCAGCGGTTGGCTCTGGAGAACGACGACCGTCGCTTCTCACCTGAGCTCCTGCTGCCGTTCTGCGAGCGACTCGGTTTACCAATGGTGTACGACGTGCACCACCATCGCTGCACCCCTGACGGTCTTGACGTTTCCGAAGCGAGCGCTCGCGCGGCCGCGACATGGAAGTACCGCGAGCCGTACTTCCACATCTCTTCGCCTCGTGATGGGTGGAGTGGCGGCGATCTGCGTCCGCACGCTGACTATGTCGTGCGCGGCGATCTCCCCGACGCGTGGCTCGATATGAAGATCACGGTGGACATCGAGGCGAAGGCGAAAGAGCGCGCTGTGCTCGCATTGCGCCGTTCGGTGCTACCGACCGGAAGGTGAGGAGGACTACCGCTGGGTCGTGGCGCGCCGCCGTTCGGCGACGATGAGTGAGCGCGAGGTTTACCTGGCAGGCATGGGTTGAGGAGATCCTCGGGCCGCGCGAAAGAGGGCCTGCAGTCGCGCTGATGGAAGGCCGTACAAGGTGTAACCGTCTGCGCCTGTCATTGTCGTCGCGGCCAGCATTGCGTTGACTATCGCCTCTTCAGTCGCAAAAACCGTGTTCTCGAACAGCGCGTCCATTTGATCGTTTGGTATCATCTTCACAGAGGTGACACTGGTGCTTGTCGCCGCACCTGAATTCGCCGTCGAAAACGCCAGAAAAATGTCGCCCGAACCGTTGCCTCCGAACCCGCCGGTGCGACCTATCCCCAGCGAGACCCGCGTTGCAATCCGCTTCAACTGGTGAGGAAGGAGTGGCGCGTCTGTGGCAACAACTACAATAATAGAACCGATTTCGCTCTCGGTCCCCGTGGATGATGTCGTAATGCCGCAGCGGCGAACGCCCGGCCGCACCGTTGAGTCAGCAATGCTGACACATGGCATCAGGTCAGTGATGGACTCTCCGATAGGGACCCCTCCCACTCGCAGGTGCTGCCTCAACCCATAGTTGCACTGAACCAGAACTCCAACCGTGTAGCCTCCGTCAGTCACACTCAACACTCTCGACGCAGTACCGATACCGCCTTTGAACTGATGGCACCTCATTCCGGTGCCACCGCCAACGTTTCCCTCGGCCACCCGGCCTCCGGTTGCATTGCTGAGCGCGGAGATTACGTGATCCGCTCTGACGTGAAATCCGTTGATATCGTTCAGGTTCCCGTCATAAGTCTCAGCAACGATCGGCAGGCCGAAGGCCTGCAGGCCGGGACGTCCAACCTTCCACTGAAGGATTGCGTCTCGCACTACACCGACGCTGTGAGTGTTTGTAATTGCGATTGGATCTTCGATAAATCCACCTTCCTGCAGCCAGGTGGTACCAGTCATCTCGCCATTTCCGTTGAGCGTGAACCACGCGCCGAAAACCGGGTCGGAACTCATCTTACCTCGTGGAAGGATTACCGTGACACCAGTCCGTACCGGGCCCTTGCCGACGGTCAGTCTGCCCTCCCCGGATACGAGCGTTGTGTGCCCGACCTCCACTCCAACCACATCGGTGATCGCATTGTGAGGCCCAGGCGTACCCCCGAAAACGACTCCCAGGTCATTTGCTCGAGGCCGTGTCTGTGCTTCGAGTGACATCGGCAGCATCACGCTCAAAAGCAGCGTCTGAACTCTCATCAATACCCTCCGTCCTGGTGAACCGTCGTCCCTCCGCCCGATGCGCCTTGTTGCCGCGTGCGGACCGCATTATGATCGCCGCTTCGTGGCAGGTCTTCCACTACGCGGGGAGCGCCGGTGTCCAATGTCCAGACCGTGCAGCCGGCTAATGCCCGCCTTTGCGAACAACGATTCTTCAGTGCTGCTCGGCGGCATGACTCCCGATATACAGTGGCGCGAGGCCGATGGTAACCCACTGGCTGACCGCAATCGCGGACGGTACTCGCATTATTAATACCGCCCGTGTGCGCGCATTAGTAACTGTTTGCTACTATTTGCAATGCCGCCTGGTATCGCCTTCCCCGCTCAACCCCAGATGCGTCGCATGATTTCCGTGCATGCATATCCTCCGACATGGGGCAGGCTCGCGGCACCCAGAACGTGGCGCACGTATGCGGGAAAAGAGCGGCGAGATTCCCCGCCGCTCGCGACGCGATGCCTCGCTGCATACCGCCTTCGGAGATACCTCACCTCTTCAATGCCCGCGGCCAGGCCGGGGGCCGAGACACTGACGCGATAGCTGCGCTGCTCATGCGCCGTCACAGGAAACTCAGCTAACTCGCGAATCACCCAATCAGGAACGCCGACAGAAAATCTTTCCTCGAGATACAGGAGGAGATTCCGCACGACGAGCACGAGCCCGCGTCGTTTCGCGCCATCCACGAGTTGCTGCCACGAGAGCTCCGGCTCGGCACGGATCAGCGTCACTGCATCCGCAACCCAGCGTACGGGGGGAATCGGGTTCCATCTCGCTCCGTGAGCCAGCAGTAGAAGCAAATGGTCCGCTGGGGCAAGCGAAAGTGCACCGACGCCCGCGACGGCGAGAGGCCGCGCATTCTCCCAGGCTGAGTCGTCGATGCCTGGCTCGGAATTTCCTTGCAGAAGGAACCAGTGAAGATCGACCTGCAGACCGCCAGCGGAAGCGAACCCATGCGCATGACGCGTATCGAAGTAATCGTCGTCGAAGTCGCGAGTTGGCCTCGGCCCCACTGTCCAGCGAGCGACACCGGGAGAACCTGTGATCCGCGCTCCGGTGAGAGGCGTAGTCTCTGCTGTCCACCCAAGTCGTACCAGGATTTCAACTGCGCGGCGCGCGAGGGGTCGCGGCACCGCAATATCGACGTCACCCATCGATCTCACACCTGCATCGCGATAATGCTCGAGTGTGAGCGCAATTCCCTTGAGCGCAATCGCCGGAACTCCTGACGACGAAAGACCCGCGATGATCCGCGCTGCCTCGGGTATGGCGAGTTTGTTCGAGTACCAGGTCCGGCGATAAGTCCCCTTGAACAGGCCACGGGAAGGATCCTCGATCCCGAGGGCGCTCATACGTCTATATAGAAGGGGAAGAAGACGGAATGAGCCCGAGTCAAGCCGGTCGACATCTACCAGGGCTCGCCATTTCGCAAACGCGCTTCGCCCGCGGTCGTCGTCGAGGAGGCATGCGTCGAGCAGAAGTTGCTGCGTGATTCCCGGAAGCCAGGCGGGCTGCGCCGTCATGCAGGAGGCTTCGATGCCGCAGCTCGTCGGCGGTCGAGAGCCGCCTTGACGATCAGCACCCTGTCGCGCGCGCCGTCTCCAGAAAGACTCTGGTTCCTGCCGTGTATCCGCCGATGCAATACGACATCGGGCAGAAACACAATCTTGACTCCCGCTTCAGTCGCACGCGCGTACCAGTCAATGTCGGCTCCAACGCGCCACTTTTCGTTCAACGCACCGATGCGCGAGAAAAGGCTGGACCGGACTATCGTCGAACCCGCCAGATGCCCGCGCCGCGGGCGATCGAGCACGATCCGGGAGCGAGTCTCGGGATCGATATCCGGGCTGAAGAATGACTCGGTGTAACCCGTTACGATGTCCACCTCCGGATCGCGTTCGAACTCCGCCATGCGAAGCGCGATGGATCCGCCAATCACAAGGTCGTCTGCATCGAGGTGAAGAACAAATTCCGCACTGGCCGCGCGCCATCCGGTGTTACGAGCTGCCGCAATGCCCGTCGGCTCGCAACGGAGACAACGCACCTTAGGGCCGAACGACTCAGCGATCTCTGCGGAACGATCAGTCGAGCCATCATCGACTACGATGATCTCGACGCGATCGACTGCTTCCTGCAGAACGCTCTCTATCGATGCAGCGAGGTAGCGCTCCCCGTTGCGAACAGGAATCACGACGGTGAGCCGAGGTCGCACCGTTGAGTTCATTCTGCTGCGGTCTCGACGAATGACGAGAGCGGAGGAAGTGATACAGCGGGCCCGCCCCTCGCGCGCCGCCGATCGAGAGAAAGCTTGAAAGCCATTCGTTGATATCTCGCGCCTTCCTCTCGCTGACGGGTAAGGTTCCTGTCATGAAGGCGCTGTCGAAGCACGAGGTCGCGGTGAATCAGCATGCCCACGCCCATCTCACGCGCCCGGAGGAACCAGTCCCAGTCATCGCAGTGCCGAAGCGACGGATTGAAATCACCGACGATCTCAAATACTCGTCGACGAAAAAGGGCGCAACCAAGCTGAAGAGAAAACCGATCGCCGTTGTTTCGCGGCTCGGCCTCTGTCAGTCGGCCACTGCTGTCGTCCAGTGATTCATACTGCAGACTGCCGATGACGATATCGCATTCAGGATGTCGGTCGAGACGTGCGACCTGCAGTGCGAACTTCTCGGGCATGTAAAGATCGTCCGCATCGAGAAATGCAACGAGTTCCCCTTTTGCCAGGGACAAGCCATGATTGCGCGCAACAGGTGCGCCTGCATTCTCCTGACGATGATAGAGAATGGTTTCACCAAATTCGGCAGCAACTGTCGGCGTGTCATCTGTCGATCCGTCATCAACGACGACGATGTGCAATAGATCATGAGCTTGCGCGAGGACACTCCGTATTGCATCGCCGAGAAACGCTGCACCGTTGAACACGGGTATGATCACGGTGATCGCCGGCCGCGATGTCAAACGATCTCGCCTCGTGACAGCAACGCGAGCAGCGGTACCGCAGCGTAGGGGTCAGTGGAGAGAGCGAGCTCATAACACGGTACGGATTTCACCAGAGCCGCGAGCCTGGCGAGAGTTGCAGCACGGTCACCCGGCAGCTGCATCATGGTACTCGGCGCAACCATCCGCAGGGCGTGCGCAGCGGGAATGCGAGCGAGAGCAGGTTCAGCCGCGCCAAGTCTTGGTACAACAATGGCTCGCAACGGGCATGAATGCAGAAGCGATGCTTGAAAATGCCACGCGCAAAAGAGCACGCGCTTACCATCGATGCGTTCGGGCGCCGATGCGAATGCGTCGTTGAGAGAGGGCAGCATGCGAAGCGAGGTAAGGTCGGCTTTGCCTGTGGAGTAAAGGCTGTGCACGCGTGGCGCACTGTCGAGGGAGATCATGCAGTAGTCGTCGGCCAGGTAGCCGAGTGAGGATCCGAGACACGCGAGGGCAGTGGTGGATTTGCCCGAGCCGCCGCGGCCGACGAGCATTACTCCGCCATCCGGAGAACCAACTGCCGCGGCGTGCACTAGTTGTATGCCAAGTCCGGCGGCCCACCAGTGCAGCAGGCGATGAGCCGGTGCTGCCTGCTCCCAGAAAGTTGCGGAGTCACTGTCAGGGAAACGCAGAAGGCCCAGCTGGCGGGAAGGATCGTACAATGAAAGAGATCCCCGTGCGGGATCCCAAGCGATTCGTACTGCCTCGTCGACGAAGTCGAGACCGGTTCGAGGCTGAGCGCCGGGTGGCTCAGGGGTGGATACACCGGTAGTGGCGTCATCCCACCATCTCAACGTGAGGTCAGGAAATTCCACTGCATCACATTCGATGTGCGCGAAGGCAGGCGCGATCAGCCGCTCAAGCGCATCGCCGGCAAAGGTCAGGCGAATCGTCCGCCCGGCAATACCGATGTAGCGGCGGGATTCTTCAGATCCCCGCGAAACCGCTTCGTGATAAGCGGCTTCAGCCAACTCGAAAAAAGAAATCGATCGAGCGTCGCGACTGCGGCTGAGATCGAGTCCGATCAATTCAAAGCGGCTGGCTTCTCTGGCCAGCCGTGAGAGCTCACCTCGTGGATGGGATCCACGAGAAGAAGCTCCTCCATGTCGCTGTACTTCTCGAACCGTGGCGGCTCGAATGGAATCAATCCCGCACCGTCGTTCCCGGCGAGCACTGCATGACCGTCTGGTACTGAAGTCAGTGGAGTGATCAGGCCTTCGGCCTCTAGTTCCGTCGAAAACCCGCGGAGCACGGCGAGGCAGGACTCGCGGGGTTCACCATTTAGCTCCGCAATCTTGTTCGCCATGTCTTCGAGCGGCATACCGCGATCCAGCCACCCCCAGATCACCGCAGCGGAACTGCTCAGGCTATAGTAGGCTCCCGTGGCGGAGTGGACGACGATGACTTCGCCGTCAACAAGCTCGTGGGATACGTCGGGTGTATTTATCCGGAACGGCATCGGCAGAGGACGAAAGGATAGAAACAGCAGCGAGGCCAAATCACAGCCGATAGAAGGACCGCAATGTAAGTCGTACGCCTACCTCGTCAACCAGGCGACGGGGGAGGCCGTCGTTCGGCGCCGATGAGTGGAGTGCCCAGCGCATCACGCACTGTGATTATGACGCGCCCGGCCGTCTCGGTGCGCGTGGTCCCAATTGCGTAAGAGCAGAATACGGAACAGAATTCGACGGCCGGCACAGGTTGCGGGGCTGGGCTGCAGATGGCATGGTGAAAGAGGCTAAGGCCATTCATTCAGGGAGATATACGTCTGATGTTGACTGTCACACTCGCACTGATCGCATCGCTGTGTGCGCCCGAGGTCTGCCCCGTTACCGCTGACACGGGCACCTCGTACCAGGCCCAATCCGATTCGCTTCGCGCAACGTTCGAGAAGGGCCAGACATGGGCGGACTTCTATCCCGCCATTGATCGTCGGCGTGAGGTGTGGGAGCGCAGCTGGACCAACACGCAGATCCCCGATGCGCTGGCTGGCCGGGCACGTAGCGCGGGCAAGCTTCGGATACTGGTCATCACCGAATACGGTTGCTCCGACTCCGCCAATTCCGTCCCGGTGCTCGCCCGCCTTGTAGAGGCGGCACCGAACCTCGAGATGCGGCTGGTGAACTCCGCGACAGGGCGACCGTGGATGGAGCTAAATCGCACGCCGGACGGCCGAACTGCCACGCCGACAGTGCTGGTGCTTGACGACGAGTACCGCATACTCAGCGCGTGGGTCGAACAGCCTAAAGAGCTACAGGCATTCTGGTTGCCGATCATCGCGCGCAAGGAGTCAGGCGCACGCTTCGGAGAGAAGGCAGCGTGGTACACAAAGGACGAGGGGCATGCCATCATGCGCGAGCTGGTCGAGGCGATCGAAGCTGCGGTATCAGGGGCGTCGAATAACGTGGCCGTCAGCACCAAGCGGCGTTAGAGAGATGTCCAATCGTCCGACCGGCAAGCTGAGGCCCTCGATGCTGAAGAAACAAGACGCGCTGCCGGAAGGGTCAATAAGCAGGAGAATCCCCTGAGCTGGCAGAACCCACTTAGAGTAGCAGCATGGAAGGCCGTGGTATAATTCCTGAACGCTTTGTTCCATTCAGCCATCGAAACCCGACTACACAGATGAAACTCCGATCTCTGCTCGCGCTACTCACGCTTGCTGCCACAACCTTCGCCACGCCCTTCGATGCATCCGCGCAAGCGCCGCCGTCCGGGGGACCTCCACCTGGTGTGAGCGCCGAACAGACCGCGGGTGGCGCGGAGGCTCCGCCGCTGGCGACGTCGGGCGAGCAGGCGCAATCCGGCCTCATGGGCGCCGTCGACGGCGCGATGGGGCGGGTGAACGGCATTATCTCGTACGTCTTCTTCTTCGATCTGCTGTTCTGGGATGACGAACACCAGCTCCCGTTCGTTGTGCTCTGGCTTGTGCTCGGGGCCATCTTCTTCACCCTCAAGATGGGGTTCATCAACTTCCGCGGGTTCGGGCACGCGATCAGCGTCGTGCGCGGCAAGTACAGTGATCCCAACGACGTGGGGGAAGTAAGCCACTTCCAGGCATTGACCGCTGCGTTGTCGGCGACGGTGGGGCTGGGGAACATCGCGGGAGTGGCGATCGCGATCAGCGTCGGGGGACCGGGGGCCACATTCTGGATGATCGTCGCCGGCCTTCTCGGAATGAGCAGCAAGATGGTCGAGTGCACGCTCGGCCAGCAGTACCGCCAGGTGCGACCCGACGGGCGCATCATGGGCGGCGCGATGGAGTATCTGTCCAAGGGCCTCCGCGAGAAGGGATGGCCGCGGCTCGGGATGTTTCTGGCGGTGATGTTCAGCATCCTCTGCATCGGCGGCTCGCTCGGTGGCGGCAACAGCTTCCAGGTGAACCAGTCGCTCAACGCGATGCAGGAGACGTTGCCGTTCCTCGCCGCCCGGCCATGGATCTACGGCCTCGTCATGACGGGGCTGGTCGGCGTAGTGATTGTCGGTGGCATCAGGCGAATCGCCACTGTGGCGGAGAAGATCGTGCCGCTGATGTGCGGCATATATGTACTCGCCGCGCTGGCGATCCTGATCATGAACGTCGGAGCGATTCCGGCAGCGTTTGGCGCAATCATTTCGCAGGCATTCACCCCAGAGGCGGGATACGGCGGGTTCATCGGTGTGCTGGTGACGGGGTTCCGTCGGGCGGCGTTCAGCAACGAGGCGGGGACAGGGTCGGCGGCAATCGCCCACTCCGCGGCACGGACGCCTTACCCCGTGCGTGAGGGGATCGTCGCGCTGCTCGAGCCGTTCGTGGATACCGTCGTCGTCTGCACGATGACTGCGCTCGTGATCGTGATCACGGGGGCTTACAACAATCCGGAGTACGCAAGTCTCATCGCGCAGAGCAAGGGTGCGGCGCTTACCTCGCGCGCTATGGGCGAGTACCTGTCGTGGTTCCCCCTGATTCTCTCGTTCGCGGTGTTCCTGTTTGCGTACTCCACGATGATCTCCTGGTCATACTACGGCGAGCGCTGCTGGGCGTGGCTGTTTGGAGACGGAACTACGCGGGTGTACCAGGCGATCTTCCTGGTGTTCGTCTTCCTCGGGTCGGTGATCACGTCCACCAACGTTCTGGAGTTTGGCGACCTGATGATACTGGGCATGGCGTTCCCCAACATTCTTGGCGTCGTCATACTGAGCGGGAATGTCCGGCGCGAGCTGACCGATTACTGGGCGAAGCTCAAGAGCGGAGAGATCCGGCCATACGATGGGACACCACGCGGAATAAGGACGGAGTAGCTCGCGGGAGTTCGCGACATTGGGCCGGTGTGCGTCATGGCACCGGCCGCCCGGGAAGTCCTAACCTCATTGCCACGCTGGATGAGCGTGATTACATCATTCGTGGGTAAACCCGAAAGTGTTAGCCATGTTGCTGGAGACTTCTGTTACCTATCTCCCCGGCTGCTCAATGGCGGGCGCTTGGTGAGCGAGGCAGCGCGAAGACACGCCGTGCATCGGTGACGCCGCCAAGAACAAGCAGTATTAGGCGAGCGATGGAGCGTGCGAGCACGTGTTGCGAGTAAAAGGTCATCCAGCCGGCTGTCATTTCGGAGCACGATACGGTCTGACGGATAGCGTTCACTGAATACGTATCTGCTGAATCATTCCGTGTTCGATGTGCGCTCGGCCATCGGGCGCCGTCGTCATGCAGATCAGCACATAGTCACCCGGCGTTAGGTCTGCTTCGAAGAAAACGTGCATCCCGGACGCGATGACCGCGACGCCTCCCGCCATGTTCTCGAGGCTCTTCAGCGGCGGCGGCGGCTTATCCGGTTTGCCTGGCCGCCGGGCACGCTCCGGATTCATGAACGATCGGACGTCTTCCAACGTCTCTCCCGGAGCGAGCTTCAACATGACAACGTCGTGCGGTTCGAGTCCGACGTTCTCGACACGAATCGTGTGCCGGCCAGCCTTCAGGGAGTCGACGGCAAACGTAAAGTCCATGAGACGGATTACCGCACTGGCTACAGGAGGCGTTGCCTGCCCGCCCGGATTCGTCGCAGTGCGGACGACAAACGCTTTCGATTCCCCTTTTCCAAAGTGCGGAGTTCCAGCGTTGTCCTCGATGGGACAAATCCAGACGTAGCTGCCCGGCTCGAGATTCTGGGTCACTGCGGACGAGCCATGTGGCGGGGCACCGCCGGGGCCACCGAATCGCTTGATCCACTTCGGGCGCGGCGCGGACGTGCGGATGGCGGTTGCATACGCTTCGAGAAGCTCCGGCACCGACCGTCCCGAGTCTAACTGCACGATATGGGCGTAGTGGATGTCGTCGCCGTTGTTCGAAAAGTTGAACGTGGTCCAGCCGGCATCGACGGTGTCAGCTGCCTGAAAGGCATAGTTAGCGCTGGACAGCGGCACGACGTTCGGGGTAACGCTCGCAACGCTTTGGCTGGAAGGCTCTCGCTCCGTCGCACACGCTGCCGAGACAGCGATGGCCGCGAGCCAAAGAACTCTGTGGTTCAGCCGCTTCATCTCAGTACCTCATTCAGGGTCATGGCCGCATAACGCCTGTAACTAGCTGCAAGCGAACATTATGCAAATTGCCGCTTGCGCGAGATGCGTCTTGATGAAGGCGAAGATATCGCTTTTCGAGCGGAACGGAACCGGTTGGTGGCCGGGGCTATCGGGCGGAGTCGTGAATATTCGATCGACAGGTCCAACCCTCACGGCGTATCAACTATTTCTCGCACTGGCGCCCTCCGATACCCGACGCGACATTGTGCCCGGTTTCGTCATCCTGCCCAGCGCAGAGCAATTGAGGCAGCCAATTCCGTCTTACGGTTGTTATGCTGAATAAATCGCTGCGGTTTTCGCGTCTACCGACAAGCTGCAGTGGGTGAGTGGGGTGATGAGCTGCGCAGTGGTTCGACGGAGACGGCCTGGGATGACTTCATCACCCGGTACCGGCCACTCGTATTTGCGACCATCCAGCATTATGCGCGCGACTACGATGACGTAATGGACGTCTTCGCGCGAGTGTGTCAGGCACTCCGCGAGGACGACATGCGACGCGTGCGCTCCTACCTCGACCAGCCGCAACATACCGCCCGGTTCACTACGTGGCTGGTCGCGGTCGTCCGGAATCTCACGATCGACTGGTTTCGCAGCCGTGACGGGCGGCGCCGGATTTCCACTATTGCTGAAGGCATGCCCCCGCTGCGAAAGCAGATTTTCACCGCAGTCTTCGCGGAGCAGCGCTCGCACATCGAGGCCTACGAGCTCATCTGCGCACAGGCCTCCCGGCCGCTAGCATTCCGCGAGTTTTTGATCGAGTTGCGCGAAACGTATCGCGCTGCGAGCGCAGGGCGTCGCGGTGCGATCCTTCGCGATCTTTCGCCACATGATCTCGCGGTGGAGGAACTGGACTCCGCCGACCCGGCGGAGACTGAGGAGCGCAGCAGGCGCGTCGAGCAGGCCCTTCAGACGCTTCCTTCACAGGACCGTGCAGCCGTCGAGTTGTATGTGCTCGAAGACCTGTCTGCCTCGGATATCGCGCGAGTACTCGGTCTTCGTAACGCGAAGGCGGCCTACAACCGCGTCTATCGAGCCCTCGACCTCCTGCGCAAGCACATGACGACCAGTGGCCTGACGCGAGGCGACTTATGAGCAACAATCCACCCGGCGGCCGTCTCATGCAGGCGAGAATGCGATGACCAGAAATGACCACGGAGACAAGGTGACCATGCATGCCCTGCGCGAGGCGGCGCTCATCCGTCCGGCGCCAGATCACCGGCAGTCAGAGTGCCTGAAAGGCGAATTGCTCGTTGCGTTTGCCGACGGGCAGATGAGCGATAGCGAACTCCTTGTCTTCACCCCGCACCTCAGCAGCTGTCGCCGCTGCCAGCACGAGCTGGCGTCCCTCATTCGCGCACTGAACGATCCCGAGGTCGTGCGTGCCGCAAAACGCGATGAACGCGCGCGATTCCGCTTGCCGCGAATACTGTTTCCTCTTGCCGTGGCCGCGGCGGCGATCGTGGTGATTGTCGTCCGCCCCGAGCGGCAACCCCCAGGTCCTGATAGGCAGCACCGGGCACCGGTTCTTTCGCCGGGAGCAGCACCAGTAGTGCTCAGTCCCGTCGGCGCAGTCTCCGAGGCACATGATTTACGATGGACAGCCGTGCAGGGCGCAGATTCTTATGTCGTGACACTGTTCGACGCGGATGGCCGGGTGCTTGCCGAAGCTGATGCTCACGAGACGAGCATGACGCTACCGGACTCCCTCAACCTTGCGCCGGCCCAGCGATATCTGTGGCAGGTGCAGGCCAGGATCGGATTCAACCGCTGGATTTCATCCGGCTTGGTGGAGTTTCGCGTTATTTCCACGCAGCCATGATCCTGCCGGCCGCGGCTCTCTGGGCGAGCCTGCTCTATCCGGACGCGTCGGATTTCACAAACGCCATCGCTGCCGCACCTGATACGCTCATTGCCGCACAGGAGGTACGCAGTTCCAGTGTCTCGCGTGAAGCGATCGTCGACGCTCTGGAACGCGCAGGCAGAAATGCGGGGCTCGACCGCGCAGCTCTAGAGGAGGCCCGCGTTCTGGCGGCTCGCTACGCTGAAGACTGGCAGGATTCCTTCTATATACGTCAGGTCGATCGCTTCGCCGCCATGTCACGCGCACAGCGCGCGTTGAAACGGCGCGGCGACAGTCTCAGGGTTGCCGGGGTCGAGACTTACTCACAGCACGGGCCGGCGGCGGCAATACGCTTATGGCGCCAGGCGCTCTCCGCCTCACGCGCAGCAGGAGATACAAGTGCAATCGCCGGCACGCTCGACAACATATCCGCAGGCCTGATACGCCTCGGACGACTCGACAGCGCCGCAGTTTACATGTCACGTGCGCGCTCTCTGGCTAGTTCGGTTGGTGATCTGCGCGTCGAAGCGAACATCGCGGGCCATCAAGCCGACCTCAGCGCACAACGGGGTGACCTGGCGCGAGCGAGACGGCAATACTCCGACGCGTCCGCCCTCAGGCGACGGATCGGCGATTCACGCGGCATCGCGGCCGATCACAATAACCTGGGCCTGATCGCGCAGTCGACGGGCGACTTGAAGGAAGCCCAGGCGCAATTCGAGACAGCGCTCGCCCTGAATCGTGCCGAGCGGCGCGCCGAAGCGGCGGCGACGAACATCGCAAACCTGGCGGAGCTCGCCAGCCTGCGCGGCGACTTCGCGGTCGCGGCGTTGCATTACCGGAATGCGCTGGCATCGTGGCGCGAGGCCGGTGATGCGGCGGAGGCTGCGTTCGCGCTTTTCGGCCTCGGCCAGCTGGAGCTGCGACGCGGCGACTATCGCGCTGCACGCAGGTTTCTCACCGAGGCACTGCGTGAATATGAAAGAACCGGCTCTGCCGATGACGTCATTGCCGCGCGCCAGGCACTCGCAGATGCTCTCGGCGCATCAGGTGATCTTCAGGGAGCGATTCGTCAGGTCGATGAAGCACGACGATTCGCCGATTCAGCGCGGCTCGAACCCGCGACCAGCGCCCGGCTCGCCCTGACTGAGGGCGACCTGCTGGTACGATTGAACGAGTTGTCCATGGCCGAGCGACGGTTCAGGGATGCGCAGCGGCTGTACCGCGCTGCGGGCGATGGGCCAGGACAGGCGGAAGCGCTTCACGGACTTGGACTGCTGGCTCTCGAAAAACAGGATTACGCGACTGCGCAGTCTTACCTGGCGGCAGCGCTTCGGACGCAGGAAGCATCCGGCCACGCGCGTGATGCCGCCATCACTCGCATTGCACTCGGCGGCGTTTCAGCGAGCAGGGGGAACCTCGCCAGTGCGCGACAATACTACGCGCGCGCGGTGCGGGAACTGGATTCATTGCACGATCCGGTCGCAGCGGCAGCGGCGCTGGGTGAAAGAGCGGCCCTGGAGGCGAGGTCCGGAAACAATGGATCGGCGCAGGCGCTGTACCGGCAGGGATTGGCACGCATCGCCCGGCGGCCCGCAGCCGACGTTAAATGGCGGCTTCACGCGGGGCTCGGTGCGTCACTCAGGGCGAGTGGTGCTCTCGACGCGGCTGCTCGAGAGCTCCGGCAGGCCATCGCGGCGGCGGAAACAGTGGGGTCAGGCTTCCGGCTACCTCAGCGCCGCTCGGCCTACCTTGCAGACAAGCGGGATGTATACGCGGAGCTCGCACTTCTCGAAGTGGATCGAGGAATGGTCGGCGCAGCTTTCGAGGCCTCAGAGCGGCTGCGCGCACGCGAGACGATGGACCTGCTGGAGGTTGGGAGGGTGGCCACGGCTGAACCTGCCTCGAACATCGCTCAGGAGCAGGATCTGCGCAGGCAGATATCGGATCTCACGAGACGCATCAACACAGTTATCGATCCGCGTGAGAGGCGTCGCGGGCCCGATGTAGATCGCACGGCTCCGGCGTTGCGCGAGCAGCTGCTGAACGCACAGGAGCAATACTCCGAGCTACTGCTTCGCCTGCGCGAGCGCGCGCCGGAATACTCGGCTGCGGTGTCCGGTAGAGTCGCCAGCTGGCGGGACGTCGCAGGGCGTCTCGATGAAGACCAGGCATTCGTCACCTACCTTCTGACCGACTCAGGCTCGGTCGCGCTGGTGATCGTACGAGATACTGTTGTCAGTGTGGATCTTCGCGTATCGCGCCGCGAGATAGCGAGGCTCGTTGATTTCACGCGCGGGGTCCTCGATGGACGGCCTGGTACGGGCTGGCGCGGCCCTTTGCGACTGCTCAATGCCCACCTCGTCGAGCCGCTGGAAGATGCCGGATTGCTGGCCGGAAAGCAGAGAATCGTGATCGTTCCGCATGCTGAGTTGCACTACGCTCCCTTTGCGGCATTCATCGCTGCCGGCGCGCGGGACCAGTTCATGGCTCAACGGTACGAGGTGAGCTTTGCTCCTTCGGCTTCCGTGTGGCTGACAGTCGCTGACAGGAGACGACCGCCGACCCGCGGACTTCTGGCGTTCGCACCGCGCACCGACGCACTTCCCGGCACCGCGAGCGAGCTGGCAGCGATCAACTCGACGATGCCGGACGTGCAGGTCAGGACCGGACGCGGTGCCTCGGAGGATGCGTTCCGCCGGGAAGCTCCAGGGAAACGCATCGTCCACCTTGCAACGTTCGGCGTCCTGAACAAGCAGAATCCGCTGTTCTCGTTCGTCGAGCTCGCGCCCGGCGGGGAGCATGACGGCATACTCGAAGTCAATGAGGTTTTCGGGTTGGGGATACAGGCCGACCTCGTCGTTCTCTCGGCCTGCCAGACTGCCCTCGGCTCAGGCGCTCAGGCGGACGTGCCTCCGGGTGATGACTGGGTGGGACTGACGCGAGCGTTCCTCCTGGCCGGAGCACGACAGGTTGTCGGGACGCTCTGGCCTGTCGATGACGGGGCAACGGCGACATTTATGAAGCACTTCTATGGGTACCTTGCTCGAGGCATGACTCCCAGCGCTGCCCTGACTGCATCACAACGCTCGCTGAGCATTTCGGCTCAGACGTCGGATCCTTTCTATTGGGCTGGCTTCGTTCTCGTCGGCGGCCCGCATGCCCCCTCACCATGATTGTCAGGTCGAGAGCAAAAGCAGAGAGTCTGTCCGTCCTATGTGCGCAATCAACGAATGGAGAATCGTGATGTCGATGCAACGCGTGCGCATGCCGGGTGCGGTAAAAGGTCTTGCTCTGGCGGCCGCGGTGATCGCCTGCAATCCGGAAGGCGCTGTGCAGCCGCGCGAGGAAGATCGGCCGATACCGCAGATCACCAACCTCGGCGTATCTGTTCCATACGCCATCACACCGAACGCGTTCTCTCCCCTCAACACCGGGCTGGACGCGGGCGCGACGTACGCGTACGTATCTGCTTCTCCGGGTACCGTTCCCGGCGTGACCGCGGCCATCGTCAACCGGACTCGCGACAGGCAATCGGGACGCACGAACCGCGTCGAGGCGCTCATCACGGAAGGAGGACTCGATCCGGTTCCCGTGGCTGCGTCGCCGGGAGACACACTGATTGTCGAATTTCTGGGGGCGGACCGGTCCCTTCTGCTAACTGGCGCGGCTGTCGTCCCGAAGGCTCGCCCTCCGATAATCGTGCGCACCAATCCGCGTCCCGGAAAGAAGGACGTGCCGCTCAATGCGCGCTTCGAGATCGTCTTCAGCGAGCCTCTGGATCCCGCGACTATCACAGCCGATAACATTGTAGTCGGTGCCGGAGGGGTAGTTGTTGCCGGTACGCTCCTGCGAACTAACGACTTCATAGTGGAGTTCGTGCCGGCAGACCTGCTGCGCCCGGAGACCTCGTATCAGATCGTAGTTCGAACCGGCGTGCTAAGCCTGGGCGGTGTCGCTCTCGAGAGTGAATTCAGCGCGAACTTCGAGACCGCGGCCGCCCCCCCCGTGACGAACCCGCCTGAGCCTGCTCCTCCCGGGCCTGGTACGAGTTCATCTTGCGCGGGTGCAACGCAGTGCTTTGCCTTCGTTCGCGATGGTGCCGTGTTCACGACGGCGTTCGACGACTCACCCCCGGTGCGCTTGCTCGACAATGCAACGCGTCCGGCGTGGTCCCGTGACGGTTCGATGATCGCATTCACGAGACCGGCAGGGGGCCTGATCACCAAGTGGAGTGTGTGCGTTTCCGGGAGCGACGGCACAGGCGTCCGGTGCGCGGTGGGGCAAGAGGATGGTTACGTGAACGGCGGTCCTTCCTGGTCACCCGATGGTTCGTACGTCGCCTTCTCGTTCTTCGTGTATTCGTGCCCGGGCGGAAACTGCGGCCAGCTAGGGGGCTATTTCGCCGGTCTATGGCTCCTCGATACGCGCACCATGAAGGTCACTGCACTGAGCTCACGGCTGGTGCAGTCCCTTGCGTGGTCGCCCGATGGGCGGAAGATCGCGTTCACTGAATGGGGGGTAGGCTTTGCCGGGCGAGGCGGGCTGCAGATCATGAACGCCGATGGCTCCAATGTCCAGTTCATCGGCTCGTCGCTCGGATCCTACTCGGTTGCCGGAATCGCATGGTCGCCCGATGGCGGGAAGCTGGCATTGTCTCTCAGCGATGAGAACGCCTGCCCATGGTACTGCGACACTGCGCTTGGGGTGGTGAACGTGGACGGAAGCGGCCTCCAGGTTCTGGCAACTGCGAGCACATCCTTTCCCGGCCGATCGGAAGACCGGTACATCAGCTCTCCAGCGTGGTCGGCGGACGGATCCCGGATCGCGTATACCGTAATGGGCGCGTGTTATTCGGCTGCGGACTGTCCCACAGAGATCCGCGCCTGGGATTTCGAGCGCCTTGAGAGCAATGTGATCATCCCGAACGCATTGGGCGGCTCATGGCGCCCATGAGCTGATCGAGACATTTACCAAGGCCGAGCGGCTCACAGGATCAACCGAGGTTGAGGCCCTCGAGGTGCTGAAGGCGCTGGGTGCACAGGTTCGAATCTCCTATGACACCACGAGCACGCGACTCCACGCGAAAGCCTGGGTCTTCCATAGAGACTCGGGCTTCTCCACAGCATACGTAGGCTCGTCGAACCTCACACACTCGGCCCAGGTAACAGGCCTCGAGTGGAACGTCCGGGTTTCTGGCGTTCGGAATCGTTCTGTGATCGACAAGATCGCGGCCGTGTTCGAGAGCTACTGGCAGCAAGCCGACTTCGAAGAGTTCGATCCAAAGCGATTTGCAGAAGCCACCGCCGGGAAGAGCTGCGGTTGTGGGATGCGATTGATCAGCATCGGCTGACGCCGTTCTCGTATTTCGGAATTGCTGACGATCTGGATCTCCGCGATATCCCATGGACGCGTCGTACTGGTTACGACGTCGAAAGGATTACTGGCACCGGGAACGGCGCAACGAGCGCTGCGATGCATACGGTGACGAAGTAAACTGCGAGGCTTATGCCTTCGTGATGATCACGGTCCTTTACATCGTCACGCTGGTCTTACTCACTGATTGGCGCTAAGGACTTCTCGATACGTTTGCCAACCTTCCGACGTTTTACGCAGGACAACAAGAAATGTGAATGTCTTCTGTGTCGGACCTGAGTCGTTAGACGAGGGAGAGGTGAGCGTGTCGACTCCCATGACGTAGGCCCACTCGGCGCTCTGAATTCGTAACTCCGTAGGATGTATTATCATCTTGGCGCCGGGAGGAAGCGGAGGCCGGCGGCGGAATCGAGCAACGATTGAGTCACGACCATGTACCGGTGGCGTTCCGGCATCTGACATTATCCCATCCTTTGCCCACGTTGTCGCAAACAATTCGGCATCGCCGGTTTCGTGTGAACGCATCACATTCGCCGCCAGACTGTCGATGGACGCGCGGATCGCCGTCGTATCCAGAGTCTCGGTTGAATCCTGAGTTAGTGGGGATGGCGACCGGCAGCCCGCAGCGATGATCGCGATAAACGCGATCGCGCTGAGACAGCGCCGGCCGACATGGATGTTGTCATGCGAGGGGGGCATGGTACTCGTGATGGAATGGACGACCCAACTACTATCAGTAGACGGCGAGAATATACCGCAGAGAGCAAACAGGTGACTTAAAGCCGATGCGATTTGCCGCGAAGCCGCCTCCGCAGCAAGCCGCGTCATTCAGCCCGGCTGCTCACAGACCGAAAGCAATGCGTCGCCCTGGCGAGCGGGCCACGGCCAGACCTTCGCGTACTTACCGCTTCACGAATCCGAGCGCACGAACGCGTCCGGCGTTGACCGTGAGTCCTGTTACCCGTCCGTATCCGTCACGCACCGGACTGAGTTCGAGTCCTCCCGGCGTGCGTACAAGGTCAGGACCAGCAGCCCTGAGGATGATTGGTTCTCCACCGCCAAGATCCAAGGTCACCGCATCGGACTCGGCAACAATGCGATAGGTCGCATCAAGTTCCGCGCTGTAAAACACTCCGGCCAGAGCCTGTGCGAGTTCTCGCGGGATTATGGCTGGTGTCGGCGCCTGACGCGGCGCGGCAGGAGCGCCCGATGGAGCAACGCCAGCATTCAACGTGACGGATACCATCCGTGCTCCCGCATA
The DNA here is from genome assembly GCA_038203205.1 of Gemmatimonadales bacterium. Classification (GTDB taxonomy): domain Bacteria; phylum Gemmatimonadota; class Gemmatimonadetes; order Gemmatimonadales; family Gemmatimonadaceae; genus UBA4720. The sequence goes on along the minus strand of JBBREF010000040.1, from coordinate 2,179 downwards.
ATGCTCGGCGACCTGTTGCCCGAGCCGGTTGACGTTTGCCGCTCCCGTGTTACACAACGTCACCACCGTCAGCTTTTCCTCCGGCAGACGGAGGAGACTGGTCCGATAGCCGGCAAGCGCGCCGCCGTGGTAAACGGTGGACATGCCACGATACGTTCCGGCATACAAACCCATCCCATATCCACTGGCTATCGCGCGCCCCCCAGTCAGCGTGCCGGGCGTCTGCATGCGCGTCAGCAGTGGCGCAAACTCCGGCCGTTCGAAGGCAGTAGCCCATCGCAGCATGTCGTCCACGGTGGAATACATGCCGCCATCACCTACGACATCAAGCATGCTGTTCGCGATGCGCCACGTCGCGCCCTTACTGACATATCCAATGGCGCGGCCGGGAATCGGGGACGCATGGTCATGTTGAAAGCGGGTGTTGTGCATATTGAGCGGCGTGAAGATCCTTTCCCGCGCGAATACATCGAGTGGACGTTCTGACACCCGATGGATGATGATCGACAACAGCACGTATCCGGAGTTGCTGTAGACCTGCTCGGTGCCCGGCTCAAAGTTGAGACGCGTCTGCCGCGTGAGCGTCGACAGCACGTCGCGCTCGGTGATGACGAAGTCGGACGGATTGCCGGCAATCTCCGACAGCGTCAGGTAATCGCGGAGACCGCTCGTGTGATTCAGCAACTGCCCTATCGTGACGGCGGAAGCATGGTCGGGCAGTTCGGGGATGTAGGTCCTGGCGCGGTCCTCGAGGCGCAGCTTCCCGTCACGCTCAAGGAGCAGGATAGCCATTGCCGTAAACTGCTTGGACACCGACGCCATATAGAAGACGGACTGCGGCGTCAGCGGCACATCATGTTCGAGGTCGGCCATACCGTAGGCCTTGGCGACCAGGGGCGCATCGCCGCGGGAAATACCTACTGCGCATCCGGGCGCGTGGTTGGTTGCAAAATCCTTGAAGATCGCATCGATCGGACTCGAAAGAGTTTGCCCGAGTGCTGTTGCGCTGCATAACGCGGTTATTGCCAGTGTTGCAGACAGGCTCTTTATCATAGCTCTCCTTTCGTTTACGACATCGACATGGCATGAACAACGGGACACCATAAGCGTTTATCCGATCACACCAAAGTGGACGCCCGGGAACAGGGGTAGCTCCGACCCATGCTGCTTCAACATTTCCCGAGTAACACTTGTGCGAAAGTGTTACCCATGTTGCTGGACAGTCTTGTTACCTATGATCCCGGCTGTTCACCAAAGCCCATTATTTGGTATGTCAGACTTGACATATGTCATTTCTGACATACTTTTTTGGAAGTATGGCTGACAAACTATTGGTTTGGCTGCACGGGGAAGTCAAATCACCGCCTCTGTCCAAGAATGCCGCGAATCGAGGCTGGTGTGCTACTTCGACGCGTGCAACGCGGCGAGAAACTTTCGCTGCCGCAATCAAGACAAATGCCGGTAATCGGCCATCGTTGCCATGAACTTAGGATTGTGGACGAAAACAAAACTTGGCGGATCGTCCATCGAATCGATGCTCTTTCACGTGGGAGTTAGAATGGACACCAATAAGCGCAAACGGCTTGAAGCTGCTGGATGGAGGGTCGGGTCTACAAAAGACTTCCTTGATCTCTCCGATGAAGAAGCGACGCTCGTTGAGTTGAGAGTCGCGCTCGGTAGTAGCCTCAAGCGCCATCGAACGAGGAGACGGCTTTCTCAGACTGAGTTTGCAAAGCAACTGGGATCTAGTCAGTCTCGCGTGGCCAAGATGGAGGCAGGTGATCCTAGTGTCACCCTCGATCTGCAAATTCGAGCTCTGGTGTCACTGGGCGCCACGCGAAAAGAGGTTGCTCGGGCCGTTGCCTCGGGAGAAATCCGCGCATCCGCCTAGAAAATATGACTGGGCTGGCCTCCGGTTTATCCGTGGATTAGCTCCTCGGTGTGAACCAGAGTTGCCAGAGCCACATGCGACGATCGTGCTGTCGCAATACACGGAGACCAGCCCATGTCATCGTCAACTAATTCTGTTGTTCCCGCCGTACGCTCTATGATCTATCTCGGAATGGATGTGCACAAGGAGTCCATCACCATCGCGGTGCTGCCCGAGGGAGCTAAGACACCGGTTCGACTCGACCGTTTACCAAACGATCTGCCTAAGTTGAAGAAATGGCTGGAGCGA
>JBBREF010000039.1:0-25162 GCA_038203205.1 Gemmatimonadales bacterium | reverse complement strand
CTCGTCCAGTACTCGGGTCAGCTGTGATCATGTCGGTGTCAACCTCTGCAGCCGTCGCCATGCTTCTGCATAATTAGCGACGACACCTGACGTCCCCATCCCCATACCATGCGAGAGTCGATGAAAGTCCTTGCACCCGCGCTCGTTCTTGTCGCTGCCTGCACCCAGACCCCTGCCCCACCTGCGGCGAATGCAGTTGTTCAACCAGGCATTGAAGTATTTGTAGCTGACATCCCCGCGGCACTCAAAGGGAAGCGCGTAGGCTTTATCACCAACCAGAGCGCGGTCGATCGCACCAAGACTCCCGACATCGACCTCATCGCCCAGCATAAGGACCTGAAGCTCGTTGCGCTGCTCGCTCCTGAACACGGCATACGGGGCACTGTCGCGGCAGGCGAAAAGATCTCCGACGAGGTCGATGCAAAAACTGGCGTGCCCGTGTACTCACTCTATATGGAGGAGGACAACGCCCCATCCGCGGAAATGCTCAAGGACGTGGACTTCCTCTTATACGATCTGCAGGAAGTGGGTGGCCGCACGTGGACGTACGTGTCGACGATGGCTCTGTCGATGCAGGCCGCGAAACAGAAAGGCATTCCGTTCGTAGTACTCGACCGTCCGAATCCGATCGGTGGTGAAATCGTTGAGGGAGCGTTGCTCGATTCCGGGTTCAAGTCATTTGTAGGGATGTACCCGATCCCTGCTCGACACGGCTTGACGGTTGGCGAGCTGGCAAAGCTCTTCAACGAGAAGTACGGAATCGGTGCCGAACTGATCGTCATTCAGGCGACGAACTGGAAGCGGTCGCAATGGCATGACGATACCGGATTGCCGTGGACGAATCCATCGCCCAACCTCCGTTCTCTCGCCGCGTTGAATGACTACCCAGGTTCCGTGTATTTCGAAGCGACGAACCTCTCCGAGGGAAGAGGAACAGACAGGCCGTTCGAGCAAGTCGGTGCACCGTGGCTCAATGCTCCTGAAGTCGCCCGCGTGATGAACGAGCGCAAGCTGCCCGGCATCACGTTCGAGGCCATCACGATGCCCGTGGAGGCGACCGCGCGAAAGCACCCGGGTCTCACCATTCCCGGCATCCGCTATGTGATCACTGACCGGCAGTCATATCGTCCCGTGCGGACGACGCTGTTGCTAATCGAAGAGATTCGCCGGCAGCACCCCAAAGACTTCGCCTTTTCTGAATACCTCGAGCGCCTCACCGGATCTGACAAGGTTAGAGCGGCGATCGAGGGGAGAACCCTCGACGCCCTTCTCGCTGAATGGGACCGCGAAGCAGCGGAATTCAAAACGAGCAGTGCTGCGTTCCATCTGTATAAATGATGTGAACACCGCTGAGATTTCCCGGTTCTGGCTGGACAGAGTGTTTAACCGCCGGAGGCTTGACTCCGGCGGGCGCGCCAGGTTCCCGCGCGCCCATCACGCGTCACCAATGTTCCCTGCATCGTGTGACCCGTCACGCGCCCGACGAGATCTTTGACGACACCGTCGTCTCGAATTGAGAATTTCACGGCGTCGCCGCGCAACGTCACGTCACTGACAACCTCCGAAGGCTCTGCCCGGGTGACTCGCTGATACTGCTGCTCCAGCTCGAGGTCATAACGCTTCTTCCCTTCCGGTGATTCCGTCTCGACGGCCCATGTGCCGCGCACATCGGCCGGCATCACCCAGTAAAAAAGCATACGCGCATTCACTACGAGGAGACTGTCCGCTTTCCAGTCTCCCATATCGAACGAATGCGAAACCACACGTGACCCCGGCCTCAGCTCGCTGAACAATTTTGGCCTCAGTTTTACATTCAGTTCGGGAAGAAGATAGAGCGTCACCACGCTTGCATTCCGGAGGTCTGTCGCGAAAAGGTCTGCCTCCATGAAGTCAACGAGATGAGAAACGCCGGCGGTATCAGCGTTTCGCTTGCTCTCCGCGATTCTCTGGGGATCTATGTCGATACCTGTCGCACGAATCCCGAAACGACGCGCGGCCGCAATGACGATTCGCCCGTCGCCAGAGCCAAGATCGAAGAGTACGTCTCCCGGCCCGACACGCGCTACGGCGAGCATCTCGGCCACAACTCCGTGCGGGGTCGGCACGAATACCACGTCGGGCTCCCGTACGCCGCGCGGTGGAGCAGCATCCGGAATTCGCGGAGCTGTTGTACACGAGGCGATTGCCGACACCGCCACCCAGAGGAGCATGACTCGTTTCATTATCGAAAAAGCTTGCAGCCCGCCCACGGCCTGCGCAATCTCTCTTTGTCAAGCATCTCCTGCTTTCACTCAATTACCAATCATGATGCGAACCGTTTCGACTGCACTGTTGCTGATCGCCGCGTTTACGCTGCAGCTGTCAGCTCAGCAGCTGAGCGTCCTTCCCGATCCTCACGTCAGGCTGATCTCCGAGGAAATCTCTGGTGACGCAGCATATGCGCACATCCGGCATAACTCACAGTTTCACCGGCCGCGCGGAGGCTCCGACGGCCTGTGGAAAGTCGCGCAGTATTACGAAGAGAAGGCCCGCGAATACGGCCTTACTGACGTGAAGCTCATCAAGCAGGCATACGGAACCACAAGGCCATGGAATGCCAGGTTCGCAGACCTCTGGATCACCGGCGATCGCCCACAGCGCATCGCGAGCACGATCCAGACGCCGCTGCATCTCGCCGATCTCAGCCGCGCGGCTGACGTGACGGCAGAGCTAATCGACATCGGGGGTGCAACTGCGGCCGAGCTCCAGGGGAAGGATGTCGCCGGGAAGATCGTCCTCACTTACGCATCAATCGCGACAGCGATGCAGCAAGTCGTCGTCGGACGTGGCGCGCTTGGGATTGTCCACTACCCTAGCCCCTTCTACGAAGGGAACGGTATCGATGGCTCGGGCTTCAACATGCCCGATCAGATCCGTTGGCTTTCTGTCCCTTCAGCTCAGATCGATGGCAAGGAACCTACCTTTGCATTCGTACTGTCTCTCCGGCAGGGAGTAGAGCTGCGCAACCGCCTCGCGGCTGCGACAAGTCCCGTTCGCGTGCGAGCGCTGGTCGACGCAGGCTTCAAGTCATCGGAAGGTGACCAGCCATGGCAGGTGATGGTCGAGGGATTCATTCGCGGATCGGAACCGGGGCTCGCGCAGGACGTGGTTCTCACCGGCCACATGCAGGAAGGAATGCAGAGCGCCAATGATGACGCGAGCGGAACCGGAAGCGTGCTCGAGATCGCCCGTGCGCTAAACAAGCTGATTGTGGAGGGTCGCGTGCCGAGGCCGCGGCGGAACCTGCGGTTCTGGTGGGTCACTGAGTTCTCGAGTCAGCGGCAATATTTCGCCGACAATCCCGAAGCCCACCGGCAGATGTGGGTGAACGTGAACCAGGACATGGTTGGCGCCGATCAGTCGCAGGACATCATGCGCAAGCAGAACATCACACGCGTGCCGGCTGCGCGCTTTCATTTCCTCAACGACGTCAGCGAAGCGGTCGTTGAATACATGGTGCGTGGCAACACCTTCGAGCTTTCTCAGCTCCAGGCCGGAATCACCCAGGTATACCCAAAGCCTCACTACTCCCACCTGGGCACACGCCAGCGCTATAACGCGGAGATGATCTTTTTTCACGGGAACACAGACCACATTCCGTTTCTCGAAGCTCCGATCGGACTGCCGGGTGTCAGCTTCACCAACATGCCCGACCGGTTCATTCACTCGTCTGACGACGATCTCGAGACGCTCGATCGCACACAGCTCGGACGCAACGCTGTTTCCGCTGCATTGATTGCGTATGCGATGGCGTCTGCCGACAACTCGAGTGCTGCCGCGCTCGCCGCGGAGACATCAGGAAGAGGCGCCGAGCGAATGGGGCGGAATCTGCGACTCGGATTGCAATGGATATCAACTGACAGCGATCGGGTCGCCGCGTATCACAAGTCTGTCGATCAGGTCAGGTATGCTGCTGAACGTGAGAGGCGAGCGGCTGCATCGATCGGCGAGATTCATGCGGGTGCTGCGACGCTCGCGACATCGCTGGCCCAGTCAGTAATTCAGCGCGAAACGCAGTCGCTGCGCGAGCTCGAGTCACATTACCGTGCGGTTACCGGGAACGCTGCCCCGGCGCGTCCATCTGGTGGCGATGTCGAGCGACAGCTGACTGGGCTTCGCCCGGTGATAGCAGCCGGTCCGCGCGAATTCCTCGATGGTCGCGGCAATATCGCAGGTGTCACCGGATTGCACGGCTTGATGGGCTTCGAGTTGCTGAACTTCATCGATGGTCGCCGGAACGGACTCGAGATCTACCGGCATCTCGCTGCCGAGGCGCGCGAGGCCGGCGATCACTACTTCGGTGTAGTTACGCCTGCCGCGGTGCTGCAGTATCTCAACAATGCTGCGACCTCTGGGATGATCCGCACGCGATAGATTCGCTGTCGTTGAAAGCTCCGGCCGTTCGACCGGAATCCATCGCGGAACAATGCGCGATTCCTTCGATAACTTCTGGCACTTCAAGACCTCCTTTCCCTGTGTAGTTCAGAAGGTCGTATCATGGACAGTGGCCGGAGGTACACGGGGAAAGGAGGTTTAGAAGTGCCAGGAGTTTTTGAAGGTCAACCGGATCAGCTGACGAGATTGATATTACCGGCACTGTCGAGCCGCTTTGGAAACTGCGGAACAGCGTCGAGGTGGTGACGTGCCTGGAGCAGGTCTGCTTTTTACCCCTGAATGACGGATCCCTGAGACCCGGAACCCACTACGCCGCTCTCCAGCATCCCCTTCGATAACTCCTGGCACTTCAAGACCTCCTTTCCCTGCGTAGTTCAGAAGGTCGTATCATGGACATTGGCCGGAGGTACACCTGAAAGGGGTTTAGAAGTGCCAGAATTTCTTGAAGGTCAAACGGCAACTGCAAACGAAAACGAATTTTTTGACTTCGATCCGAGAAGCCCCTGACGGCCGAACTCAGCCGCGCGAATCCTCTCCGGTCTCGACGAAGCGAACGCACTGGCCCTGATTCTTGAAGTGGAAGGTCGACCAGCCACCCTTGAAGCACTCTTCCTTCTCAGCCGGGTCGACGGGCTTCGGCGGCTCAGGTGACACGAATTTGACGATGAGCCCGCCCCGCAGCACGCTGGTCGCGACAGTTGCGGCCGAAGACTGAGCGAACGCCTGCGAGGTCGTGCACTCCGGCTGGAAGTCGGCACATGCATCCCGCGGAGCAACATTCGTGGTCGCGCTCGTATTGACCACTTCGAGAATCACATTGGATCCACTCGTATGCGTGTATTCCTGTGTGAACGGAATGCAGAAATCGAAGTCGCCAACTTCCCCGCCGGCAGCCGTGGCGGGCACAGTGACTTCACCCGAAAACACTTCAGTTGGCGGCGCCGAATAGTTTGCGTCAAACGTCGCGCCAAGATTCGTGTAATCGAGCGTCGTCGGTCCGAGGCGTACCGTCAGTGTCTTCACGCGGTCAGCGGTGCCAAATGGATCGTTCCTCCGGAGACACATACCCACAATCGTCGGATCCACGATATTGCTTCCCATGAATACCTGCTGGTATCGCAGGTTGCGCGACGAGTGAGGGAAGTTCTGGCTGATCGTTCCCATCATAGTTGCATAACCACTCGGCAGAGCCGCTTCCGGAGCAGCAGCGCCGAAGAATTTTTTCACGCTGAGGTCAGCTGAGTGCCGGGTGACAGAAGTCGGTTCGGCACATGCTGCCACGAGGCAACAAAAGGCGACCACGATGCTCTTTCGCATGACTTCTCTCTCCGATTCGTGTTGCCTGCACGCGGGGCGAAGGCAAACCACCGCTACTATGCTGACGAGTCAGTCGTCAACAGGTAACGGGATTTCGGCGGGCGTCAGTTCAGGTATCTAGCTCCGCGCTCAACATCGGCTCGGGCGGCGCGCTCTGTCCGAGGAGCCGCGCAACGATCTTGTCGCCGTGATACCTTCCATTCTCGATGAACACCTTGTTCGCATCGAAACCAGCGACGACGACGCCTGCGATGAACAATCCAGGAACCGGCGTCTCCAGCGTTTCAGGATCATGCGCGGGAATTCCGGTGACCGGATCGATCGCGACACCACACTCTCGAAGCAGAGCAGTATTCGGAGCGAAGCCAGTCATTACATAGACAAAGGTTGCCGGTAACACGTCAGCGCCGTCGGGACCGTCGAGAACCACACTGTCGCTCCTGATTCGTGATACACGACTGTTCCACCGAACGCCGATGCTCCCTTCCTTTGCCCTGTTCTCGAAATCAGGCAACACCCACGGCTTGATTCGCTTGTCGAAGGTTGGACCAAAATGAGTGAGCGTCACTCGCGCCCCCGCCCGCCATAAATCCAGCGCAGCCTCGGCCGCGGAGTTTCCACCCCCGACTACAACTACGTCCTGATCGAAGGCTTCGTGACCCTCGCGATAGACGTGGGCTACGTGAGGCAGCTCTTCCCCTTCGACGCCGAGGCGGTTTGGAGACCCGAAATATCCTGTCGCTACAATGACAGCCTTCGCCCTCGTGCTGCGGAGCGTCCCGTCGCGGAGATTTGACTGAACGTTGAAGCCGTGTCCGGCCGATTCAATCGATGTGACTCGTTCGTATTGCCTGACGTCGATCGCGAAATGCCGCACGACCTCCCTGTAGTAAGCGAGGGCATCGCGGCGCGAGGGCTTGTCGTCCGCAACGACAAATGGGATTTCCCCGAGCGACAGCTTTGACGCGGTGGAAAAGAATCGAACGTAAGTGGGGTACTGAGTGATTGTGCTCACTATCGAGTGAGCATCAAGAACCACAGTCTTGAGCCCCGCACGCTTCGCGGTAATGGCGGCAGCAAGCCCGCATGGTCCTGCACCGACAATCAACAAGTCCAGCACGCCGTCTGATTGGCTCAAGGCAATTCTCTGAAGTGGCATCAGTTACCATAAGGTAAGCGGTCACTGGCCGGACGGTTCCTCGTGACTTATCCTCCCTTAATGACAGCCGACGAAGCTCCGAGCGGGGAAGCTGATGCGGGAGAGGGCGGTACCGGAGCACCCCCCGATCCAGGTGAACCGAACCGCGTCTTCTCACGGTTGACGCGCGAGTACTCGAGCGATGTAATCAAGGTTCAGTGGTATGCGCGTCGCTGCATCCACAGCGCAGCCTGCATAAGAGCACTTCCTCAGGTGTTCAATCCCTCGCGCCGCCCGTGGATTGATGTCGATGCCGGGAATGCCGATGCCATTGCTGCTGCGGTGACCCGCTGCCCGACGGGCGCTCTTCAGTTCGAGAGGCTCGACGGCGGTCCCGCAGAACCAGTTCCGGAGACTGTTGAGATTCTTGCGATCGACAACGGCCCGTATTTCGTTAGGGGGCCGGTGAAGGTCGAGGATTCGAAGGGCGGAGTCATTCGGAGCGACACTCGCCTGGCGCTTTGCCGATGCGGGCAGTCGAAGCACATGCCATTCTGTGACAATACGCATCGTGCTGTCGGGTTCCGTAGTCAGCCGCCGACCGAATAGGCAGGAACGGTCTCGCGATGTGGAAATGGATTGGCGGATGCCTGCTGCTTGCAGTCGTGTTCATTGTCGCCGCGATGTGGTGGGGCTTCCAGTCAATTCAGAGCTCAATGATGCCTGACGGCTCGGCAAGCGTGATGATCGCCGGTTCGCCTGCTCGTGTCTTTGCATCACTCGCTCACGGCGATTCGGTAGCGACGTGGATGGCGCAGGGCAACACTGTGAAAACCACTCGGCATGGGCCTTTTGTGCCTGGCGATACGCTGCGTGTCGAGATGGGGGCAGGGACGATAGCAACTCAAAGCATTACCTGGCAGGTGATGGAGATTGTTCCTGACAAGTTGATCGCCTGGAGAATGCGAAACGACACGAGCGAAAGACTTGTACTTGTCAGGCGCGACTCGCTGAGCATCGAGGGAGACTCGACCAGAGTGATCAGCAGACTCGTCTCGCCGATGATGGACCAGGACGCTGATTCAGGTAGTGCGGCCATCGGCCTGACTGGCAAGATGATGCTGTCGATGTTCAGGATGCAGTCGAAGCTCGAGCTGATGCAGCTGAAGGCACGGATCGAAGGAGCCGGTGTTGCGCCGGCGCAGCCGGGAGCTTCGTTCTGATCGGGCGCACATGCGAATCGCGGTAATCGGCGGAACCGGACATATAGGTACATGGCTGATCCCTCGTCTGGTTAATGCCGGCAACGAGCTCACGGTCGTGTCGCGAGGCTCGCGTAAGCCTTATCACAACGCTCCGGAGTGGGAGTCGGTCGACATGCTGCGGATCGACAGACTGGCCGCAGAACTCGATGGCAGCTTCGGATACCTGATCGCGGCTGCATCTCCCGATGCAGTTGTCGATCTCACCTGCTTCGACATCGCATCGGCGAAGCCACTTGTCGAAGCCTTACGTGACAGGATTCAGCACTTCGTGCACTGCGGCACGCTTTGGGTTCACGGCGTTCCGCGCACCCGCCCGTACGACGAAACCGCCCCCCGGGAACCCTTCGGCGACTATGGAATCCGGAAGGCGGAAGTCGAAGCCTTTCTCCTCGACGAAGCGCAGCGGGGTTTTCCCGCGTCAATCCTCCACCCCGGACACATCACCGGTCCCGGCTGGAATCCAATCAACCCCGCAGGGAATCTCGACGCCGCAGTTTTCGATCGCCTCGCGCGAGGCGATCTCGTCAACCTTCCTGACGACGGACACGCAACGCTTCAGCACGTACACGCTGACGACCTAGCTCTCGCGTTCCAGCTCGCGATCGAAAAACCAGAGGCGTCAATTGGCGAGGCGTTTCATGTCGCAGCGAAAGAGCCCGTCACCTTGCGTGAGTACGCGGAGTCGGCCGCATCATGGTTTGGAATGAAGGATAATCTGGGATTCCTCCCGTGGGATGAATGGGCCGCGACGGTGAGTGAGGATGACGCAGCGTTAACGCGCGATCATGTTCTGCACTCACCCCACGCCAGCATCGCCAAGGCGCGAGAACGGCTCGGATTCTCTCCGCAATACACCGCTGCGGAAGCCGCTCGCGATGCCGTGATGTCGCGACGCTAGATCGCTTTTGTCATGAGAACGAGATGGGCGTCACGAGTGAGCTTCGCCATATCGGAGAATTGCGCAGTCGTCGTCGTGACAAATCCAAAACGCTCGTAGAACGCCGGCAGCTCTTCGCGAAGGTTGACCACCTCGATATCGAGATGGCCGCAGCCAGACCTTCGGCAGTGATCCTCGACTGCATCGATCATGATCCGCCCGTATCCCTTGCCCTGAACAGAGGGGTCAACCGACAGCATCGCGAAATGACCGCGATCGTCATGTACGTCGACCGAAGTTGCAGCCACGAGCACCCCGTCACCCCTGTCGGCAACGATGAAACATCCACCGGGAGCTAACATCCGCGCGGCAACGTCTTCTGCATTCGTGCGGTTGCCGCGCACAAAGAAGTCTTCGACGCGATAGGCAGCGTTGATGACCCTGACTATCTCGGGTATGTCGCCTTCGTCAGCGTAACGGACGGTCGCTGCTTTCACCTCGGCGACAGCTTCCTCTCGAAGAATTCTGCAATCGCCGCATTTACGCGCAGATTATTCCGGTGGAGCATCCAGTGATGCGTGTCGTCAGGGATGATGATTTCCTCATACAATACCTTCGCAGCGGAAAGCCGCTGTACCAAGTCGACTGTCTCGATAAAGCGCACGTTGCGGTCATCGTCCCCGTGGATCAGAAGCACCGGTGACTTCCACGTTCCGATGTCTGCAACTGGTGATGATCGCCAGGCTATTACCGCGGCGCTGTCACGGTCGGTCGGCTCGAATTCCCAGGCTCCCATGCCCATGCGACGACCATTCTCCGACGTGTAGTTGTGCACACCGTGCACATCGACGCCCGCCGCAAAAAGATCTGAGTCTCTCGCCAGTGCCAGCGCCGTGAGGTACCCCCCGTACGAGCCGCCATACACTCCGATCCTCCTCCCGTCGACTTGAGCAAGATTCCGAAGGAATTCGCCGGCTGCCTTGATGTCCTGATACTCGCTGGCGCCGCGCATTCCGGCGTTGGCCGCATTCTGGAACTCGTACCCGTAGCCGATTCCAAGCCGATAATTGACTGCGAGGACGACGAATCCCCTGCTCGCGAGATACTGATTCATCGCGTACGCGTTCGCGTAATAGTCGGAGTAGTGCCAGCCCACGAGCATCTGGCGCGATGGACCACCATGCACGTACACAATAGCCGGCTTCTTCGCTGCACCACCGCGCGGCTCGAACAACTGGCCGTGAACCGTTTTTCCGTCAGGAGCGAGGAACGTCACCTTTCGCGGCGTGACCAGCTGAGCCGATGGATAGCCCGATGGAATTCTATCCTCGCCGATTACGATCGCGGGGGCGCGACCACCCGCGAACGCCATCACCATGGGCAACGGAGGCCTTTGTGCAGTTGCGCCGAGATAGGCGATGTAGCGGCCGTCACCGGTTACTACCGGCGTGAACTCGAGACCCTTCCCCGGAGTCATTATCTCAGGCGCAGCGCGATCGACGGGGACTTTTACCACATGCCGTCTATCAATGTCGTCTGGATCGCTGCCAGTGTTCGCCATGTACACCATGTGGCGCTTGTCAGGACTCATGGTGATCGACTCGACCATGAAGTTCCCAGGAGTGAGCAGCGTTGCCTCCCCGCCACGTTCGCTCAGCGAATAGAGATGCGGCCAGCCGTCCGCGTAGCTGACAAACACGATGCGGCCTTGTGCAGCCCAGTGCAGGTTGGTCCCGCCTTGCGTCGAGGGCGACGATCCGGGAAGTGTCTCCGGCGCCTTCCATATCTGACGCGCTTCTCCAGTTGCAGCATCACCGGTCCAGATCGACCATGGATTATGCCGCCGCTCGAGAATCATCTGCGGCGGTCCGCCGCCTCCCGGCCGCCGCACGAACACGACCTGCTTCCCATCCGGCGACCACCTCGGCGACGCATCGCGTGACGTCGAGGGAGCAATCCACACTATCGGCTTGTTTTCAGCCTCGTAAATCCCGACGAAGCCGTGATCTCCGCGACCGGAGACGAACGCGAGGCGCGATCCATCCGGCGACCACTGAATGTCACCATTGGCGCCGCGCGCGGATAAGAGTCTCTTCGCGGCAGAGGATCCGTCCACAGGAACCGTCCAGATCTGGCGCTCCCGCTGGAACGCGACTGTTCTCGAATCCGGTGAAACGGCGGGGTTGTCCCCTCCTTCAGTCAGGACCTTTACGTCGCCACCGGCGAACGGAACCGACAGGATCTGCAACTTCGGGGGAACCGGAAGCGACAATGGATTCACTACTACCTCGTCGTCCCAGTTGCTGCCATGCTCGCCCCCGCGCACGAACACGACGAATCGCCCATCAGCGGATACTGAAACGCTGCTGAGCTCCTGCGCATCGTCGGTGTCGTACTGGGTGAGCTTGCGCGCGCGAAAGTCAGGACCTTCGGCGACGTAGATGTTGCGGCGCCCCTCTTCGTTCAGCGTCCACGCTATGCGGGCTCCCGTCGCGGAAGCCGTGAGATTCTGTGGAAATGGGTAAGCGCGGAGACGCGCGGCGTCGAGTGACTGCGCTTCTGCAGTCGCCGGAAGCAGAACTGCCAGTAGCAATGCCTTCAGGATTTTCATGCTTGATCGGGAGTCAGATGTTGGCGGAGGATCCTGCAGCGAACAAATCAATTTGTGGCGGTTTTGAAGGCAGGCCGAGCGAGTTGAGCACGACGCCGATCCAGCCTTCGCGGTCGTCGGGGTCGAGTGGCATTACGTCAACGCCGAAAGCCGAGATGAGCTTGTCGATGGTTGAATCGATCTCCATCTGAAAGCCTGGGCTCACCGCACGCGTTCCGTCAAATGACGGTGCGGCGAGAACCGGTACCTTGAACAGAGCATCGTAGCTCCTGATCCAGCTGCTGACGAGGGGATCAAGCTCCGGGCGGCGTCCGGCACGAGCGACGAGGTACGCATAGTTGTCGAGAACAGACCTGTCGCAGATCACAACCTCATAAATGGATGTGGCTTCGAGCTCTTCCGCGATCTGTGTATGAAGTATCCACGATTGGGCATCGCGAGTCGTTGCTTCATTGATTGGCAGAGGGCACCTGCGCGCCACCTCCTTTACGAGGTCGACGCCAAGGTCGAGGCGTTTCAGCTGTGATGCGAGGTCGAAGCAGAGTGTTGTCTTTCCAACGCCGTGGGTGCCGACGAAGGCGAGCTTGAGGCGCGGGCGGCCGGTTGAATCGAGCGGAAGCAGCTCGCGCGGACTGGTCATGACTCGACATTACGGACCCGGCTGCCCGCGGTCAACGCGGGACCATAAGAAAACGGGGAGAGCCAGTGGCTCTCCCCGTTTCAGTGCACGTGTTCCGAATTAATCGCAGTTGCCGCTCTTTCCCCTCGGAACGCAGGGCGGTGGTGGTGGTGGTGGTGGCGGTGGCGGCTCCACCGAGCCTCCGCCCGCAGTTGCGACCACTGCGCCGAGCTCATCCTGAATGCTCTTGAGCGGGCTGAAGACGAATGTATTCGTGCCGCTTCCGCCCCACAGGATACCGACCAGCGTCACGTTGTCGCCGCCCGTGATCTGAAAGACCGGCGATCCGCTGTCACCACCGCTGACGATCGTAGCGGCATTGTTCGTGACCACGGTCTGGCAGCGAAGCTGAATCTTCGACTGCGATACGTTGATCGTGGCACAGGTGCTGGTAATCGATCCACTCGTCCACCCGGTAGTCCGGCCAACCTTGTTGACGGTCCCGCTGTAGCTGGTCGACGTGTTGTTCTGGGACGTGATGGTGAACGTGCCAGCCGTAGTGAGCGATCCGTTGTTGACTCCGGTCGTCTTTGCGATAACACCCTGCGCCGATCCAACAGGTCCTGAATAGAGCGCGCGCGATGCATCGCTGAAGCGGCAGACTTTGCCCTTGGAGCACCCACCTCCTGACGTGTAGGCAGGGTCAGCAGCTTCTGTCGCAATGACCGTAGGATCGGCAGTGCGGCTTGGCTGCGCGTATGTCGTTCCCTCCGTACCGCCCTGTGTGTCGGTACAGTGCGAGTTGGTGATGAACGACCGACCAGCACCATGCGAAACGTTGAAGCCCAGCGTGCACACATAACCACCGAAGTGGATCTGAGTGCCGGCCTGCGTCGGGCGGATCACGGTTGTCTGAAGGTCTGCCAGACGAACAAACGGCTGCACAACCTTCACACTGAACTCATCCGCGCTCAGTCCACGCCCAATGAGCGATCGCTGAACGCCCTGCGCGGCGTTTGCGTTCTCGACGCCAAAAACGAGTTTCCCCTGCACTTCGTCGTGATCGGCGAAGACTGTTCCCGGGAGTCCCATCACATCGGCCGAGACATCGGGGAACAATGCTGCAAGGCGACCCTGCGCCACTGCGCTTCGCTCAAATGATGGCGTGACCGAGCTCGGCTCGCTCGGAGTCGGCGAGTCCGCGCAGGCAACGGCGACCAGTGCCGTGGCTGCAATGAAGATCCGGGTTGCGCCCCTTCGATAACTCATTAGATACCCCGCTGCGCTTGACGCGCTTTGACTATGACACGTGCGGGTCGGCCCGCGCCTTCGTGAGGAGCGCCGCAGATCCCGCCGAACGCCTAACATTCCCTTACAGAACACTTGGGTCAATAGCTATTGTGTTTCGACTCGGTTGCGGCTGGCCCAGGGCCCATTCCAAACCTTTACCGGATACACGGCGCGAACGTTGCCTGTTGGCGTAAGGCAGGACCAAATTCGACGGATCCAGTGGAGAGTAAACGGATGAGAAGAGCGTTGTATCTCGTTGCCGCGCTGTCACTAGCAGGACCTGCAGTTGCGCAATCCCAGACGACCGCGCCCGCAGTCGGTGACCGGACTACGACTGTAGTAGCCGGCAGCGAGTATGACGATGGCGGCCTGAAACGGACGCTCTTCGGCGAAGGTTGGCGTGACATCTGGGCGACCCCGGTTCGCGTGCCGGTCTTCGACATCTCGCGGTTTGCAGGCGGTGTGAAGCCCACTGAGCGCGGTGGCGGTAACCAGACAATTACGCTTCGGTTTGTCGAGAACAACGGCTGGAGGGAGTACGCGTTCCGCTCGGTCAACAAGGACCCCGTAACGCTGGCAATGCCACCGGCGATTCAGGGAAGCACGCTTGGGGGCATCATCCAGGACCAGATCTCGATGCTGTTCCCCGCGGGTGCACTCATGATTCCGCCTTTTTTGGAAGCAATCGGTGTACTTCACGTGAGTCCAGAGCTCTATGTAATGCCGGATGACCCGCGGCTCGGCGAACATCGGAAGACGTTCGCCGGAATGCTCGCAACTGTGGAGCTGAGCCCGCAGGAAGCGCCTGGTGACACGCCAGGCTTTGGTGGCTCGAGCCACATCGAAAACGGTGAGGGCTTCCTCGAGGAAGTTGAAAAGAGTCAGGCCAACCGCCTCGACGAGCGCGAGATGTTTGCGGTCAGGATGGTGGACTTTTTTGTTAACGACAACGACAGAACTGCCGATAACATCAGGTTCGCGCGCTACGGAACCGAGGGGACCTACAGGTGGCGCCCGATTCCGCGCGACAGAGATCGCGTGTTTTTCAACGGCCGGGGCTTGCTCGTGAAATACGTGATACGTCCCGTCTATCCGAAGTTGCTGGAATTTGGTCCAAAGTATGATCTGGCCGGCCTGACCTTCGAGAGTCACAAGCTCGATCGGCGGCTCCTCCAGCGAATCGATCGTCAGGCG
The DNA here is from genome assembly GCA_038203205.1 of Gemmatimonadales bacterium. Classification (GTDB taxonomy): domain Bacteria; phylum Gemmatimonadota; class Gemmatimonadetes; order Gemmatimonadales; family Gemmatimonadaceae; genus UBA4720. The sequence continues at coordinate 10,417 of JBBREF010000039.1, read as the reverse complement.
TCCGACGAAATTGCGCGGCGGGTCCAAACAGCGTTGACTGACGCAACTATAGAGAAGGCCATATCACGCCTTCCTCCCGAGTGGCGTCAGCGCGAAGGAGATCATCTTCGCACCACATTCAAAGCGCGCCGCGATGCCTTGCCCGCATTCGCGGCCGAGTTCTACAAGTGGCTCGCGACGGAAGTTGACGTTCACGGTACCGACGAAAACGACAACGCGGTAATCACTCGTCACGACGATGGAAGAGTCACTGTTCTCCTGACGAGCGCCAATGATTCCGGCCCGGTGACGACGTTCAGCAACCGGACGTTCGTTCCGTCGGAAACGAACGAGGTTCGCTTGTACCTCCACGGCGGAAAGGACAAGGCCGTAGTAAAAGGAGCGTCGAACAGCGCGATCACGTTGAGGCTGATTGGCGGTGGCGGAGATGACACACTGGCAGACTCGACGAACGGCAAGGCAACCACTTTCTACGACACCCGCGTCGGCAACGAATTCACGGTCGCCGATGGGACCAGAATCAGTTTTGACGAATGGCGCGAACCCACGCAGGGCGCCGGCGTAAAGTTCGATTCACCCTGGCGTCCCGACTGGGGGAAAAAATTTGGCTTCGGACCGACCGTGGGTTTCGGCCATGGAGCGGGACTGATAGTTGGCTTCGGACCTCGGTATCAGTCGCAGGGTTTCAGACGCCTGCCGCATAAATGGAAGATCGACGCAAACGTGTTGCTCGGTCTCGGCAACACGAAGCCAGGGGTAAACCTCAACGTCGATTATCGGGCGGAGAACTCACCGCTCGCCCTGTTGCTGGCAGCGCGGGCGACGAAGTTCGAGGAGTTCAGGTTCCACGGTTATGGAAACGATGTCGAGGAAGTGGATAATCGACTCTCAAAAATCGAGCAGGACCTTATCTCTATTGAGCCTGCGCTCATGTGGCAGATTGGCTGGCGCGACCGCGAGAATCTCAACAACGAATTCAGCAAGGTAAAAACAGTGTTCCCCGGCCTCAGGCCGCTCGAAGGGAGGGCGGAAATTGGCCCTGTGGTTTTCTGGAACAACCCCGAAACCGCTACCGGCTCGCCCCTGAGCGACCCGGCAATCGCGGGAAATGAAGGATTTGGAAGAGTTGGCCTTCGGCTTGGGCTTTCGCTCGATCGCACCTCGAGCGGGCCGGTCAGCGACAAGGGCTGGACGTTCGATGGTGAATTGTCGGGTTTCCCACCGCTATGGGATGTCGAAGAGGCATTCAGCACAGCCAGCGCATCGCTTGCGACGTACCTTCCACTTCCAGGAAATGGTAATCATCTCGCACTCAAGGCAGGCGGCGAGATAGCTTCGGGATCATTCCCCGTGCAACACGCTCCAGCGATCGGCGGCCGCCGCACCGTGAGGGGCTACGGATACCAGCGTTTCCGCGGCGAATCATCAACGTTTGGGTCAGCAGAGATTCGCGTTCCGCTCGGCACCGTGCCACTCCTCGTAAAATGGCAGTCGGGAATTTTCGGCCTGGCTGACGCAGGTCGCGTGTGGTTCGATGGGCGCAGCCCGGGCGGCTGGCACTCAGGCTTCGGTGGCGGATTCTGGTTATCGTCCCTTGGTCAGACATTCAGCGTTTCCTACGCACACGGCGAAGAGCACCGCTTTTACCTTCAGCGAGGTCTATCGTTCTGACCTCCCCAGAGATGAAACAGCTATATCGATTTACTCGCCGGTTTGCCCTCGTGCTCGCATTAGGTGCAAGCGCCGGATGCCGACTGGTCTTCCCGGCCCCGGACCTCGCGCCTGATGACATCGAGTCGTCGCTTTTCCTGATTGGCGACGCAGGCGAGCCTGATCCTCGGGGACGAAGCAAGGTGCTCGATTCGATGAGCGCCCAGATGCGCGTGGCACCTCAGAAGTCTGTCGCGGTCTTCCTCGGCGACAACGTGTACCCCGGCGGGATTCCCGAAGAGGGGCGTGCCGAGTTTGCAGATGCGAGGCGCCGGTTGCAGGTGCAAGTGGATGCAATTCCGCCAGGCGTGCGCACGATCTTCATTCCCGGCAATCATGACTGGTCAGCCTCAGGACCATTTGGTCTTTATGCGGTGAGGCTGCAGGAACAGATGCTGGCGGGAATGGCGCGCGGGCGGGACATCAGGATGCTTCCTGGCAACGGCTGTCCCGGTCCGGTTTCCTTCGATTTCGGTCGGCTTCGATTCATCGCGCTCGACACGCAGTGGTGGCTGCACGACTACATCGTGCGCGACGACGCGACCAAGTGTGAGACGAATCCCGGGGCTGTCGCTGCGGCCCTCCGTACTCAGGTATCTGTTACCGAGCCCGGTCGGATCGTGGTGGTGGGTGGACACCATCCGCTGATGACGGGCGGGGAGCACGGTGGGTACTGCGGTATCGCGGGCCCATTCCGGCGGCTGGCAGGATATCCCCAGGACATCCTGTCGAGCGTCAATCGCACCATGCGCGATTCGATCGAAAGGGCGTTTGGCTCGAACCCGCCACTCGTGTATGCTGCCGGGCATGAGCACAATATTCAGGTGCTTCGTGGGGGTCCCACGGTCCGTTACCTCCTCGTGAGTGGCGCAGGCTCCCAGAGCAAAGTCGGGTGCAGTGTGTGGCTTCGCGAGAGCTACTACGTAGCACAACACAGGACAGGGTTCATGCGAATCGATATCATGCGGAATCGCGGCGCATTCCTGCGAGTCTACACCTACACCAGTGACGGTACCGGCGGCGTTTCCTACTCGCGCTGGCTGGAGCTTCAATGATCGGGAGAATTATGGTTGCGGCAGCGCTGGTCTCGCTGAGCGCTACCCGCCTTTCGGCGCAGGGCCGCGAGGTTCATATCCTGTCGGTTCAGGCAACTCCTATCGGGGCACTTCCGCCAATCGCGCTGCCGATGCCCGCGAGCCGCAATCACCACTACTGGGGATTTCGCCTTCAATCTGGAAGGCGTACTGGCGGTGGTGGCGTGAACCTGAACGCAGTTGCAGCTGGCGTGGACCTCCAGTATAAGGGCGGATCGACATTCGGAGTCACGGCCGGCCGTCAATCCGGCGAGTGCAGAACGGAGCGAGACTGTAGCACTCACTCGCTGTTCGGCGCACGCGCGCGCGTCAACCTCTTTACAGGGGGTCCCACAATCGCTTCAGTGATTGGAGATGCCACCGCGACGAGTACGATCGGTACAGAGGTGGGGATTGGCTTTGCGCCTCACCTGCTCCCTGGCCTCAGCGCATGCACTGTCGATTTCGGCATGCCCTTCTCGATCGCGATGCTCGAGCGAGTGCGACTCGTTTCGTACGTCACACCTGGAATAGTCTGGGACGTCGACTGCTCAGACGAAGGCGCGCCCAGCCGGGCGAGTTTCCTCACCGGCATGGGGTTTGGATTACAGCAGCTCGCCCACCGTGGGTTCGACGTCTACGTCGGAGTCCAGAAAGTCTTCCTCGGCCAGACCGGATATCAGTTCGGCATCAGCGCGACGTACGTTCTGCTTCCGTGGGGCCGTTAGCGAACCGTGAACGCCGCGACCATCTCAGTCATGTCCCACTGAAGCGCCAGCAATCCCCGTCCGCTCTCTTCCCGGGCCGAGATTGTGAACACCTCGACAGGCGAGGCGAGCGGCCGAGCGGTTAACCGGACACGGCCGAGGTCCTGCTTCTCATCATACTGCTGACCGTTCTGTCCGGTCTGCCGATTGATGACAAGCACTCCGCCGTCCGCGGCGGGAAACGAGTAGAGCGTGTACTCGCCGGCGGGAACATCGAGCGTTCCGAACCGTAGTGCTTTGTCAGTCTTGAAGTGCGTCGCCCTGTTGGCCCCTGTGCGCCAGAGCGTGCCGTACTTAACCAGAGAACCCCAGATCTCGCGGCCCCGCTTCTCGGGAGTTCCATAGTCCAGCGTGATCATCGCGCCCAGCACCGTGGTCTCGGCGGCACCACGCTTCGACAGTTCACCGACTCCCTTTCCTGCTTCGTCAAGCGCCGCATAGTGACGAGCGAGAGTCGGAATATCAGCGTTTCCTGCGCGGGTCACTATCAGTGCCCTGGTCGTCGCTCCAGCATCGAGCGTCCGTATTGATCCATCAGGAAAGACGGTGAGCCTCATTATTCCGCGGGTTGGGTGCGTGATCGTCGCCGAGTCGAGGCCGGAAAACGCGAGCGGAAACGGCGATACGCGTTGACCTGAGAGCATGGGCGCCTCGATTGACATTGCACCGTCGGCACGCATGCGGCGCAAGGCGATGTCAAAGGGCCAGTGCACGAGGTCTATGAAAGGCAGCACAGCCGAAGTCGCAGCTACCGCTCGGGTCGTGCGCTCAGCACCGCGCTCATCGACTATTCGCATCGAGTCCGCCGCCCGCGTGTACGTTACCTTGCGCTGCGTCGCGCCAGTAGCCGGATCAAGTGTCGTGACCTCGAGCCGCGACAGGCTTCCAGCGCTGTCGAGATCAGCTATGTGGCGCTGGAGCGACGTTCGGGGCGAGCGGACAACGATCTCCGCTTCGACGCGGCCAGGCGTCCTGTTGATCCTCTCGACAGCGATAGTGTCGACTCCCAGTCGAGCGGTCAGTGAAGTCGTGTCGGAGACCCCCTGTGCGGCGACAGGATTGGAAAGCGCAATCAGCGCTATGGCAATGAGATGTCGTTCGTTCATGGCGTGGGGGTGGAAGTAATGAGCTAAGTTTTCGCTCTTCGAAACAATGGCCCGCTCGAACATTTCTGCAAATTGACTACCGAACGCTTCGATTTCTACGGGTTCCACGTCGCGCTTGAGAGCAAAAGCGAAGATCTCGTGAAGGAGGTTGCACGCGATTTCGCATGGTTTGTAACCCCCGGTGAATCCGGAGTTCCGGTCGGGATGCGCGTCACGATGTTCAGCGAGCCACCTCCTTATTCGAATCTGCCGGCAGTTCCCGCAAGCGTGATCACACCGCGCAACGTGTCATTCAGGCATGGTGACATCAGCTACGTCGATTATTTCGGGCGTGGGCTCGCCATCGTGAACACGAAGAAGGGGACCTGCGAGATATTCGGGACTGACTTCGACCTCGTGCGTGAGATCGCGTACCTGTTCCTGCTCTCGACCGTCGGCGAGTATCTGGACTCGATTGGGCTTCACCGTATTCACGCCATGGGAGTCAATTACAAGGGCTATGGCATCCTTCTCCTGCTTCCATCAGGTGGAGGAAAGAGCACGATGACGATGGCTCTGCTGCGCCATCCCGAGTTCACGATCCTGAGCGAAGACACTCCGCTGATCGACAAGGCCGGACGCATGCATCCGTTTCCCTTGCGTCTTGGCTTCAGGTGCGACGGCGGCAGAGAAGTACCCGAAGCCCAGCGCCGTACACTCAACCGGATGGAGTTCGAGCCCAAGACTTTCGTGGACATCGATTTCTTCCGGCACCAGATGAGCGAGTCAGTCGAGCCGGCGCTGCTGCTCGTTGGCGAGCGGAATCTTGGGGACGAGTCACGGATCGTGACTTTGTCCAGGCGGCGCACGCTGATAGCGCTCATCAAGTATCTGGTTGTGGGTCTCGGAGTTTATCAGGGGCTCGAGTTCCTCCTCGAGCGAGGCCTGTGGGAGATGACAAGTAAGGCGGGCGTCGCGACTTCGAGGATGCGCAACGGGCTTCGCCTCATGTCGAAGGCGCCGGCATACAAATTCGTGCTCGGCCGCGACACCGAGCGGAATACGCGCACGCTCATCGATTTCATAACCGAAAGGTACGGTTGAGAGCGGGCGGGCTTCGCCGAGATACGATAGCGCTCCTGACCGCCCAGTCTTTCTACCGGCTGAGCGGCTTCGTCCTCCTCATGGTGCTATCACGCCGGCTTGACGCGCAGGATATCGGCGCGTTTTTCTTCGCCATCGCGTTCGCCGAGTCGTTCGTTGTCATCGCTCATTTCGGGATGAGCTCCGTGATGTCGCGGCGTGTAGCATCTGCACCTTCAGAGGCGGCAGGACATTTCGCGCCGTTGCTCGGCTTCAGGCTCGCGAGTGCCCCCGTTTATCTCATTGTTGTGATTGGCCTGTCCGCGGTTTTTACATCGGCGAGTCCATACCTGATCGTTGCCGCTGCGGTGATTACAGTACTCGAGGACCTGTATTTCTCCTTCGGTTCACTGTTTCTCGCACTGCGGAAAGCCGTCTATAACGTGACGCTGGGGATCTCGATTCACTCGGCGTACATGGTTGCGTTTCTCGCCGGGATGACAACCGCACCGTCGCTCCAGATGCTGATGGGAGTCACACTCTTCCGTGCCGTGCTGCTGGTCGTCGCGGGCGCGGCTCTCACGCAGACGCGGTTGTTTCCGTTGCGCGCCGTCTGGGATTCGGCGGCGGTGAAGGCAGCGTTGCCTTTTGTGTTGATTGCGGCTCTCCACGTCCTGCGTGACCAGATCGGAACGCTGTTTCTCGGCGTGAAGGCGAGTTATGAGGATGTCGCGCATTTCAACCTGGCGTGGCGGCTGGTTGCGTCGTCCTATTTCGTTCCCACGGCCATCTGTGCCGTGTTCGTTCCACTCCTCACGGCGCACGGGCTGACGGCTGACAACCGCAGACTGCTGGCGAGGGCGGCTGCTGGTGTCGGCGCGGCTGGACTCTTCGGAGCGATTGTCGCCTGGTCTCTCGCAGAACCGCTTGCCGCTGTGCTTTATGGGCCGCTCGGCCCCGTGGTCGCGCCGCTCATCAGGTCGCTGGCGATAGTGTTTCCGCTCGGGTTCCTCGCGTTGTTCCTCGCGCTGGTCCTGCAGGCCCTTTATCAGGAAGCGCATGTACTGCGCACGCTGCTGTTCGTGACTGCAGTAAATCTTGCGGCGAACTGGGTTCTCGTTCCGAGACTTGCCGCGGAAGGCGCGGTCTACGCACAGGTTCTTTCGACTTCGCTGCAGCTCGCCATACTCGCATGGAGGCTGCGGACGCTTCATGGAAAAGTTCAGCGCACCGACAGCCCCGAGTACTCGATCTTTTCCGACGGCTCACCCTGAGGCCGGACGTGAAATACCCGAAACTCTCTTCCATTTCGTGTTTCGAGTGACACTTCGGCTATGCCTGAAGGCAGTGAGTCCAGGTACGCGATCATGTGGTTCAATTCCCCACTGAACCTTTCGGTGGGCTCGATGACTGCGATCCAGCTCCTTCCGACTATGCTGCGCGCAATGGTTTTGCAGTTTTCGATGGTGCCGTCCCACCGGTAATACACGAACCCATGGTCGCGTGCGCGTAACACGTCTTTCACGCGCGCATACCGGGTGAAGAGGCAAAGTACCCCTATACCATCGCCTGCGAGTGATTTCAGGTAGTCCAGCGATCGCCGCGCATCCGCGTCGTCGAGGGCGCAAAGAACGATCGTGAGCTTCTGCGCCACGAGCCCCGCTGAGGCGGGCGGTGAGAACTCCGCATGTGTTTTTTCTATGCTCTTTGCCAGTTGATGGGTCACCGATTTCCACGTGAGCCTGGAAGCATCTGCCCGCGCTTGCCGGCCTTTGCGAACTGCATCTTCAGGATTCTGGTACATGTGACGCATTGCCCGGCGGAGCGCGGTCAGATGAGGCTCGTGGAAGACGTCTCCAACGTATGGAAGAGTATCGACGTCGCGCGCGACATAAGAATCACCGGGAGGTACGAGCATTCCATTGCCCTCGTTCACGAAATCGGTCACGCCACCGTGATCGAGGCCAATCGCTGGAGTGCCGCAGGCCATCGCCTCGAGCAGCGTCAGGCCGAACCCCTCGTTACTCGGCATGACGTACGCATTCGCGTTCGCGTAGAAGTCTCTCAGGTGCTCGCGTGTCAGGTAACCGGTCCAGAGAAAAATCGGCGCGCTGTCGCGGGCCCACTTTCTTTCCCAGTCAGTGAACTCGAGCGCGACGTTGTTCTGTGTCGTGTGGTATTCCGGGCGAAGCAGAAGGAACAGTGCAACATCCTCTCGTTCCCTGAACTCTTCCAGAAAAGCGCGCACGAGATGTCTGATGTTCTTGCGCTCGACGTGCGTCCCGATCGCGAGAAAGTTGAACCTCCGCCCTCCGGGAAGCGGTTGCTTCGATGCAACAGGGTGGAAGTATCCCGAATCGACGCCGTGCAGCACAACATCGATAGGCCTGATCACACCTGCATTCGCGAACGCGTCGCGCGTGAACGAGCTCGGCACGCAGATCCTGTCCATACGGTTGCACCGGTCGACGAGATGCGGATGGACATTCTCCGATTCGATCACTCCGAATCCGAGATTGGGGATTCCTTCGCGGCGGGGATCATACATTGCAGGCGTCAGGTGAACCGCGACATCCGGCGCGTCATCACAACCGAAAAGCCTGACAAAGTCAGTCGATTCGGCATCAGTTGCTTCATAGGCGTACGACCGGAAGCGGAGTCTAAACTCCCCGGCGTCCACCAGCTCCTCGGCGGTCATTGTGCTGAAGAGCGGAATTCCCGCACGCAGATGATGCCAGTCCATGGTGAGCTCGACGCAAAGCCCGTCCGGGTTGCCGCGATGGTAGAAGAGCTGGCCCCATCGTGCCGCGCGACCGGTTCCGCGGCCGAGGACGTTTACGCCGGGTTCACATTCGAGTAGCAGCTTCTGCTGGCCTCGCTGCCACGGCGCTTCGACGGTTCGACCATCGCGCCTGATTCCGGTGTCGGACGGCCCAATTCGCAATCCAACGATACTGGACTGCCCATCGCGGTGGACAACCCCATCATTCTGGCCGCGTTGGCTGTTGCAAAGGGCAACCACACCGTCCATCTGGAGCTCGAGACTGCCAAAGCTACCGCCTTCAATGTCGCCAATCCGGGCAAGCGTGCGCGGGCCGGCGGCTGGTCCGATATCGAGAGCGATGTATCCGTCGTTATCCGGATTAAACTCGATTTCGATCTCTTCCTTTTCCTGCCCGGCAAACAGCGCGGCCGCGAGTGCGCGCGAGTAACGAAAGTCGATGAACGTGGTCATTGTGCGCGGAGCTCGTCATGAAGGCCTTGCCTGAGAAGCGTCCAAACTTCGGCGAAAGTCGACCGATCCATTTTCTTCAGTAGAGCGTCGAGGTCCTTGCCGCGATACTCATCGAGCATGCGGCGCGGTACCGCCGCAGTATCATCGGGAACGATGAGAGCGAATTCGCTGACCGCTTCCTCGGCAGTGGCTGGCGCGCGTCCCCCGAGACGCTGAACCATCAGCCGTGGCAGGTAGAATGTCACGTAGTCGTGCAACGCGGGCTTGAGCCAGGCCAGATATACCTGGTGCAGGTGCAGCGAGTAAAGCAGGTGCTCGCGTCTCCAGTCGCGCTCGCGGGCTCCGTCGTCATTGAAACGTGCCGACACCATTTCCGCGTACAGGTCGCGCCCGAAAATCACCCGCCTGAATCTGTCGAAGTAGTCGAGGCTCGAACGACCTGTCTGGAGCCGGGCGAGGAACATCATTCGTGAGCAGATGATCGGAATTCCGGAGGGCAGGTGTTCATTGAACCACGGATCGTCGAACACGCGGTGAATTGCCCTGATGTCACGCAATGCATCAGCGATTGCCTGTTGCGTGAGTCCGTCCTCGAGAACGACATACAACGCATAGCCACGCGAGGAGCCTGTCGAGCCGAGGATCACGCTCATGATTTTGCCCTCGAGCATCTCGAGCATGCTGGCGCACATCGCTCTCGCTCGATCCTCGACCTCCGCGTGATTCGAGATGGGAATCGGGTTACCTGCTATGTCAGGCGCCACGAGGGGTCGCGAGAGCAGCGGGTTGTTCGCCAGCGACTCGTCAAGAAGCGAATACGCGAGTGCGGCTGCTTCGAACCTCAGTGTCGTCACAGGACCCTGGAGGAACTGTGCGGCGTACATGCGCTGACTTTCCGCTATCGGGTGGGGAGTGCCTCGATCTTTCATCCAGCTGCTGACACGTGACTTGTGGGTCGGCGTGGCGAGGTACTTCGCATCAAGAGCGAGCACGGCGCTCCAGAAGCACTTGTGCAGCTGCCTCCGCGCGACGATTGCCATCATGGGTGACTGCTGCTCCTCCTTGATCGCGACGTGGAGCAGGTTCTGGAAGTGTCCAAGCGACCACTGCATCCTGTCGATCGAGGCTTCTTCAGTCGACGGGTCGAACGTGTCAAGGCGCAACTCGGTTCCGGAGATGAGCCTCCAGTGGCGCACCTCGTCGAGCGGATCCCACCCACCTCCGGTAGCCTGCCAGGCGGCGAACTCGCCAGCCGTGAGAATCGAAAGGTCGTTGATCGGGAAATAGCGTTTGAGCGATCCCCATCGACGGCGGACGGAATCGTGAAAGCCGGATATATCGTCGCTCTCGAATACGATCGTGATATCGAAGTCGCTGAGGCCTGGATAACATTCACCAGCCGCCAGACTGTGGCACAGATACACCGCCCGCACTCCCGGTAACGATCCGAAACGCTGTCTGATA
>JBBREF010000038.1:0-25451 GCA_038203205.1 Gemmatimonadales bacterium | reverse complement strand
CGCATCAGCCGATGTGGCAGCTGGCGAGCCCGCGTTTCTCCAGGTACTGCTGATGGTAGTCTTCAGCTTCGTAAAACGTGCTCGCTTCAGTCACCTCGGTGACGACGGGAGTCTTGTACTTTCCACTCCGGTCCCGCTCTTCCTTCGATGCGACCGCGGCCTGCTGCTGCTCGTCGTCATGGTAAAAAATTGCCGAGCGGTACTGCGTTCCGATGTCAGGACCCTGTCGATTCAGCGTTGTGGGATTGTGGTTGTCCCAGAAAACAGTGAGGAGGTCGTCGTAAGTGAGTCGCTCGGGGTCGTAAGTCACCTCGACCACTTCCGCATGACCCGTGCGGCCGCTGCATACATCCTTGTATGTCGGATTGTCGAGCGTGCCGCCGAGATACCCGACTTTTGTCGCGATCACGCCGGGAATCTGCCTGTAGGCCGCTTCGACTCCCCAGAAGCACCCGGCTCCGAATGTTGCTTTCTTTTCCATGTCAGTCATCCTTCTGAATCGTTCATGAATTGCGCCAGCATGTGATGAAAGTGGTGCGTGCCGACTTCGCGCCGGGCGGAGAATCGGCCCCTGTCGTAGAGGCGCGAGCTGACGCCGCGCTGCACTGATTCGACGATTTCCTCATCCTCCATCTCGACCTTGTGCAGGTTCGAGCCCACTCCCTGCTCCCTGAGTGATTCGTTCCACACATACGATATGAATGATACACGCGTGCGAGCGGGGCCAAGCGGGCTGACGACGTTCATCGAAAGTCCCCACGGATAGAAGTTCAGCATGATGTTCGGGAACAGCCAGAAGTAGAACGCGGCTACACGCTTGCCGTGATCGGGATGATCGGCAGGCAGATCGAAGACAGGCTCACCCGGCCGTGCAATTCCCATCTGCAGCGAAGAATACGCGAACGTCTCCGTGTAATACGAGTTGTAGTCGAGCTGCTCGGATAGTCCCGCGTGTACAAACGGAATGTGAAATTCCTCGAGATAGTTGTCGCAGTACAGCGCCCAGTTTGCTCCGATCAGGTAGTCGCGCGAAGTCTTCTGGTCACGCCTGAAGTCATCGAGCGGCATCCACGAAACGCGGTCATGGATGGGCTTGATCCATTCGGCGAAGGGAATTGCGGGATCGAGTGACGTAAAGAGCAGCGGTCCCCATTTCTCGAGGGGAAGTCTCGGAAGACAATCGGCGGCAGTCGGAAAGTTCTTCGTCTCGTCGAACTCCGGCATACTGACAAACTTTCCATCGAGCCCGAAGCGTCGCCCGTGGTACCGGCAGCGCAGGCTCTTGAGATGCCCTTCGCCTTCGACGACGAGTGCCCCTCGATGTGTGCAGACGTTCGACAAACAGCGCAGCTCCGCATCGTCGCCGGACGTGATGACGAGCGGCTCGTCGAGACAACCCTCGAGCAGCGTGAATGGAAGCACGTGTCCCGGTGCCTTGACCCGCGCCGAATCAGCAGCAAACTGCCAGCTTTTCGCGAATACACGTTCCTGCTGGACGGCGTACCAGGCGGGGTCCGAATAGACCTTTGCGGGCAAGGTCGCAGCGGATCTGATATCTGCGTCGATCTCGATGCGGGGGAGGGAAGTTTTCTGCATGTTCTCACGTGGAGATTAGCCGTTCGGTGCGAAACTTCCAGTGCAGACCCGGCGTAGTGTCAGCCATAAGGAGGTTCCATGTTCACAATGATCGCTTTCGTGATTGCCACTGTTGCGGCGGTGTTCGGTTACAGCGCCGCCAAGACTTTTGTCCGTGATCGCCTTCGCTACGTAGAGGGCGCGCATAAGCCCGCGACTCCGGTGATTGCCGGGATCGGCGCGTACCTGATTGCACTGCTCGTCGTCGGCCTTCTCCCGATCGTTGGCTGGGGAACCGCAATCGCGTTTGGACTCAGCGTCGCGTTTGGCACCGCCGCCGGCTCCAAGCAGGTGAAATCCGGGAACCTCCCATACCTCGGCTCAGGCTGAGCAAGTATCTGCTTGACTGAAGGCGGGCCCTATCAGGGCTCGCCTTTTTTTATTACTGCCAGGACGCGGCTCCGCTGCTCTTAGCGGGTAGCAGAACCAGCGGATAGCTCGTTTGCGACTCCCTGCCCGCAACAGGGCAGCTCAAAAGCTCGCTGTCTCGGCGGCTAACGGGCTGAACGCTGGTGTCGCTAACCGCTAACAGCACGTGGTTCTGTGCCCCCTGAGGACAGTTTTCCGTCCGTTGGAGGTGACACTCCGCGCCCCCAGAAAAATTCGATGACGGGCTAAGTCTATTCGAGACATAGATTTGCATCGTCGCGACAGTTCGGACCCCTTCCTGCCTCCTGTAATGCCAACAACCCAGGCAACAGGAGCCTTGAATGAATAAAAAGTTTGTCTTTACCGCCATCGCCGCAGCGTTTGCAATCACCGCGCAGTCAGCGGAGGCGCAGCGGAGAACAGGCCGTAGTCGACTCCCAGTGGCGGTGACGCCCGGCCCCTCGATCTCGCCGTACGCAGGCTACATGATGTTCGGCGACATCATCGACGGACCGCTCGGCACCAGTCTCAGCAGCTCGAGCGGCCCGGTATACGGCGCGCAGGCTAACCTGCCGCTGGGTGCGGTTCTGTCGATTGTCGGTAACGTTGCGTACTCGGAGCCTGATCTCAGGTTCGGCCTGCCGATCATCGGTGGCGTCAACTTCGGTAAGGCAAAGGTCTTGATGTACGACGCCGGATTTCAGCTTGGCGCACCGTCGATGTACGGCGAGCGCAAGATCACGCCGTTCCTGCAGCTTGGAGCCGGCGCGATGAGTTACGATGTCAACGTCGCTGGAGTCTCCAACAAGGCGACCAATCTTGCGGTCAACGCGGGACTCGGCGCTGATGTACCGATTGCAAGCAACATTTCGCTGAGACTTCTCGCGAAGGATTATATCGGGAAATTCGATGTCAACGAAGCCACGGGCATCGACTACGAAGCGAAGACCTCACACAATGTTGCGCTCAGCGCAGGACTCAAGCTGAGTTTCTAGACTGCCTTACGGCTTATTGGGCAGGATAGTGAAATGCCGGAAGGCCAGCTCCGATTCGTCGGTGGCTGGCCTTCTGGTCATCGTGCTACCGCGACGTGAGGCTAGCGCGACATCGCGACGCAGCTGCCGTCTGCAGGAGGATTCGGCGGCCCGTATTTCTCCACGAGCATCTTCGTCGTCTTCCCGCGCGGAATGCTCATGATGATCAGGTTCGAGTACTCATGATCGCAAAGGTCGCCCAGCGGGTCGCCGCCAAGCTTCCGCGCTATGTGGCCGATTGTGTTGCTGTGGCCGACGACAAGAATCGTCGCTCCGGGATGGCGATTCACGGCCGCTACTACGCTGTCGATATGGGCAGGCGTGGACGTCGGGACAATTACCGGGGTAATGCCCCGCAGTTTCGCAAGCGGACGCGCAGTGAGCACTGTGCGCCTGAGCTGGGTCGTGATGATGACGTTGATCCCGGCTTCGCGCAGCTGAATTGCGAGCGAATCTGCGCGAGCAAATCCGATGGCGCTGAGCTCCGGATCTGACGGATTCTCAGCAGCCTTTTCGGCGTGGCGAACTATGTAGACAGTCGTCTCTCCGCGATCGCTCGGAATGACCGGGGGATCGGGCGGAGGCGCCGAGGCGCAGCCGAGTGAAAGGCTGGCAAGTGTTACGAGAATACCTTTCAGATGTATCATTCAGTTTCAGTCAGGGTTTCAACCGCACGCAAAGATACATGAGCACACAATGAAAATCCCGAACACCCGATTTCTGATAGTTTCGTTTGTCTTCGTTGCAGCCTGTGATGGCGGCACTCCGTCGCGTACCGCGGACGAGTTCGCTGCCGACTCTGCATTGGCGGCAGATCTGGCTCTGGCTAATCGCGATACCCTCCTCGTTGATTCGATCGGCGCCTATCGACCGTCCACTGACTTCGAGGAAACTCCTGCAGATACTGGCCTCGGAACCATACCGGTACCGGCTCCTGCTCCGGCTGCTGCAACACCTCCGCCTCCGCCGGCCCCGCTGCCTGCGCCGCCTTCTGCCGCAACGAAGGCCGCACCGCCACCAGCGCCGCCGGCTGCTCCTGCAGTGAAACTGTCAGGAACGCGGGCATGCACCTCGCCTACTCTTGCAAATCAGAGTGAATGCCTTCGCACTCTGCTTCCCGCTGCCGATGCCCGTATGAACCGGATCTACCGCGCACTTATCACCGAAATGCGCAGGCTCGAGGGTGTCCCGGGTGGAGCGAAAGATCCGGCGTCCGTTCAGCGGCTGCGTGTTGCCCAACGCGCGTGGCTCGTTCAGCGCGACACCGAGTGCCGTCGCCTCGGGCGTGGAAAGGAAGGCCCGCGCTGGGCACGCCCGCGGGTGCAATGCCTTGGCGGATTTGCTGACCGGAGAGCGAATGAGCTCGCCGACAGCTTCAGCCGGCTGACCGTCCGCTAATCGTCGAGGAGCGCGAGCGCGGCTTCGACGTCGGCCTCGCGCACCATCAGTCGCACGGGATGAAGAGTATTCAGTGCGGGGATCATCCCGAACGCGTTATCGCTTACGACGATTGACTGAATGCCGTGAACCTCGAGCGCCGCTTCCGCAATTCGTGCGTCGAGGTCGTTGGTGAACGAGCGAATGACGTAAAGTCCGTCCGTCTCCTCTGCCATCAGCTGTGGGTCGTCACTTGAGCTCGACTGTCGCGGGTTTCTGCGGCGCGATCATGAGATGTGCGAACGGCGTCCCCGGAAACATGATCCATGGGCCGCCGGCAACCGGGGCTTCGCTGATTCCTGTCGTCTTGTATGTCGCGTACGGAGTGTAGACCACGTAGAGATACTGCGCACCCTTTACGGCTCCCGTTCCTGCATCGACGCTGTCGCGTGACGCGAAGTACTGATAGAGCGCAGCCGGCCGCGTCGGCATCGCGAGTTTCTTCGCGCGGACTTCCCGCGCACGCAGGCTGTCGATCTGGTCCTCGGGCAACTTCTGTGCGCGAAGTGCGCGGCCACGCGACATGAACGGTTCCAGCGACTTGTGATAGCAGGAAACGTGGAAGCGGGGGTTCGCCGGGTTGTCGGCGATGCAGATCATTTCATTGGTGCCGGCGCGAAGCGTTGTGAGTTTGCCGGTCTCATCGTACCCGACGACTTTCGCTTCCTTCTGGAGATTTGCAGGCAGCGGGCTGACCGCTGCTGCAATCTGCCGCTCCGGAGTCGCGTACGAGACAGGAGCAACCGGCGCCGTCGTCTGCTGAGCTTCAATACTTGCTACCGGCACCAGCAACATCATTGCTAAAGTTCCGACGACTGCCCGCATTTCATCGCTCCGTAAGTGATAGTAGACGCTGGTAGCTATTCGCTGTTTTGCATTTGTTCGCATTTGTTCGCATTTGTTCGCATTTGTTCGCAATCCGAATTCCGCAGTACGTCCGCAGTCCGCAATGCTTCAAACCGTCCGCAGTCCGCAGTCCGCAGCTATTCCCCGACAGCCTCTTTCATACCCCGCGACTCCGCAATGACCTTATGCGTCGCCTCAGCGGGCATCTGCTCATACCCCTTGAACCGCTGCACGAACGTACCGTGTCCATGCGTCCTGGAGAACAGGTCAGTTGCATAAAGGTGCATCTCGCCTTGAGGCACGACCGCTTTCACGAGGGACTTTCCACCTGGCGCTGAATCCGTCCCGAGTATGTGGCCGCGCCGGGCGGAAATGTCGCCAAGCACGTCGCCAAGGTACAGGTCAGGCGTGGTTACATCGATTTCGTCGAGTGGTTCAAGAAGAATCGGCCGGCATTTCTGCGCAACTGTCTTGAATGCGAGGATGCCGGCGAGTTTGAAGGACATTTCGTTCGAGTCTACCGAATGGTATGACCCATCGAAGACTTCGACCTCGAAGTCGACCATCGGGTAGCCGGCGATGACACCGCGCGCTGATGCTTCCTGAACTCCGCGATCGACGGCGGGGATGAACTTCGAGGGGATCGATCCGCCGACGACCTTGTTGACGAAGCTGTATCCCTCGCCCCGGGGGGTCGGGGTCATGCGGATCCAGCAGTCGCCAAACTGTCCTTTTCCGCCGCTCTGTTTCCTGTGGCGGCCCTGACCTTCGGCTTTGGCCGTGATCGTCTCGCGATACGCGATCTGCGGTTTCCTCAGCTCACCGCCAACTCCGTAGTTCCGCTTGAGTCGTGACATTACGATATCGAGATGACGCTCGCCCAAGCCCGCAACGATTGTCTCGTGAGTTTCGGCGTTGTAGTGAGTCTGGAAGCACACGTCTTCGTCGTGCAGGCGATGCAGGCCCTGCTGAAGTTTTTCCTCTTCGCCTCTCGCCGTCGCGTGTACTGCGTAAACGACCAGCGGATCGGGGAACCTGACCTCTGGGAACCGCACCGGGTGTTCGCGTGTCGACAGCGTGTCGTTCGTATGGGTGTTCTTCAGCTTTGCTACGCAGCCGATGTCGCCGGGGTGGAGGACCGGTACTTCGATGCGATCCTTTCCCTGGGGGATCGCGAGGTGCGAAAGCTTTTCCGCGTGGCCGCGTGTTGCGTTGTACACCTCCTGGCCATTCGCGAGTTTCCCCGAGAAGGTGCGGAAGAAGGTGACGTCGCCGACGTGCGGCTCGGAGTGCGACTTGAAAACGAGCGCAGTAAAGGGACCGTCGTCAGTCGCGTGAATCTCGACGAGCTCGTCGCCTTCGGAGCCGGTGAACGCATGCAGCTCTTCCATCTCCCACGCCGACGGCATCAACTCGACGAGTTTCGTGAGCAACGCCTGCGTGCCGTAGGTGAGATCTGATGAGCAGCAGAACAGCGGGAACAGCTCCTGCCGCTTCATTGCCTCTTTCATTGCGTTGAGCGCATCAGCGCGATCGATCGCCTCGCCGCCGAGGTACTTCTCGAGAAGCACGTCATCGGTCGCGGCGATTCCCTCGATCAGCATCTCGTAGTACTTGTCGAACAGCGCCTGATTTTCGGCGGGAATTTCCGTCTCTTCGTATTCGCCGCTTCTCGTGCCCCGCTTGAAGATGTGGGCTTTCTTGTCGAACAGGTTCAGGATGCCGTGGAAATCCGATCCTTCGCCGATCGGGACTTCGACTGGGATGACGCGTGGTGTAAGCTCTTCCTTGATTGCTTCGTATACGCCTTCGAAGGACGCATGCTCCTTGTCCATCATCGATACGACGAAGAGGACTGGATCCTTGCGTTCGATCGCCTCGTCGAACATCCGCTTGCTTCCGACTTCGACGCCGGCTGTGCCGCTCACGACGACGAGTGCTCCATCAGCGGCGTGAAGGCCCGCGATCGCCTCGCCCTGAAAGTCCGAATAGCCTGGCGTATCGAGGAGGTTGATCTTGGTGTCCATCCATTCCGCATGGGCGCACGCGAGACTTATTGAAAAACCGCGCTGAGTCTCTTCGGGGTCGAAGTCTGTCAGCGCGGTTCCGTCTTTCACGTTGCCATGGCGTTTGGAGGATCCGGAAACAAAAGCGAGCGCATCGACCAGTGTGGTCTTGCCGCTCGCTCCATGTCCGACGACAGCGATGTTGCGAATGTCTTCGCTCTTGTACTCGCGCATAAGGGGTCATGCTCCGCGAGAGGGTTACTGCCTGCCGGGTACTCGACTCGCGGCGGCTCGGTATTCGGATTATGGAGCGGGGTGATTGCGTTGGGAAGGGGCGGGCTCGCTTAAAGGACCGCCACATAAACCGCCAGGTTCAGCGCGATCGCGATTGCCCCGAGGATGATATGATTCCGCCGCGCATTCCCTGGATCGAAGCGCGTCCGAAGCACATGGTGCTGGAGGAAACCCTCAGGGTACGGCTCGCGACCGCCTCGAAGCAGGGCGGTTTTCTCCCAGCTTGTGATCGGGCAACCGAGGTCGCCGATCATCGTCGCGCCCGCCCAGACAACCGATGCCACGTGGAACGGGAGCAATCGCGGCCACGCGAGAACGAGAAGTCCGCCCAGCAGAACGAAGAAGACGTACGCGACGTGTGTTGCGGCGAGAAAATACGCGAGCATGCGCCACGCGAACGCCCCGTTCGGACCCGGCGCACGCGCAGAGCTGTCGCGCGAGCCAGTCAACTTGTGGCTTTGGGGTCGAAGTGGGGATTCTCGATAATACCAATGCGATTTCCGAACGGATCGATGATCGAAGCCACCTTGATTCCTTCGCCGACGTCTTTCGTATCTGTCGCGACCGTTCCGCCGTTGGCAGTCATGAACGCAACAGCATCGCTGCAGCTCGCGACTCCCCAGTAGGCGGTCGTGCCGCCTGGTCCGCTCGGGCTGTCCGGGTCGAGGCCAAGCTCGTAGCCGCCGATGTTGAAGCCGACATAAAACGGCTCATCGAAGTAGGGCTGTGTGCCGAATGCCTGTGCGTACCACTCTTTTGCGCGAGTGATGTCGGTCACGCCGTAGATCACTGTTCTCAGGCCGCGAAACGGGGCCGCTGTGTCGCTCATTTTCTCTTGTACCTCGCGAAGTGAGCCTGCTTTGGAAATATTGCTGTCTGCGTTGCACCCCGCCACAACAATGGAGAAGTGAATGGCTCTCATCTTTATCGTCATCGGATTGCTAGCGGGAGTACTCTCAGGCCTCTTCGGTATTGGCGGGGGAGTAGTGATCGTGCCCGCGCTGATTTTTTTCGCGAAGCTTCCGCCGATCGCTGCGACGGGGACATCGCTCGCCGCGCTGCTCCTGCCTGTAGGCGCGCTTGGCGCTTTCGAGTATTACAAGCGGGGCAACCTGAACATCACGGCGGCACTATGGGTCGCACTTGGCTTGTTCTTTGGAGCGTGGGTAGGCGCGAAGCTGGCGCAGCAGTTGTCGCCGGTGCAGCTGCGCCGAGGGTTCGCTGTTTTCCTCGTGCTCGTCGCTGGAAAGGTATGGCACGGATAGCGTGAAAAATCCGAATCGGGCCGACGACGGCGAGGCAACCAAGCCAGCGCAGACGATCCTCCGACAGGAGATTGCGGTCGGCTCCGAACAGCTCCAGCGTCCAACTGCAGGGTTGCTTCTCTCGGCTCTCAGCGCCGGTCTCGACATTGGCTTCGGCCCCCTGATGGTGGCAACTGTGATCGCCCTCAGCGTGGTGGACTCACTCGGCGTGCAGCTCGTCACCGCGCTCGTTTATTCTATTGGCTTCATGATCGTGATCCTTGGCCGCTCCGAGTTGTTCACCGAGCACACTACGCTTGCTGTCCTGCCGCTGCTCTCAGGTCAGACATCGGTGCGCCGGGTGGCGCGCCTCTGGGGCCTTGTCTATTGCGGGAACGTCGTTGGTGCCGCGGTCTTCGCCGGGCTCGCCGCCCCCTTGGGCGTCGCGCTCGGCCTTTTTACGCCGGACGACGTCGGCCGGATGAGCCGAGCTCTCACAGACCATGGCAGCCTCGTCATTTTCGGCAGCGCCATCGCCGCTGGATGGATGATGGGACTCGTCTCGTGGCTCGTCACTGCGGCGCGCGACACGGTCGGCCAGATCTTCATCATCCTGTTCCTGGCAGGTTCCATCTCATTCCTGCACCTGCACCATTCAATCGCGGGAAGCGTCGAGGTCCTGATGGGGGTGTTCGTCGCAGGCGTGACCGTGAGCGAGTTCCTGAAGTTTCTGGTGCTGGCTACAGTCGGCAACGCGATCGGTGGAATCGTACTGGTGGCGGGGCTGAAGTTCAGCCACGTAACCAACGCAGCCCCTGACACGACCGACCGCGACGAAGCACCAGGGCGCTGATGGAACCAGCGAGTCGGCGGGTCCGGGCGCAGTACGACAAACTCGCTACCCAATACGACCGCCGGTGGCATAGATACATCGCGCGCAGCGTCTCCGAAACGCTCGCTCGTCTGCCCCCAGGTCCGGATAGCGCCGTGCTCGATGTCGGCACCGGAACAGGGTTGCTGCTGGATCAACTGCGGCGGCAGCGTCCGGCCGCCCGGCTCGCCGGAGTAGACGTTTCCCGAGGCATGCTCGGCGTCGCCCGCGAGCGACTTCCGCACGCAGTGGCCCTGGTGGCTGGTGATGCCGAGGCGTTACCGTTCGACGCCGCGAGATTTGACATCGTCGTCTCGTCGAGCTCGCTCCACTACTGGCAGGATCCTGCTGTCGGGTTGCAGGAACTCGCCCGCGTTGTCCGCCCCGGCGGTCACATCGTCGTGACAGACTGGTGTCGCGACTTTCTCACCATCCACCTGCTCGATCGGGTGCTCCGAGTGACCGATCCCGCTCATCAACGAACCCTCGGCAGCGCCCAGCTCCGCTCGCACATTGTCGGTGCCGGCTGCGATCTCGTATCAATCGATCGCTACCGCCTCGACTGGTTCTGGGGAATGATGACGGCAGTGGCTAGACGACCAGCCTGATCGTGAATGATTTCATGCGCACCCTTCCACATACTCGACTGCTGGTATGAGTCCCGACCGGTAGCGCAGCACTTTCTTGCCGTCGGTCTCGAATACGATTCTGTAATTCCTGTCGGCTGAAGCAACGGGTGTCACTACCAGGTACCGACCGTCAGTGTACTTGTGCGGCTGCACAGTTACCTGATTCGGATACAGTGACTTGATGCGCTCTTCAGTGTCGCCGATCTTCGCGCCTGTGGTTGTCGCGATCGTCAACGCTCTCGTCACGTCGACCCGCGAGATTTTTCCCTTCTGGACCATCATCATAAGGTCAGCGGGTGCGCCCTTTATGCGTGCGAAGTAGCATTCCTCCGGAGTCGCAGGCACCACCAGCGGACTCCCTGCAGCCACCCCTGCCTCGGCCACTGTCATTCCAGCGCTGACAGGACCGATTCCCCGCGTGTTCACTGTCCACTCGGTCGGCGGTGTACCGGAACCTGCGACTGGAATGGACGTGTCAGGTGAGGCAGATGGCGCTGAGTCGGCGACCGTAGCGGCAGTGTCGGTCGCCTGCGACATCCCGGTGTCAGCGGCCGGCGGAATATCCCTCGTCGTGCACGCGGCGACGAGTCCGAATGCTAAAACTGCGAAAGGCGGGCGGTTCATGCGGCGGCTCCGTGAGATCAGGGAATGAAGTAAAACTGCTTCCCTCGTGCAAACCTTGGCCCAGAGAAGCGGGCCGGGAATTCGGACTTGTGTTCGGGGTTTGTTCGGGATACACTGAAGGGAGGCCCCAATGTCTGCCTCCTCCGCTCTACCCGATCTCAGGTCGCTTCTCGAGCAGCGATTCCCCGATGCGACGCCAGTCACGCATCGCACGGCAGACCCAGTCGCGACAGGCATCCAGCTGCTCGATGGAATCCTTCCAAACGGCGGCCTGCCACGCGGACGCCTGACTGTCTGGATGCCCCAGGGTGGCGCAACGGCGATCCTTCGGGCGGCATGTATCTCCGTTGCATCAACCGGCGAACGCTCAGCGTGGATCGACGGGCTGGGCACGATCACGGGCCAGTTCTGGGACGAAGGCCCGGTCCTCGTCCGTCCCGCCAACCGGCGCAACTCACTGCGTGCCGCCGAAGAGCTGATGCGGTGCGGGGGATTCGCATTGATAGTGCTGACGGGCTCCGAACCCGCAGGAACAGAGATGGTGAGGCTATCCCGATCCGCGCGCGAAGGCGGGGCGGCATTCGTCGCGCTGACCACACACACATCGATGGCAAGCGTGCGGGTCGTTTCCCGGATCATGCCGCACAGCTACGTATGGCAACGCTCCCCATTCGGCGACCCCGCTGAAGCCTGCTCGGCAAGCGTGTCGGTGCGGGCAAACTCACTTGGCTGGAACCGCAAGACGGAGTTCCGCGTGCCGATCATCCAGCATGACGTCAGGTCATCCCTGGAAGGAGGACTGCCAGATCGCAGAGGATTGCGGACTGCGGACGTATTGCGGAATGCGGGAAAGGACTGAGCTGATGGCGGACTGCGGACGTATTGCGGAATGCGCAAGGCGGACTAAAACCGCAACAGTCCGAATACCGCCTTCCGCAATCCCTTCAGCCTGATGTTCATCTGCATCTACTCCCCCGATTGGGGCGCAAGCAGTCTCGAGCACCTGGCCATGGCAGTGCTCCGGGCAGCCCCGCGAGTCACCCTCGACGCGGGGAAAGGGCAGATCTGGGCAGATGGGAAAAGCCTGCAAGTTGAACTAATCTGCCATAAACTAAAGACAGAACTAGAACAGTTAGGCGCCATAAATACGTCATTTGGCATATCTGCTATTGCGATAGCCTCGGAAATAGCCGCTCGGGAAAATCTTGCCGACCCGCTCACAATTGTGGACAAGGGGGATGAA
The DNA here is from genome assembly GCA_038203205.1 of Gemmatimonadales bacterium. GTDB lineage: Bacteria > Gemmatimonadota > Gemmatimonadetes > Gemmatimonadales > Gemmatimonadaceae > UBA4720. Next base: position 13,219 of record JBBREF010000038.1, on the reverse strand, counting down.
AGGAAATTTCTCTCCCAGCATGCCATTGCTGTCCTGAGACCTTCGCCGCCGCTGATGAACCTCTTCGACGGCGTGGGAATCGAGACCTGCGGGGATCTCGCGGTGCTCGAGCAAGAGTCTGTCGAAGTTCGTTTCGGGGCCGAGGGGGTGCATCTCTGGCGGTTGGCGAGGGCTGATGATAACCGGCTGATATTCGCGCCCATGCCGAGGAGCCGGCCGCAGGCCTCGATGGACTGGGTCGACTATACGCTGAGGAATCCGGAGCGGCTTGTGTTCGTCATCAACGGGCTCGTCGACAACGTGTCGGCGGCACTCGAGTCACAGGGACTTTGTGCGCGCGAGATGACGCTCGTTTTCTCCCTCGCCAATCGCACGTCGTACGAGCATCTGGTGAGGCCGTCGCGATCGACGTCGAGCAGGAAAGCGTGGATGCGGCTGATTCGCTCTCATCTCGATCGCATCGAGCTCGCTGATGGTGTGACGGGGATTGCGTTGAGGGTCGAGTCTGTCACCGGCGAGGTCGAGCGTCAGGGTGACATTTTCGATCGCGGCTTTGCGACTGCGCGCGCAACCGAGGAAACTGTCGCTCAGCTTCTGGATGACCAGGGCGCGGTGATAGTTGTTCCTTCAAACAACGCTCATCCTCTACTCGAGAAGCGAACTACGTGGCAGATGCAGGAGCCGGCTCACGCGGCGCGCGCGCATATGGTCAAGGAGACACGCGTTGATCCGCAGCTAACCCTACAGCTTTTTGCCGAGCCTCATAGGATCATCGTAAAGACTGTGCGGCGGCGCGATCATGATCTCCCGGTGAGATACCGCGACAACGATGCGTGGATTCTCATCGAGACTGCCGCCGGTCCCGATCGTGTCTCCGGTGAACAGTGGGAGAAGCCGTTCGCCCGGGAATATTTCCGCTGTGTCACCGAAGATGGAACACTGGTGTGGATTTACCGCGAGGCAGGCAGCGGGCAATGGTTTCTGCAGGGATGGTGGGATTGAGTTCGATCTCCACTCGTTGAACTTCTGACAACACCGCCGGAGTGGCCTAGATTAGCCGCTTGTGATCAATCTCGGATGAGAATGTACAGATGCCCAGGACGTGAGAGGAATCCACGGTGAATGAAACGAAACCTGACTCGCTCCCTCCACTGACGCGGTTGCTGCTCGCATTGGCGAGCGCAGTCGCGATTCTCGCCGGAATGCGCATCGCCGCGCCGATACTCGGCCCCGTCCTTATCGCATTGATGATCACGCTCGCGTGGAGTCCGGGCTCGGAATGGCTGCGCCGGCGCGGGTGGCGTCCGAGTATCGCCGCGCTTACCGGCATTGTTCTCGGGATTCTCGGAATGGCGCTTTTTGTGGGTCTGGTGTGGGCGTCGCTGATTCAGCTTCAGGGAAAACTTCCGGGTTATCAGCCGCGAATCGAAGCGCTGCAACAGCTCGTCATGCTGAAACTGTCGGACCTGCCGTTCGAGACATCCGGAATCTTCTCGAGTGAGGTGCTCCAGCCGGGCGCGATCATCGGCTACGTACTGTCGACGATTCGCCGGCTCACGCAGACTGCCGGCAATATTCTCCTGCTCGTTCTGCTGATGGCGTTCATGATGCTCGAGGCGATACGCTTCCCTCACAAGCTGCGCGCCGCACTGGGCGCGAACTCAGAGGCTGTCGAGCGCCTGACGCGGTTCGGTGAGAGCATTCGGAGCTACGTGGGGATCAATGCGATCTTCGGACTCATCGCGGCGGTGATCAACACGATCGTATTGCTGATGGTTGGGGTGGACTTTGCAATTTTGTGGGGAGTCCTCTCGTTCCTTCTCAGCTTCGTCCCGAACATCGGGTTCATGATTGCGCTCGTTCCGCCTGCCGTGATGGCGCTGATCGAGTTTGGTTTTACGCGCGCTGTTGTGGTCGTGATCGCATACACGTTCATCAACTTCATTGTCGACAATGTCGTGAAGCCGCGCTTCGTCGGTGCGAGCGTGGACCTGTCGCCGCTTGTCGTGGTGGTCTCGCTGCTCTTCTGGGGATGGCTGCTCGGACCGATGGGCGCGCTCGTGGCGGTGCCATTGTCGATCGGGGTCAAGTTCTTTTTCGAGAGCTTCGGTGAATCGATGTGGATCGCGAAGCTGATGAGCGATGCCGCGCAAGTTGAAACCAACGAAGCCGCTGAAAAGGCACAGGCTTCGCCTGCAATTAGCAGCTAGCAGAACCGGCCGCTAGCTGTAAGCAACGCCGTCGCGAATTTGGTTCAGCTAACGAGCTGTTGGCTGGTGGTGCTAACCGCTAATAGCAGGCGAAGCCCGCGGCAGTACTGCTATGCCTGCGCTTCTCCCTCCTGCAGCAGGTACGGCCCCGACTTCCCTGGCCCTCCAAGCTCGAACAGTTTATCGACGCCGGGCGCCGTGATGGCCCACATACCCGTCGATAACCGCTCGATCCAGCCGTTCTCGCGGAGATACCAGGTCTGGAACTGAATGACTCCGTCAGGAACTGAGAGAACTCGCTCCAGTTCCATCACGCCAACTCCCGGCTCTGTCACGCTGTTGCGCCGCGCGACGTACAGCAATGAGAGGATGGCGAGCCTGATGCGATTGTCGGACATGATCTCGCTCGATGCAGTGCCCTGGTCGAAGAGCTTCCAGCGAGCTTCGCGAACGCGCTCGTAACTCACATCGTAAGTTGCGCGCTGCTCGGGATCTGACAGGACGGTATGAGCTTCCACCAGCTGCGAAAACTTGTCAGAATCCCCGCTGTCACGGTTATCAGGGTGATAGCGATTGGCGAGATGCCTGAATACCCGCTCGATCGTCTCACGATCGGCGCGCGGAGATACCTGAAGAATTTCGTAATAGTCGGCGAGCTGCGTTTGTGGCATGGCAACTACCCTATGATGATCAACTCAATCTTGCAACGGCGATCTCGGCTAGATTTCCGCATTGGATAGAAGATTTTACAGCCAGCCCGTAACGAAATCATGACGATTACCGAGTTGCTGGATCTCTACGAGTACAACCGCTGGGCGCACGAGCGGATTCTCCAGTCTGCCCAGGAGGTCGGGGGGGCGAGCTACAACCGCGAGACCGGTGGCAGTTTCCCATCGATAAGGGCAACCGCGGAGCATCTCCTCGCGGTGGAAGTTGTCTGGCTCTCGCGTTGGGAAGGCCATTCGCTTGGAGAGCCGCCGGAGTACAGCGGATGTCTCGAGGCCAGCTCGCTTCGCTCAATCTGGCACTCGTTCTGGCGACGACAATTTGCGTTCGTCAACGACCTTGCACAGGAAGATCTGGCCGAGCTCGTCGCGATCAGGACGAGAAATGGAATCGAGGCCGTCCAGCCGCTTCGCGATACCATGGTACACGTGGTGAATCACGCGACCTATCACCGCGGGCAGGCTGCGTCGCAGATCAGGCTCGTTGGCGGGAAGCCGCTCGGAACCGATTACTTCACTTACTGTCTTGTACGAGACGCGGGCGAGCCAGAGGCAGAAGCCTCAACGTGAATTCACATCGACGACACTGCGAGAGAACATGAGACTTCATCGGCAATTTCTGCTGTCGCTGGCTCTGTCGACCACCGCATGCAGTCCTGCGCCGCCTCAGTCTGAGCAGCCATCGAGTGCGGCGGCCGGAGACTCCACGTTTGTTCCTGCTCCCGCCGGGCAGATTGCTCCAGGCACAATTGCGCCCTCATCTGCTGAACCGATCGCGAAGATATCGATCCCCGACCCGGGCACTACGCTGATCGCCACTGACTGGGTCCTGGTGTCGCTTGGCGATCGCGCCAATCCTCTGGGTGCGGGCGGCCGTCCGGTCACGCTTCGCATCGATGTGTCGCCGGATGCAGTCGCGGCTGGGTTTGCAGGATGCAACAGATACACCGGCTCCTATACCGTCCGCCGCGACAGCCTCACTTTCGGGCCATCAGCATCTACGAAGATGGCGTGCGCGCAGGGGATGGATGTGGAACAGGCGTACCTCTCGACTCTGCCTAAAGTTGTGACTTACGCCATCGAGGATTCCACGCTCACCTTCTTCGGCGCGTCAGGAAAGCTCGCTACCTATCGCGATCGACCGGGTCAGTGAAGCCGCGCGAGCGCACTGACGGCAGACGGTAATCCGGGCGAAACCTCGAGCGCTTTTCTGTACGCGGCGATTCCCGCATCTCGCTGGCCGGCAGCAACCAGGGCTTCGCCGAGGCTGTCCCATGTATTGGCGGATCGAGGGAAGGCGCGGGTGTTGAGCCTGAACACAGTCAGTGCTGCATCCTGCTGATGCGAATTGAGCCGATATCCAAGGGTATTAACTTCGGCCTCGGGCGTCGCGAAGCGATTTTCAGGCTTCGCTGACTCGGCGGCGATCAATCGCGCCGCGGCGAGAGTATCACTGGCGAGCACCAGTCGTTCGAGTTGAGCGCCAAGTGCCGGGCCCGTGCCTCGAGACAGTATGGCGGTCATCGCCGGATCGATTCCCGCGCGATACTGGGCAGCCGTCATCGGCGTGTAGACCCTCGGCGCGATGAAGGAACGCGTATCGCGCGGATCATCGGGATACCACGGAAGTGTCGACACGTTGACAGTGATCCCGCTCACGGGAAGGCGAACCTGTGCATGGTCGCCGTAAAAAACCGTCGCATTACCGGTTGGCTCGCCGACAGTTGTTGCATTGGTCCATGCTTCGAGGTCGAGCACGAGATTCATCGCCGCGGAAAAAGTTTTACCGCTGGTGACGACGAACAGCTTGCCGCGCTGGTCGAGGTTTGGACGCGCGACTATTCCCCTGACGACCTGGCGGTTGTAGAAACTGTTGCCGCCCGGATTCTCGCGCAGGTCGAGTACGAGCCGGTTCACTGGAAGTGAATCGGCTGTCGCGAATACACTTTGCCAGAACTGCTGGTTTGTGGGACGCGGCATGTTGATCACGCCCCTGTACGAGACATACAGCGTACTATCGGCACTTACGTATTCCGACCAGTACGGCATGCCGGGATTTTTCATCCAGAGGGGCGACGACGACCCAGGGCCCATGTCGGTCCAGCCGGCTTTCGGTATTCCAGCAAGCGGGTTATGACCGCCCGGTACGTATTTGCCAGCGACCCCGATGCTCGCTGTTTCCTGCCGCCCGTTACGCTCGATCACAAGCGCCAGTGGTTGCGAAACATTCGCTATCCCGAGCCCGTCGAGAATCTCGGCAAAACTGAGCCGGCCCGGCGCCCACGCGCGAGCGAACCACTCATTCTCGTGACTGACCGTCGTGCCGACTCTCCTGATTGCATCTTCCGCCGTGGTAGACCCGATCCTGATCACTCTGGTCCCGACGATCGAGGCGTACGCCGGTGCTGCTGACTTGACGTAGAGTCCGTCGTCGAAGAGGTGCAACTCGAGAGGATAGTAGTGAACATCGAGCGCGGGATCGAACAGCGGGTTTATCGATGTGTGGCCGTCGTTGATCATCGCGACGAGCTGCATGAACGCAACCATCGCCTGATTGCGAGTCATTTGCGGCAGCCGCGCATCGAGCGAAATGACAGCGGAATCCCAGCCCGGCTTCGACATTCTGTAAAACGCATCTGGATGACGTGCAGGAACCTCCTCGGCGATGATGCGGAGGTCCTGGCGCCAGGCAGCGATGTCGGTGCCCTGTGCGTCGAGAGCGTGCGTCGCGCCGAGGGCCGCGATGGCAACTGCGAGATATTTCATGAGCGGCAAGCTAGGAGCAGGGCCGCGTCAGGTCTTGAACGGATGTAACCTCGCCCGTAACGCTCCCGGTGTTTCGCCGATGGCTGCCCGAATTTCCCGCGTCAGGTGACTCTGGTCTGAGAAACCGGAATCGAAAGCGAGCTGGGATAGTGTCATGTCGCTCGTTGCAAGCAGCGCGATCGCGCTTTCGACGCGGACTCTCCTCGCGTAGGTACTCACGGATATGCCGTAGTGATCGCGAAACGTTCTCGCTACGTGAACGCGATGAACTCCAGCTTCACGGGCAAGTTCCTCGACCGACACATCGCCGCGGCTGTCGTTGACGAGGTCGCGAATCCTCGAGAGCCACGGTGGTGACGGCGCGGCCTTGCCGCGCAGCCTGCGATCGATCTGCGCGAGAAGCTCAGTAGTCAGGTCAGCTCTTCTGACCCGTGCCAGCGGGTCGACTCTCTTCGCATAGCGATCGAGCCTGCCGGCGATCGCCATGAGCTGCTCGTCTCGATCAATGAACAAAGGCGATCGCGGTGCGGCCATCGATTCGGCATCGACGTCGAGGACCATACACGTTGCGCCCAACTTACTGAAGTCGATGTCGTGACGTGCGGCACCTGTTACCCGGACCGTGCCGGCGCCAACATCACGCCAGCCAGTTGACTCTCGTTCGGTGAAACCACCTTGCAGCACTACACAGACGTGTGATGTGTCGTGTTCGTGTTTGCGGAAGCGGGTGGACCCGGGAATCGCAAATGAGGTGGCGGCGGTCATGGAATATTTGACGCCGCTCACCGACAGTTAGTTTCAGGTCCTTTTACAAAGAGTCAGCTGGTCAGCGCGTGCCGGATTTCCCGAGGCGCCCTGCCGAAGCGCCGGCGAAGCATTGCCGAGAAGTGACTATGGCTCGCAAAACCGAAATCGACTGCAATCCGCGAGAGGTCGGCCCGCGGATCTTCGAGTCGTTCCAACACCGTGCGGAGGCGAACATCGATTTTGAACCCGTGGAGCGTCATGCCAGTCTGCTCGCGGAACACGCGGCAGAGGTGAAACGCCGAAACACCGAGTCGTGCGGCGAGAGCTGCGACACTGAGCCGCTCTTCTATTGATTCGAGAAGAACCGCTCGCGCACGTTGAACGAGCTCGCGGTGAGCCTCGTTCGATCGCTGGCAGGCTGGCGCAGGGGCTGCCGCCGCTCGAGCGATCACCTGCGATACAAGACCGATAATCGTTTCCTCGGCCTCCAGGTTGTCGACAGACCCCCGTTCGAGTCTCGCGAGAAAGGTGCGCTGAGCCAGGTAAAGACTTGGGTCGACAGGCGCAAACTGCCGGTCGAACGGTCGCTCAGGAAGATCGTAAGCTCGCGGATTCAATTCGCCGGCGATCTCGAGTGCGACTTCACGCGATACCCCGTACCAGTCACACCGATCACCTTCGTGATGCAGCTCAGCCCGCGTGTACTCCTGTCCAGCGTTGTAGATGGTCGAGAGTGTGGGATCGGCAACGAACTCCTGCGACCCGGCATGACGGATGTAAACCGACGTCCGCGGAAACACGACCAGATAGTTGTCGGCGGGGCCGCTATCGCGGAAGCGGGTATCCTCAGGTCTGCAGATGAATTTTCCCGCGCGCGCGATGTCACTGCTGAAGACCAGATGGTCGGTTGGCATGAGGCAATATTCTGACGGGGAAATGGACGCGCCAGTAGGCGACGCTGTTCCGCGGTTTCGAAAAGGCATGACGATCCTGATCTCACACGGGCCGGAGGTACACGGGGAAAGGAGGTTTAGAAGTGCCAGGAGTTTTTGAAGGGGATGCCGGAGTGCAACGCAGTGGATCCCGGGGCCTCACGGATACTTTGTCTGGGGTGAAAACCAGAACTGACCCCAGCCCTTTTTGGCCGACGCTGTTCCGCCGTTTCCAAAAAGGAACGACGATCCTGATCTTCCAAACATCCTCTGCCAACCCGGTCGACCTTCGAAAACTCCTGGGACTTCTCAACCTCCTTTCCCCGTGTACCTCCAGGCGCTGTGTCTGTGTCGACCTGTTCGAACTACACAGGGAAGGGAGGTTTAGAAGTGCCAGGAGTTATTGAAGGGCATGCCGGAGTGCAACGCAGTGGATTCCGGGGCCTCACGGATACCTTGTCTGGGGTGAAAACCAGAACTGACTGCAGCCCTCCATCGCCGACGCTGTTCCGCTGTTTCCAGAAAGGAACGACGATCCTGATCTTCCAAACATCGTCTGCCAACCCGGTTGACCTTCAAAAACTCCTGGGACTTCTAAACCTCCTTCCCCCGTGTACCTCCGGCCACATTCACTATATCGACCGTCGGAACTACTCAGGGAAAGGAGGTTGTGAAGTGCCAGGAGTTATCGAAGGGGATTCTGGATTGTCACGCGATGGATTCCGGATTTCAGGCTTTCCTCATTGAAGTTGAAGATCAGTCCCCTCCGAAGCCGGGCGTGCCTGAGGTAAGTCCTGACCTGGGCTTTATGAACAGGCTGAACCTTTTCTATCACCTTCAACTCCACGATCAACTCACGGCTGACCAGGAGGTCGACCTTGTAAGCTTTCTCCAGCGCAAGCGACTTATACTGGATCGGGAGCAACACCTGACGCGTGAAAAGAATCTGGAGCTGGCTCAGCTCATAGCAGAGGCATTCTTCATAAGTCGATTCGAGTAGCCCCGGCCCAAGCTGAGAGTGCACCTCTAGAGCGCAGCCGATAATGCGACGAGATAACTCATCATCTTCGCCGTTGTGCATGATGCGATCGACATTTTTCATGCATGAACGTTGCTGCGCAGTCCACAAAAACAATCATCAATCCCGAACGAGCGACATCGTTTTCCTGCCCGGTTGACCTTCAAAAACTCCTGGCACTTCAAAGCCTCCTTTCCCCCCGTGTATTTCCGTCGTACCCGCGTTTGCTTTACGCTCAGACACGACGTCCAAAGGGTCCGGTTTCTGCGTAAACATCACTCATGAGTCGTCCCGACATCCTTGCCGCAATAGTCGCAACTCTTCTCGTCTGCGGATGTTCAGAGCCCAGCTCGAACGAGCCCGTCGATCAGTCGCCGGAACAGGTTGCCTATGTCTCCGCGGTCGCAGATGTCGCCAGCTGTGCATCAGAGGGAGATGAATCGACCAGCGCAATCGTCGATACGCTCCCAGGCGTGATTCTCATGGCGGGCGACATCGCCTACGAATCGGGAACCACAAAGGAGTTCGCCGATTGTTACCAGCCATCGTGGGGCCGACACAAGGACAGAACACGACCGGCGCCGGGAAACCATGAGTACGTAACCGCCGGCGCCGCTCCCTACTATGAATACTTCGGCAGTAACGCCGGCCCGGCCGGGCGCGGGTACTACTCATTCGATGTCGGCACCTGGCACGTCATTTCGCTCAACAGCAACATCGACATGTCAGTCGGGTCACCACAGGAAACCTGGCTGAGACAGGACCTCGCTTCAAACCCCGTGAAGTGCACCCTCGCCTTCTGGCACCACCCCTTGTTCAGCTCGGGTTTTCACGGAAACAACCCGTCGGTCGCACCACTCTGGCGCGCACTCGAGGAATCGAAGGCGGAGATCGTTCTCGCTGGCCACGATCATCACTACGAGCGCTTCGACCCACAGACAGTCGACGGCATCGCGAATGCTCAGGGTATTCGCGAATTCGTCGTCGGCAACGGAGGCGCTTCGCTGTTTCCCGCTCTGTTCTTCAGGCCCAATTCCGCCGCACGCTTCGACACCGGATACGGAGTGCTGCGCCTCACACTCGGCGAAGAACGGTACGAATGGAAATTTGTGCCCGCCGTTGCCGGGGTATTTTCAGACTCGGGAAGCGGTACCTGTCGCTGACCTCGTGAATTCGAGAGTACCATCTTCGATCCGGCTGTACTTGAGGCTCATCATGTCGCGCGCGTAATTCTGGTTGAGCTTCCATGGCTTCTTCGATCCCTGTCGCGGCAGGGAAGCCAGCGCACGCTGCACATACCCTGAAGAAAAACTCAACGCCGGCTCTTCGGTGACTGAAGGGTCCGTTCGCCGTGGCGTACAGTGCGTGTACCCGCGCGCGTCCATGTGATTGATGAGCCTGCACACGAATGCCGCGGTGAGATCACACTTCAAGGTCCATGACGCATTTGTGTACCCTAGTGCGGAGGCGAGATTGGGGATGTCGCTGTACATCATCCCCTTGTACGTCATCGTGCCCGCCAGGTCGACGGGTGCACCGTCGACGAAAAGGGCGAGCCCGCTCATGACTTTCATGTTCAGACCCGTCGCCGTGACGACGATATCGGCATCGAGATGTTGTCCGGAGCGCAGCCTGATACCCGTTTCGGTGAACTCTTCGATCTGGTCGGTCACCATCGACGCCTTCCCCGACCTTATCGCCTTGAAGAGATCAGCGTCAGGGATGAGGCAAAGGCGCTGATCCCACGGCTCGTACTCTGGGGTGAAGTGACTGAAATCGTAGTCGGGGCCGAGTTTGCGCTGCGCCGTCTTGCGCAACATCCTCTTGAAGAACTGCGGCCTCGCACGCGCCAGGTTGTACAACGTCATCGCGACCATCACGTTCTTCCAACGCGTGATTCGGTACGCAAGCCGACCGGGAAGATGTCCGCGCAGCCAGTCAGCAACCTTGTCCCTGCTCGGCAAACTCGCGACATAACTCGGCGATCGCTGGAGCATCGTCACGTGTCCTGCAGCGGTGGACATCGAGGGCACGAGCGTTACCGCTGTCGCGCCGCTGCCGATGACGACGACGTTGCGGCCGGTGTAGTCGAGATCCTGCGGCCACTTCTGAGGATGGATAACGCGTCCCTCAAACTTCTCCAATCCCTTCCACTCAGGGGTGTAGCCGCTCTCGTAGTCGTAATAGCCGGTGCAGAGGTAAAGAAAGCTGCAGGTAATCGTGACGACCTCATTTCCGGCACCGGTCTCCGCCTCCACCGTCCATCTTGCGTCGGCTGATGACCATGATGCACGGCAAACGCGATGATCGTAGCGGATGTTTTTATCTATGCCGTGCTCGGTTGCCGTCCCGCGGATGTAGCTGAGAATCGACGGACCATCTGCGATTGCCTTTGCCTCCCGCCACGGCTGAAACGAGTAGCCGAGTGTGTACATGTCAGAGTCGGATCGGACGCCGGGGTAGCGGAAGAGATCCCATGTGCCGCCGCTGGTCTTGCGCCCTTCGAGAATCGCGTAGGATTTTCCCGGGCAGTGCGTCTGCACGTGCCACGCCCCGCCGATGCCTGAAAGTCCGGCGCCGACTATGAGTACATCGAGATGTTCCGCCTCGGCGCCGGACTTCTCGTTGATTGGCATCGATGATAGTAAGTTCAAGGCGCAAGTTCAGCCAATCATTGAGGAGTAGCGGTCGATGTATTCACGAATGCTTGCCATCGCGTTTGCGGTGGCCGCTCCGACATTTTCTTCGACGGTCGAAGCGCAGGATCAGCGTGTCGACTATGAGATCTCGTTTGATAATGCAGCGCAGCACATCGGGCTGGTGACTGCGACGTTTCGAGGGTTACCGCGCGGGTCGACGCTCGAAGCCCGTATGGCGCGCTCGTCGCCGGGACGATATTCGCCGACTGGTTTCGCGAAGAACGTCTATAATGTGAGTGCCGCAGACGGGCGGGGCAGGGCGCTTGCGGTGACTCAACCACATCCGCACGGCTGGGATGTGAAGGGTCACGACGGAACCGTGAAGATCACTTACTCAGTGTGGGGCGATCGCACTGACGGGACTTATCTGAGCATCGATCACTCGCATGCGCACATGAACATTCCGGCGACGTTCCTGGTCGCGCCAAAGATGAGCGCGGCGCCGGTACGGCTGAAGATTCATCCTCGTCAGGGTTGGCGCGTCGCGACTCAGCTATTTGCAACTGATGACCCGACCGTGTTCACTGCGCCCAACATGCAGTATTTCATGGATTCGCCGACCGAGGTCGGCCCGGTGATGTTCAGCTCGTGGCAGGACACGGTCGGAGGCCAGGTCGCGACGATCAGGCTTGCCGTGCATCACCTTGGCACACAGGCTCAGGTCGATTCACTCGCTGCGCCAGTAAAGCGCATTGTTGCCGAGCAATACGGAGTGTTTGGCGCGATGCCGGGGTTCGATCGCGGGACGTATACGTTTCTCGCCGATTACCTGCCGTGGGCAAGTGGTGACGGGATGGAGCACAGGAACTCGACAGTTGTGTCGAGTACCGCATCACTCGCGGGGGAGGCCGGCAGGCGGAGAGTAATTGGCACGATATCACACGAGTTCTTTCACGCGTGGAACATCGAACGGCTCCGGTCGAAGGCGCTCGAACCGTACGACTTCGAGCGTGACAACATGTCAGATGAGCTGTGGCTTGGTGAAGGATTTACGAACTACTACGGGCCCCTGACGATACGGCGTGCCGGCATTACGACTGACGACGAGTTTCTCGCCAGCATGGGTGGTGCGATACTGAATGTCGTGAACTCGCCGGCGAGGAATCACGGGTCGGCCGTGGAAATGAGCAGGCAGGCGCCGTTCTTCGACGGGGCTTCCTGGCTCGATCCCACGCGCCAGGCGAACACGTTTCTCTCGTACTACACGTGGGGCTCTACGATCGGCATCGGGCTCGACCTCACACTGCGGTCGCGATTCGGCAAGACTCTCGACGAGTACATGCGGATGTTGTGGCGTGACTACGGGCGGCACCAGTCCGCTGCGTTGACGCCGGAACGTCCGTACACCATGACGGACCTGCGTTCAACACTTGCGAGGCTGACGGGTGACACGGCATTCACAAACGATTTCTTCCGGAGATACATCGACGGCCGTGAAGTTCCGGATTACGCACCGCTTCTCGCGCGTGCCGGCGTCCTGATGACGAGCGACAACAGTCTCCCCGTGCTTGGTGCATCGCTAGATGATGATACGACGAGAGTGTTCGTCAACTGGAGCTCGGAGGGCGGCTCCGCGTTTGCCGCGGGGCTTGCAAGCGGCGATCTCATCTATTCTGTCGATGGTGTGCCGGTCACCACACGGGATACTCTCAATGCGATCATCAGCAGGCGGCAGATCGGGGAGACAGTACAGCTCGACGTCGAGCAGCGGCAGGTCAGGAGAACGATCCCGATGAAACTGGTTGGCAGGGCACGTTACACGATTACGACATATGAAAAGGCAGGGCGTACCGTGACTGAAGAGATGAAACGGTTCAGGCAGGACTGGCTGGGGTCGAAGGCTTTACGCTAACGGGGGGATTAAATGATCGACGAGGCTCTCATAGTTGCACGACTCATTCACATACTTGGCGGAGTGTTCTGGGTCGGCGCGATGATTTTCGTCACGGAGTTTCTCGTTCCGTCGATTGGCGAAGCGGGGCCTGACGGTGCGAAGGTGATGGCGGGCATCGCTCGCCGAAAGTTCATGCAGATAATGCCTGTCGTTGCTGCGCTGACGATTCTGTCCGGCATCTATCTATACTCGCGCGTGTCTGCTGGTTTCGAGGTCGGTTACATGAAG
>JBBREF010000037.1:0-25557 GCA_038203205.1 Gemmatimonadales bacterium | reverse complement strand
TTACGTATGCTGGATCGTGAACCGCGGCGACCTCATCGAACGTGACCGGCTGAGGCGCGACGATCTCCACACCATCGATCGGGTCCACCACAAGCGACTCGGCAAGCCACCCTGACTTACGCGTGGTGTCGAATGATTCGGCGGCCGCGACATAATCGGTCGAATAGAAGAGTTTCATTACTCAACGCGCCTCGAGTCCGTCCAGCACAATCCCGATTACCTGGCGCGCATGCGCCATCCGATCGATTCGCACGCCGAGTCCTTCGTCGATGAACTGCCTCGCGAGTCCGTGCGCTGCCGCTGTCGCGGCCCGTGCGAGATCGTCAGCCTTCCCGGCGCGGAATGCACCTTCGGCCTGGCCATCCCGGACTATGTCGACGAAAACCCCAAACCCCTTCGCCTTGAGTTGAGCCAGGGTGGTGAAGTCATCCACGCCCTTCCGGGAGCGCGGAAGAGTATTCAGCCGCTCGGCCAGCTCGGGAGCGTACATCGTGCGGTAAAGACCGCGGCGCTCGAGCGCGAACTCGACGTATGCCAGACAGGCTGCAAGCAGTTTCTCGGAAGGCTTTCGCCGCGCACGAACAGCCGCCTCGATGCTCTCGTACATCTGCTCGAACCCGGCCGCCGCGACGGCCGCGGCTAACGCCAACCTGTCGGGGAAATAGTGAGCCGGCGCGGCATGACTCACCCCCACCCCCCGCGCCACCTCCCGCGTTGAAAGGCCGGCGATGCCAAGTGGTTCCACCTGTCGCAGCGCCTCAGCGACGAGGTCGCCGCGAAGCTGTTCCCCCCAGTGATACGGCTTCTTCTGAGAATCTCTCGGTGCCATCGCTTGCCGGTTAGAGGATGAGGGAAGTGTAGCGCACCCCGACGATCTTGACAACGCAAAGATAATCAGCTAGACTCTATCTTGTCAATGCCTAGATAGAGAGAGACTGTCAGACCCCGTCGCACATTGGAGTACAGACAGAACGTCCTGGAGGACGAATGACCATGCTGAAAGACGTCACACCCCGCGTTCGCGTAGGACCGGGAATCGAGCGCCATAATCTCACGATCTTCCCGCTCTTCGCCGAAGACGCGGTAAATCCCGCACAATACCTCCCCGTCGGCAGCGCCCTCCGCGCCGGGTCGGCCAGGATCACCGAGATCTCCGAAGGCGGGGACGTCCCCACGCTCGCGCTCGAGAACCTCGCCGACATCCCCGTCCTCATCATCGACGGTGAAGAGCTCCTCGGCGCCCGCCAGAACCGTATCTCCAACCTTACCGTTCTTGCGCCAGGCAATCAGACACTCCCCCTCCCCGTTTCCTGCGTGGAGCGCGGTCGGTGGAGCTACAAGTCACGCGAGTTCGCCGAATCGCCCGATATGATGTTCAGCGTGGCGCGGGCGAAGAAGGCACGCGCCGTGTCGCGCAACATCGAGATGCGTGGCTCCCGCATGAGCGACCAGGGATCGGTATGGGAAGACATCGACGAGCTCTCATCCAAGCTCGGCTACGCATCACCGACTTCCGCGATGCAGGACGTCTACGAGAACAGGCGCACATCGATCGAGCAGTATGTAAACGACGTGAGCGTCGCTGATGGACAGGTGGGTGCGATCTTCGCGATCAACGGCGCCGCCGCGGGAATGGAGCTGTTCGATTCGACAGACACGCTTCGCACGTATCTCCCGAAGATTCTCCGCAGCTACGCACTCGACGCGCTCGCGAGCCAGACTCCGTCACCTGCAAAGGCGGAGGATTCGGAGGCGTCGCGGCTCCTCGAGTCGATCCTCGCGCTCGACGCGAAATCATTCCCCGCCATCGGGCTCGGCGAAGACCTTCGTCTGGATTCGCCGGACATCACCGGTGGAGCGCTCACCCAGAACGGTCGGGTGATTCACCTCGCGGCATTCCAGACTGCTCCGCCGCGAAAGCAGAACGGTGACGGCGACGATTCCGACTCGACGCGGCCGCTCGTCGTGCGTGAAGGACACATGCTGATCCGCGGCGGACGCGGCCGACTGGCTCTCCTGGACACCGGATCGCCTGTGAGCATCGGGCGCGGCCAGGAGTACAGGGTGGCCGGCCAGGTGTGGAATCCGTCAACCACCATGCACGCTGTGCTCGACGCCGCCGGTACGCATCTCGGACGGCCGGTCGAGTGGCTGTTCGGTCACGACTTCTTCGCCGCGAACCGCGTGCTGATCGACTGGCCGGCGAGACAGGTCCGCCTGCTCGAGAGGAATCATCCGGAGCAGGATGGTATTTCCATTCCCATCGAGCATGTGATGGGCGTGCCGGTCGTTACAGGCCGATCGAGCCGGGGAATCGTTCGCGCGGTGATCGACAGCGGTGCATCGATCTCGTACGTGCCGGCGGCGCTCGTCGAGGGACTCACGCCGGTTGGCAGGCGGAAGGATTTCTATCCCGGGTTCGGGGAATTCGAGACAGACGTGTGGCGCGTTCGCGCGGAGATCGGCGGGCGCAGGCTCACGATCAAGGCGGGCGTGCTCCCTCCCACTCTTCAGATGATGTTCGGGCTTCTCCTCGGACCGGACGGGTGGATCGTCGGGAGCGACTTCTTCCGGAACAGGGCTGTCGTCGTCGATTATCAAGGAGGCCGGTTCATTGATATCACCGACCCTACGAGGCAGGATGACTAAGCCGCGCAACGCGAAGAAACCTCTCCCCGCCAAACGGCGTGGAGAGACGCATGGGTGGACGAGGGAGAAAGGCTGGCGCGTATGGTCAAACTAGCAGTGGTAAGCGTTCCGTGATCCTATCCTCTGAAGGCAGGTCGCAGGTTGGCCCGCAATGGGGTGGCGGCAGTGCCGGGAACAAGGTGGCATGGTGGATAGCGCGCGCCGCGGTGACGGAAACCCAGACAATCGATCGTATCTGGGCATCGTTTCATCCCGACCCTCCTCGGTTTATGCGGCTTATCCTGCATATGCAGTTCGTTTCGGAGCACCTTGCCTGCTTCTTCTCCATGGCTGAGGGACTCGCCAGGCAAACAGGCGTGAAAGCAAACGAACTGCTGCTCGCGGGGAGAACCTGACCGGCACTATCGACGCCGGTCGGCTTTCAGTGACCACTGTCAGTCGTGCCAGGCATCATTGACCACGGCTTCGGGCGGCATTCTGTTCGGCGGGTGGTCGCATGCGTTAGCCAGCAAGAAACTCCGCGGGTGATACCGCGACGCCTGGAAATCGCTCGCGAAGACGCCGGTCGCTGGTAACGAGCGGGATTGAAAACGACTTCGCCAGCGACACGTACTCCGCATCGTACGCCGAGCAGCCCGTTGCGGCAACAAGAGTCATCACGTCGGCGCTCGACACCTGCATCTCGCCTCCGGACAGCATGGCCTCGGCAGCCATCATAGCATCAATGCAATGCCGTATCGACAATTCATCGCTCAGGAAATACTTGCGAAGAACGCTCCGGAACTCACTTCGCCACAGCGGAGGAACCAGCCACGTGTTCTCGTTCATCGCAATCTGCCGCGCAAGCTCAGTCTCAGGGGTGTTGAGAAAAAACTGCGCAATCAATGTGCAGTCCGAGATGATCAACGACGACCTGCGTCCCTGGCGGAAATTATTTCGTCGACAGTCGTCTGAATTCCGATCTCGGCCCGCAGGCGATCAGTCTCGCGCACGAAGCGTCGCGTGTCTGCGTCATCGCGGGACACGGACCGCTCCAGGCGGTAGATAACCTCGCCGTTCAGGCTGCGACGATGAGCCGCTGCCAGTTTCTTGAGCTCCGCAACCAGCGGCTCGGGAACGCCCTTTACCGTTAGATTAGCCATTATGGTACCAAATTGGTGTCATTATGGAATCTATTATCCGTCGTTACATGACGCAACATTGAGCTTGCGCTGTTTCGTGTGATCTTAAGCTCACTGTTGACACAAGTGATTTTAAGATTACTTTTGCTTTAAGTGATTAATTAGTCACTTTGCAACGTGCAGGAACCCGAAAAAGGATGGGGCGAGGAAATGAGAATCCGTACGAGAAAAGACCTGGGCCAGCTAATTCGGGAGATGCGGCGAGGGCTGGGACTCACCCAGGCACAGCTAGCCGAAATAGTCGGAGTGAACCGCCGATGGGTCGTACAGGTCGAGCAGGGCAAGACGAGCGCAGACCTTCGAACCCTGCTTCGTGCGCTGCGAGCTGTTGGTGCAGAATTGCACTTGAGTCCGATGCGGACATCAGCCGCCGCAAAGGAGCTCAACGAGATCGTAGACGCCAGGCGAGGGAGCGCACGTGACTGAGGCTCGGGGCGGATTGCCCAGGAGTCAACCCAGGCTGATTGCGCTGCTCGACGGTAGGGTAGTCGGCGCAGTCTATCAGGAGCCACGTGCGCGATATCGTTTCGTCTACGAAGCAGACTGGCGCCTGGCCGGGGACAGCTATCCGCTCTCGCTTTCAATGCCTCTGACGGCTGCCGAACACGATCACAAAGAAGTGGAGGCGTTTCTCTGGGGACTACTCCCGGACAACGAGCGCACCCTCGACCGCTACGCCCGGACATTCGGTGTATCAACGCGGAACCCTCTCGCAATACTGGCGCACATCGGAGCGGATTGCGCAGGTGCAGTTCAATTCATTGCGCCTGACCAGCTGCAGGAGTTGGAGGGCCAGCAGCTCTCCGCCGAAGTCGACTGGATCGACGACGCCGAAGTAGCGCGACAACTGCAGTCGGTGAAGCAGACCGGGCTTCCGGGAAGCGATCGACAGACCGCTGGCCGGTTCAGCCTGGCGGGCGCACAGCCGAAGATCGCACTGTACAATGAAGGCAGCCGCTGGGGAAACCCGCTGGGGAGAACACCAACCACACACATCCTGAAGCCACCTTCAAAGGAGTATTCAGGCTTCGCAGAGAATGAGCATCTGTGCCTTGCGCTGGCATCGGAACTCGGGCTCGGCGCCGCAAAGTCGAAAGTACAATCGTTCGCCGGCGAAATGGCAATCGTTGTCGAGCGATTCGATCGGCTTCCACAGGGAGCGAGCTACCGGCGCATCCACCAGGAGGATCTCTGTCAGGCGATGTCGGTGTTGCCCTGGAACAAATACGAGAACGAAGGCGGACCGGGAATCGCCCAGATTGTCCCTCTCATCCAGGAGTCATCACTTGAGCCAGAGGCGGATGTCGGACGCTTTGTTGACATGATTGCCCTGACCTGGGTGCTGGCTGCAACTGACGCTCATGCCAAGAACTACGCCATCCTGCACGCTCCTGGCGGAGGCATTCGACTCGCCCCCTTCTATGACGTAGCCAGCTTCCTCCCATACTCCGACAGCAGGTTACACGAGATCAGGCTGGCAATGCGGATCGGAAGAGAGCATCTCGCCAGAAAAATCGCACGCGCGGATTGGGTCGAGTTGGCGAATGTCTCGAAGCTGAAGGAGCGGTACGTACTCGAGCGTTTGGACGCTCTGCTACCGTTCATCCCCGAGGCTGTCGAGAAAGTCGCAACAGGCGCCATCTCGGACGGGCTGGACAGTGAAACGGTAGAGAAGCTGGCGGTACGCATCAGGGCACGGAGCCAGGAGTGCATCGAGCGGCTGGCAGGAGGCACTGCGGCGAAGTCGACGAACGACTGAGTTTGGGTGAGTTCCATTTACTCGCTGCACTCACCAAGCTGTCTCGAAGCGCGCACCGTACCGGGACCGAACCGCGTGGTTCGACCCTGAGGTTGAGAAGGATGCCCGGGCGGCTGAGAAAGAGAAGGAGCGGAGGCAGCAGGATCTCTACATTCTCGCGCTTCGCGCAAACCTCACCGTCAATACGAGCGGGGAAGAGCGCAGGTGGCGTGAGCTGCCTGGATATCTCCTGGAGTATCACCGGCGCGAGGCTCGCAGCGAGTGGTGGAAGTCCTTCGAGCGTCTCGACCCGGCGTTCGATCATGTAGCAGATGCGGAGTCGATAGGGTCACTGAGCGTTGATCCGGCGTTTGAGCCGATACCAATCAGACAGTCAACGACCTGGCGACTGCGATTTCCCCTGCAGGAGTTCAAGCTCGACGTCGGCGACTCGCCGGTGAGGACCGATACCGAGAAGGGAGCGGGCAAGATCGAAGCTGTGAATCCCGAAGAGGGCTGGCTCGAGATCACGATCGGCAATAGACAGGCACCGTTCGCCGGCTCGTTCGCTCTGGTTCCATCAGGCCCGCTGATGGACGCGGCGATGAGAGGTGCTCTCAAACGGTTCGGTGAAGCCGTATTTGAAGGACGTGCCAACCACCAGTTGATAGGCGGCACTGCATGGCTGTTCTCATGTCCTGAGATGGTGAAGCGCCTCGACTACCTGTTCATCGATGAAGCAGGACAGGTCAGCCTCGCCGACGTCGTCGCTTCCGGGCTCGCGGCGCGCAACATCGTCCTCGTCGGCGACCAGATGCAACTCCTTCGTGTCTGACGCTTTCTATGAAGGCCGGCTCGAGCCCGATGCCAGCACCCACGGTCAGCTGCTCGATCTCGGCGGCTACCAGGGAGATGAGCTCGCGCTGGATCACGTGTGTACGACTCTGGAGAGGATGCGCCTCGTCAATACGGTGTGCTGGGCGAAGGAGTACGCGAGAACGGACTCTGCCTTCCCCATCGGGGGCGTATTCGGCAGACTTTAGTCCATGACCAGGAAGAGAAAGCCCATGCTGACGTTCCGCGCCAGCGTGTGGCCCGTGATGCTTGCGACAGCGCTCGGCTGCAGCGCAGCGCCATCCGGCACGGCCGTGCCCAAACCCCGGATCATTCCCCGTGATTCTTCGAGATCTCGACGAGGGGTGCAAGCGCACACAGAGCCGGAATAAGCGCCATGCGCCAAAGAGAAAAAGCCATGTGCTGTTTTCCTTGCCGGAAAAACCCCGTGTACCGGAAGGAGCCTCGATGCGTTTTCGAAATGTGAGCCTGCTGCTGGTAAGCATCCTTGCGGTGGGTACGTCAGGCGCCACACCGTGTTCGGCGCAGCATCCGCTAACGGCCGAGCGCATTGGCAAACTGACGGAGGCGCGCGCCGGCGACGCATTCCGACTCTATCGCGAGCTGCTCTCTTTCCCGAACGACGCAAGCCAACCTGAGGACATCACACGGCTTTCGGACTGGCTCGGGGCCGAGTTCGCGAAGCGAAACTTCGATGTGACACGGCTGCCCATGCCGGGCAGCGACGCCCTGCTCGCGACTCGAGCCGTTCCCGGCGCGACGCGAACCGTGCTCGTCTACCTTCAGGCCGATGGACAACCGGTCGATCCATCACGCTGGTTTCAGCAGAGTCCGTGGACGGCGACGCTGAAAGCACGGCACGCCGGCGCAACGAGCGTCGATGGAAACCCCACTGACTGGCAGACGCTTCCGTGGGAGCGGTTGTACCAGGCACCCGATCCCGAATGGCGGATATTCGCGAGGTCTGCATCAGATTCGAAGGGCCCCATCGCGCAGTTCCTTACGGCCGTCTCGATGCTCGACTACGCCGGCGCCTCGCCCGAGTTCAACCTGAAGGTGATCATCGATACGGAAGAGGAGATGGGCTCGCCGCACCTGGCGGATGCCGTCGTCCGTCATCGCGACGCGCTGGCCGCCGACATGCTCGTCATCTTCGATGGACCGCCGCACAACTCGGGCCGGCCATCGCTGACGTTCGGCGCGCGCGGCATCGCGACCGTCACGCTCACGACGTACGGTCCGATCATCGCGCAGCATTCCGGCCACTGGGGCAACTACGTGCCGAATCCGGCGATGCGGCTCGCGCAGGTGCTCGCATCCATGAAGGACGAATGGGGGCGCGTCGCGATTCCCGGCTTCTATGACGGCGTGCACCTCGACGATGAGACACGCCGCGTTCTCGCGGACGTGCCGGACGACCCGGCGGCCATCCACCGACGCATGGTGATTGCGGCCCCGGACCGCGTTGCACCGACGCTGCAGGAAGCGCTGCAGTATCCATCGCTCAACGTCCGCGGCATGAGTTCGGGCTGGGTGGGAGATGAGGCTCGCACGATCGTCCCGTCCACCGCGGTCGCGGAGATAGACGTGCGCCTTGTGCCCGAATCCGATCCCGGCCGGCTGCTCGGCCTGATGCGCCGGCACATTGAGCAGCTCGGTTACACCATCGTGAGCGGGCGGGATCCTGCGACCGAGGAGCGCATGCGTCATCCGCGACTCATCCGCTTCGACGACGACGTATCATACGCCGCGTTCCGAACGCCGTTCGACTCGCCCGTCGGACGCTGGCTCGCGGCCGCGCTCGAGCGCGTGCTCGGTCACCCGCCCATCATGGAACGGACGAGTGGCGGCTCGATTCCAATCGCGCCGTTCGTCTCCACCCTCGGCCTGCCGGCCGTGTCCGTCGGGACCGTGAATCCCGACAACAACCAGCACTCGCCCAACGAGAACCTGCGAGTGTTCGACTTCATGCAGGGTATACGAATCATTGCGGGTGTCCTTAGTCAGCCACTCCCGATGCAGCCGTGAGACTTTGAGGGCTGCTTCAGGTCGCCGGACCGGTCTCGTCAAATACGTTTCCGCAACGCCTGCACAGCAGCCGATGGTCCCACTCTCGCGCGCGGCCGGTCGCATTGACCCGCATCCGACTCCTCCTTGGGGATATTTTCGGGTTGCAGTAAATTGCGAAAACGTTCCAGATTCTATTGCGCCAAACCGCTGGGGAAACCGTCATGGATCCTCGAAGCGCAAGCCCACCCCTGCATTCAACCGCCCCTGGTTCCGCGGTGCCGCAGGCCCTGCTCGACGAGCTCTCACAGCGGCCTACGAAGGCGATTCCTGAAAAAGACCGTCGTCGCATCATCGAGCGCATTCGCGGACCCTCCAGTGAGCCGCGCCCATTCGGTGTCGAGAAGCGGCCGCCTGCTCCTCGCAAACCTCGCGAACCGCTGCTCGACAGGAATCATCCGGAACAGGATGGTATTTCCATTCCCATCGAACTCGTGATGGGTGTGCCCGTTGTGACAGGTCGGTCGAGCCGGGGAGTCGTTCGCGCGGAGATCGGCGGGCGCAGGCTCACGATTAAGGCGGGTGTGCTCCCTCCCACTCTTCAGATGATGTTCGGGCTTCTGCTCGGGCCGGACGGGTGGATCGTCGGGAGCGACTTCTTCCGCGGAAGGAAGATCGAGATCGATTACGCTCGCGAGAGATTCATCGACATCCAGAGCTGAAAGTCGAACTCGGGCAGGAGGTAGTCGCCTTCGGCGGGTGAATCGCAAGGATCTGGCTGCAACAGCAACCTGTTGATGTCGCGTTCAATCGTGGGGTGGCACTGTTTCCGGCCTGGTCACGGTGGCTGGGGATGGCAATGATGACATCGCGCCACGTACATTGAAGAGTATCCTCAAGCAAGCTGGCCTCGACCGTTTGAAGGAGAAAGACTCATGAGCCGATACTTGGTGATCATCGAGCAATCGACCACAGGATTCTCTGCTTTCCTGCCCGACCTTCCGGGGTGCATCGCGACTGGAGCGACGCGGGAGGAAGTCGAGACGGCAATACGCGATGGCGTAGGTTTCCATCTCGATGGCCTGCGCGAGTCAGGAGATCCGGTTCCTCCTCCGCGGTCTACAGCCACCTATGTCGAAGTTGCCGCCTGAAAAAGGTGAATGGTCGCCTAAGGCAGAGCGCCTGACGCAATAGTGCTTTCCGTGACGACTGTCAGTGGTGCCGGGCTTAATTGAGGTAACCAGAGAACCCATCATAGGATGGCCACTGCAAACGCACTCAAGGTCGACTCGTACTGCATAGTAATCGCGGACGCGGGCAAGATTCCTCGACTAACCGAGGGCTGCCTGCTCGAGCGCTCGCTCTACCCACTTGTTGATGCTCTCCCCTTCCCGGTCAGCGGCGACTGCTATCTCCCTGTGCAATATTGGATTGAGCCTCACCACAAATTTCCCCGAGTAGGGTCGCCTGGGCTCGATCCCTTTTTTCTGGCAGACCTTGAGGTACAGCTTCACTGACTCTTTAAACTCTTTCTGGAGCTCTTCGACAGTCGCCCCTTCGAAGGAAATCACATCTGCCAGATTCTCTACGCGTCCGTGGAGAATCCCGCGTTCTTCGTCCAACGCTATTCGCGCGACGTAGTCTCCGTATTGCATGGTAGCCATCATCGACCTCTTTCCACCTGGGGTATGATGCCTGCGCCTTCTCAACCGTACGCGGAAACCATGAGGCGGCCACACGCTGTGCCGATACAGAGAGCCGCGGCCTGGGGTGAGCCAGCGTCCACGGGGAGTCGCAGACACAACCAGACTTTATCGCCATTTGACCCATAAAGCTCAGCACTTGTCGCTCTATTGGAGACATTCTATGGACTATATGTCGCCATCTCGCTAATATCTATCATCACTTTTTGGCGAATGGGAGACTATGCTCTTTTCACCCGCCACAACCCTGGACCGGAAAGCCCTCGACAAGGCCACTCAAAGAGGAACCGTCCGCCGCATCGCCCGCGGCGTCTACACCGACGACCCCGGCTCGCCCGAACTCATTGTTGAGCGCCACCTCCCGACCATCCTCAAACTGGCCTTCCCCAACTGGTATATCTCATATAGCACGGCCGCACTCCTTCGAGCCGTCAACGGATCAGCTTTCATATCCGGCGCTCCACAAACCCGCACACCCGCAAAGCTGCCCGGCATCGTCGTCCATCGCCTGCCAGCGCTTCCTTATCCAGACCTAGTCGAGCTCGACCTCGAAGACATGGTTTCACCCTCACTCTCGGCCGAACCTCAGCCGGTGAGAATCCGAATCAGCTCCCCGCTTCAGACCGTTTTCGAGCTACTTGACTCAAACGCACGACAACCCGACAGATCTCTCCCAGACCACACAATTCGCGGGCTGATTGATTCGCTCAGCGAATCAGATCGTCTGCGCGCTCCTGCTTTCGCCAACCGCAACGGAATGCTGCGAGAGCTCGCGCATTTCAACAAAGTGCGCACTGGTTCAACGGACAAACCGGCGGTCAGACACACCGAGGCGCTCGACGTTTTTTTCTATCAATGGCGCATCGGCCAACTTGAGTCACTCGCTGGTCGAGAGTACCGGTTTACCTATGATGACGGTTGGACGATTCCGCTCAGTGGCCTTCCGCTTCGTCCCGATGGGCCAGCGTACGAAGGAAGCGGCATCCCGGCATTCTTCAACAACCTGCTTCCAGAAGGCTGGGCGGAAGCACGCCTTCAGGCAATCCACAAGATTGCCCGGAGCGATGAATTCTCCCTGCTCCGCACGACACAGAAATACCTCAGCAACCTCACGCTTCGACCGCCACGCTTCGATGCGTCCGGGTTCGTACTCGATCATCTCGACGTCCGCCTGGCTGATCTTGAAGCGGCGCCAGACCCTCTCCCGGTAAAAGAACAGATTGGCGCCGATCCTGACTCGCGCGAGCTCTGGCTCGAATTGCGCCGCCGCGGCGCAACTCGATTGTCAGGAATCCAGCCAAAACTTCCCATCCACCTCGAGCGCAACGACCGACGCGCTATTCTCTCGATCGGGCACGCAAGCAACGTAAGCTCACACATCCTCAAACTGCCGTCGGCGGAATATCCCGAGCTCGTACAGAATGAATGGACGACCATGGAACTCGCGCGGCGAATCGGACTCCCCGTCGCATCGCTCCGACGCGTGGAATTCAGCTCGAACTCCGAACTGAGCAGTCCCGGCCTCCTCGTGGAACGATTTGATCTGCCGGCGTCATTGCCATCACCCCGAAGAATTTTCCTCATCGAGGAAGCCGCATCGCTGCTGGGCCTCAGGCGCGAGGAGAAGTACAGTGTCTCGATCGAGCGCGTCGCCGCAGCACTTCTCGCGTCAGGAATTCCCACTGCTGACATTCAGCTGTTCTTCGATCACGTAGTTTTTTCCTGGATCGTCGGCAATGGGGACCTGCACGCAAAAAACATTGCCGTTCTCCGATCGATCGAGCCTGGCACTCTTGGAGGTTCGCCGAGAGTGGTGGAAACGCGGTACTCGCCACTGTACGACCTGGTGAACACCAGGCTCGTGATCGCCGGCGATCTTTTCGCGCTCCCGGTCAACGGAAAACAGAACAACCTTCGCGTCAGCGACTTCGCCAGCCTTGCCCGCACACTTGGATGGACAAGGGCACAGGCAAAGGAACGAATCGACGCCCTCGCCTCCGGGGTATCGCGCGAACTCTCCAATGCTCTCGCATCGTCTGACCTTTCTGACAAGATGCAGGAGCGCTATCGGACTGTAGTCTCGAGCCAACTGGCCTCTATTCTATAGTAGCCGGATGCTCGGCAAAAGCGTCAAGCAGGGTCCTCGCCCAGGGCTTCGAGATCGGCTCGGTCCTTGAGACGGCCCGTCTCCCGCTTGTTCGCTACTAATGAAGTGCGGCCAATAAAGGGAATCTGGAGAGACCCGGTTTCATGAACAACGCGATCCCCCCACGCTTCGTCGAAAGTCAGGCCCGAAAGTCCGGTAAGCAAGTCGATCCGGCGCGGTGGCAATCCGATCTGAACCACCATGTCCGCTTTAGTGAGGTCGTGGCGCTCAATTCCAAGGGTGTCCATCGGCGCGCCGAATGCGGCAAGAGCGGCCCATACGCGGTCGGCATTTTCAGCAGACGCTTCGATCCAGATATCGATGTCGCCCGTTGCGCGGGGAACGCCGTGGACAGCGAGTGCATGAGCTCCAACCACCATGAATCGCACTTCAGCATCCACCAGGGCTCGGAGAAAATCCTCAAAATCCGGATTCACTTTTTTTCATGCAGGCGTACTTTGACAACGGGTACCTGCCCCCGCGAATAGCCGGGGAGTTCGCGTTTTGAAAGCGCCCATGCCTCTCGAGTCAGAACAGCGACCAAAGCCAGTCGCTCGGCGGGAGTGGTACAATCGCTCAGATCGTCCTCGGGAGAATCCTCGAGACGGACAAGGCGCGCACGAATCGAGGCCCGGTTCTGCATGCCTCAATTTACCAACTCGGCACGCTATTGGTTCGAATCGCGTGCAGTCTGGCCGCGGAGAAGAAGGTCAGCTGGAATGCCCAAGGCGTCGCGAAGCGTCACGATTTGACTCTTTGACAGATCGCGCGTTCCACTCAGAAACTCCGACAGGCGCGACCTTCCACCAAACAGGCCAGCTAGCGCAGCGCTACCTATCCCTCTCTGTTCAGCCATGAAGCGCACAACCTCTTGTGGCGAGACGGACTCGAACGGAGGCAGGGTGTCATCCTCGTAGGCCGCGATCAGAATCGTAAGAAGCTCCATGCGATCATATGCGGCTGTCCCTTCACGTGGATTGGCGTTCGCCAACTCATCAAGCTCCGCTGCAGCTTCATCGAATTCCCGACCGTTCCGGATGGGACGGACGGCAGGGGCGGACCCGCGAGCGGTCGTGGTTGCCATGATTTTCTCCCGTTTACTTCGCCTATTCACTATGAACTTCCCAGCGACTAAAACTTTCCCTTCTTCAGAAAGCGGTCATACTCCGTGTGCGTCCAAATTTCGAGTATCAAAACCTTTCCCCACGTGTACATCATCTTCGTCACGAGCCGGTATTTATTACCCCCGATATTGAAAACTGCCTTCCCATCGCCGGGGAAATCCACGCTTCTAAAATCGGCCTTAACCTCGTGCGGATCTTTGTACTTCTTCGCCCGCATAATTGTCTCCCAGGCACGGAGCGGCCCGTCAGCATCCGGGTGAGCTTTCGCAAAAATCCGCAACCGCGTCTGGGTGATTATATGCACTGAACCGGCCAGTTCCCAAATTGGTAACAATCGGGTTTCTTGTCAATGTGCTTCTGTCACAAAAGTTCAAATTGACTATTTCCTAACCGGGCAGGGGTGGAAGGCATGCCTGCTAGTCTCCGTCGCCGGTGATGTCGAGAATATCCCTCGGATTCACGCCGGATTCTTGAGGGCACGTACCGGCTACCCCTATGCCCCAGCTACTCGAAATCCGATCGTTCGTAGACACTCCACTTCGACGAGTCCACTCGCTACACCTGTCGTGATACGCCTCCATTCGGCCAGCTGGCCCGGCTGTCCCAGTACAACGCGAAGCAGCACGGATGAATCGATGTAAGCGATCACTTCTCTCTTCGCCGATCCTCGAGAAGCATCTCGACCGCATCGACTCCCAGCCTCACACCCGGCGGAAGTTTGATGTCGCCAAGCGACCGGTACTCGCGGACAGGCTCGCGAACGACCAGCGAACCACGGGCTTCATAGGGCACCAGCCTGGCGATCGGCTCGTTCCGATCGCATACGACTATCTCACCACCCCTTCGCACCGACCGCAGATGCTCGCTGAGCCTGGCCTTCAACTCCGCAACGCCAATTTTTGCCATAGTCGTCATAATCCAGTCATGACTGGTCATAATCCAACGATAATGATATCGAAGCCGCTTCTCGGCAGTTGAAGCGATTTAGTCCTCGCTAACAAGGACTGGTGTACAGTTTGACTTACTTCGAGAAGGCTTCCGGAGCAACCGCGACACTGGGGAATGCCTTCAGCACGGCTTTGTCAGATGTCACCAGCCGCACGCCCAATGCAGCGGCAAGCACGACATATTCGCAGTCATAGGTTGAACACCCCGATCGCTGGGCAAGCTCGAGAACCTCGCGCGAATCCACAGGCGCTTCCCGGCCGCCGATGAGCCCGGCCGCCCGCTCCATTGCCGCAGCCGCCTGCTTTAGAGTCAGATCTCCACTGCGAACGTACCGGTTCAGCACGCTGCGAAGCTCACTCGCACACAGAAACGGAACCACCCAAACCGGATCCTCGAGCAGAACCGCTTCCGCCTGTTCAGTCCGTTCGCCCGGAAGAATCAGGTAGGCGATCAGATTCGCATCGGCGACGATCACGCGCGTCCGGCATTTCGTCCCGCGGTCAGTGCCTCATCCCGCAGAAAGACTCGATCGAGACGCAGGCGCCCGCGACGCAAGGCCGCTAGAACCTGCGCCGGCTCCGGCGCACCGAAGTCGGCCACCGCTCGTTCTACCGCCAGGATCGCTTCACTGTTGATGCTCCGCCGATTCTCAGCAGCGCGAGCCTTCAACTGCTCGTAGAGCGCATCCGGAAGATTCTTGATTGTCAGCGTCGCCACGCGTGCCTCCAGTGGACAATGCGTAATGGATGCAATATGGATGCTTGCCCACCGAGCGCAAGGCTGGCCTTCCTTGTTGACGCTATAACGTCATGACGGTTAAGAAACGCCAGCAGCTACGCCGGCGCCGCATAGAGATCGGTGCTCATGTATCGAAGTCCCGAATCGATCAGGAGCGTGACCACCGTCGCATCCGGACCGAGCCGCTTCGCAACCTGAAGCGCCGCAACCACGTTTGCGCCAGACGACGTTCCGGCAAACAGTCCCTCTTCCCGAGCCAGTCGCCGCGTCATTTCCTTCGCGTCGCTCGTCGTGACGGGAATAATCTCGTCGACTTCGTCCGGCTTCCATAGCGGGGGGATAAAACCGATGCCGATTCCCTCTATCTTGTGCGCACCGGTGGGGCCACCCGACAGCACCGCCGATTCCGCGGGCTCGACCGCCGTCACATGCAGGTTTGACCTATGTTGCCGCAATGCTTCCGCGGTACCATGAATAGAGTGCGCCGTGCTCACCGCCTGGACGAATGCGTCCACCCGTCCCTCAGTTTGCGTCCATATCTCTTCACCAAGAGAGTGATATCCAGCCAACGCATCATGATTGTTGAGCTGGTCCGACCACCAGTGACCCGGACGCTCGCTGATCACACGTGATGTCTCGATCATTTCCCTGATCAGGCTTTCGGTGATACGAAGGTTATCGCTCGGTACTTCCGTCACGGTTGCGCCCAGGGCACCCATCATTCTGCGCTTTTCGTCGCTGAAGGCGTCCGAGGTGACGATCTCCAGCCTGTGGCCGAGCGCGGCGCACACAAGCGCGAGCGAGATGCCCGTTGTTCCGGCAGTGTATTCGACGACGGTTCCATCCGGAGCCAATCGTCCGCTGGCGACGGCGGCTTCGATTATCGAGAGTGCCATCCGGTCTTTCATGCTGCCGGTGGGATTCAACCATTCGATCTTCGCAAGAATTCTCGCAGACCCCGGAGGAACCACACGTGACAGCTCGACAATCGGAGTGTTGCCGATGGCGTCGATTATGGAGCGCGGTGCCGAATTCATCGCCTTAAACCGACCGCCTGCTCCTCGCAAACTCGCGAACCGACGTCATCTGCATCGGATAGTCATCCACTGGCGGCTCGTCTCCGGCATTATTCCCGCGCGCCATGCCCAGCATCAACGCCCCAAAGGTTTTCTCCATTGGATTCAGGGCTTCGCTCCATTGAGCTTCCAGGGCTGCCTCCGGAATCTCCGTTACGGCGAACGGTTTGCCGAATTCTTCCTCGAAGATCCGCACCGCATCTCGCTGGCTGATCGCCTCCGGCCCGCCGAACCGGATCGTCGCATTCCTCGCCGCAGAACTGCTCACCGCCTGAGCGGCAAGCTCGGCCACATCGAGCGCTGACACGTAGCGGATCTTCGCCGTTCCTTCCCCGTACACCTTCGCGGTTCCCGCAACAGGATCGGCGAACAGCATCTCGCCAAGCCAGTTCTCCATGAAGAACGACGGCTGGATGATTGTGTAATCCAGTCCGCTCGACTTGAGGTGATCCTCTACTTCCCCCTTCGCCTTCACGATCGGAGCATCCGGCATACCGGAGAGATCGAACGAGATGAAAAGAAATCGCTCCGCACCCGCCGCCCTGGCCGCATCGATGAGATTGCGAGTGCCTTGGCTGTCGGTTGCCTCGAAGGAATCGCCTTCCTTGCCGGTGCCGATCATGCTGACCGTAGAGATCACCGCCGAGACTCCGTGACACGCTCGCTCGAGGGAGGCGGCATCCTTCAAGTCACCGCGAGCAATTTCCGCCCCTGCCTTCTCCAGAGAATCCACCTTCTGGGGATCCGATGAAGTACGCACAAGAGCCCTCACCTTTTTCCCGCGCCCGAGAAGCCGGCGCACGATTTCCGACCCCACAGCTCCGGTAGCACCCGCAACGAGAATCATCAGCTCCCTGCTCCTTTCAAATTTGGCTGCGACATGGTCCCGCCAAAGGTACTGCCCTGCCGGCACCCAAGCGCAACCTATCTTGGCCGGCCTGAAACGTTACCCAGGAGCGGAAGCCTTCTTGACCTCGCACCGGAGCCATACCCGGACGGGAACGAACGGCTGAGCAGCGAGATCGATACGATCGTCTACGGCCGCTGACTTTGTAGCCCGGATGATCGTACTCGATTCGAGCTTCATAATCGCCTACCACAACACGCGCGACATCCATCACCCCGCTGCAGCGCGTACGATGGTTCACCTCGTCGCGGGTCAATGGGGACAGCCACTCCTTCTCGAGTATGTGTTTCTCGAAGTTGTCACCGTACTGCGCGCCCGGCGCGACCTGACCATCGCAACCAGCGTCGGCACAGCACTCCTCCAGGCCAGAGAGGTGGGGTTCATCGCGTGTTCTGACCTCTTTCTCGAAACCCTTGACGAATTCCGTCAGGGAGCTGGTGAGTTGAGTTTCGTAGATGCCGCGATCGTGACAGTGGCTCGCCGGAACAGCCCCGGCTTCATTGCGACATTCGATAAGGATTTTAGCGGCCAGGAGGGGGTGACGGTCATTCCCGCCTGATCGCGTGATCATTGTCGAGCCCGGGGAAAGCTTGCTGTCCTTCTTCAACGCGTGAAGGTAGCCACTGGACTGTGCAGGGCTCGACCTAACCTTACGATGAGCCCCACATGATTAGGGATATCGCGTAAACCTAATTATGGGCCTATATTGGTTAGGGTTAGAAAATATGCCTAGGGGGCCCCGATGACAGGAAGACTGGTGACACTGACATGGCAACATAACCCCGTCAGCAACGCGCCAGCATCTTACCGCCGTGCCTGCAAGTACGACGCCTTCATCCCTGAACCCCTGAGTGTTACGACGCTGAACCTGAACGCCGGGATCATGGCGAGCGTCTCCGAGGCCGAACAGGCAATACGATCATTGAACGACGGACCCCAGCCTGCACTAAACCCTCTCGCCCGACTGCTCCTCCGGACAGAGTCCATTGCCTCCTCAAAAGTGGAGGGAATGCAGATAGGAGTTCGCGAACTGGCCCGGGCTGAGGCCAGGAAAGAAGGCGGTGAGATGCCCGGTTCCGCTGCGGTCGAAATCCTCGCTAACATCGACGCGATGGTGCTGGCCGTGGACGAAACGGCAACGGTCGAAAGTTTTTCGATCGCGGATATCGAAAGAATCCACCGGCTCCTGATGGAGCATTCATGGAACGGTCACATTGCAGGAAGACTGCGAAACCAGCAGAACTGGATTGGCGGAAACGACCACAATCCGTGTGGAGCCGATTACGTACCTCCACCACCTGAGTATGTGCATCATCTACTGACGAACCTGTGCGACACGGTTAACTCCGATTCACTGCCGCCTCTGGTCCAGGCTGCACTGGTGCACGCACAGTTCGAAACCATTCACCCATTCGACGACGGTAATGGACGCACCGGTCGGGCAATTATCCAGGTCGTGCTGCGTCGAAGAGGAATCGCTGCCTCGTACGTACCACCCATCAGCGTAATCCTGGCGAAGTCGAAGGATCGCTACATCAAGGGACTAACGCGATTTCGTGAGGAGGGCGGCGACATTGACTGGATAAGACAGTTTGCCGAGGCGACGACGAGCGCTGCACGTCTCGCGCGATCGTATCTCACGGCGATTCAGGCCCTGGTTGGCGAGTGGCAAGCCAGACTCGAGGCAGCGGCGAACCCGCGCAAGGATTCGGTAGCATGGCGAATTATCGAAATACTGCCGGCACACCCGATGATCACTGTACCAATTGCAGAAGTGGTCACAGGCGGATCCCGACCCTCAGTCAATAAGGCAGTTGGAGAACTTGAGGCATCCGGCATTCTCCTCGCCTTATCGTCAGGAAAAAGAAACCGATCATGGGAGGCAGCCGGTTTGCTCGATTTGCTTGGTCGACTCGAAAATGGTGAGACCCTTTAGCTACGACACCCACGGCCTGAGCGCACCATGGAACTCGACGTGCCGCGACTGTCTGACCCCCTCACACATTGAAGCCTAGACAGACGTCCCGGAGGACGAATGACCAGGCTGAAGGAAGTCACACCCTGCCGCCCTATATGAGCTCCAAGCCGAAGAAATGTTTGCGGACTGCGCCCTCCGCACGAATATTGGCTGCTCCTTGTTGCGCCAATCCGAGGCGCGGCGGCCGTCGTGCTCCTCCAGGAGGTTGTCCAGTGATTCACTGCAATACAGAGCCATCGCGCATTTCGCGCGTTCGAACCGGGTGGTTTCGTGAACACCGGCTGCTGTCGAAGCTCGCTGTCATCTTCTCCTTTCTTTGCCTCGCCCCCTCACTCCACGCGCAAGCCTCTACTGTCAGCGGCCGGGTGACTGACGCCGGGAGCGCACAGAGCATCAGCGGGGCGCTCGTCCTGGTCGTTGGCACCACTCAGTCGACGCTCACCAGGGCGGACGGCAGCTACCGCCTGCAGCTCAACCCGGGCACCTACGTGCTGCGGGCAACGAAGATCGGCTACGCTCCATCGGTCGATACAGTGAGAGTCGGCGGGGGTGATGCGCCAGGCCAGAACTTCGCGCTCGTCAGCAGTCCCGTCGGCCTCGACCAGATCGTCGTTACAGGCACGAGAGCGATGGACCGGACGGTGCTGGAAGCGCCTGCCCCGATCGATGTCCTGACCTCAGAGGATATCGCCCAGACCGGCCTGTCGGAGACGAGCCAGATCCTGCAGATGCTCGCGCCATCGATCAATTTCCCGCGTCCATCCGTAAACGACGGCACCGACCACATCCGCCCCGCGACCCTCCGCGGCCTCGGCCCCGACCAGACGCTCGTCCTCGTCAACGGCAAGCGACGACACACGACCGCGCTGGTACACGTCAATCAGTCTGTCGGCCGCGGCTCTACCAGCGTCGACCTCAACTCCATTCCCGCGAGCGCAATCGACCGGATCGAAATACTTCGCGATGGCGCTGCAGCGCAGTACGGCTCCGACGCCATTGCCGGCGTGATCAACATCATCCTGAAATCCGCGCCGCAGACTTCGCTGGCCACGACAGTGGGGCGAATCTTTTCCAAGCCGGATGGAGCGGAATCCTTCGACGACGGACGACTGGTTCAGGTCGAGGGAAATTTCGGGCGCTCCCTCATGGGCAACGGATTTATCCACCTGAGCGGGGAAATCCGGATGCGCGACAGCACCAATCGCGCGCGCACCGACACCAGCGTCCAGTGCATTACGGGTACACCCGGGTGCACGAACGTTCCTGTCGGCACGAGCATCTACAACCAGTCGCTCCGGCAGAGCTGGTCGGGGGATTCGGAGTCGCGCGACATGACGGTTTTCCTGAACAGCGAGCTTCCGCTCGCCAGCGGCATCACGATCTACGGATTCGGCGGCCTTGGCAAGCGCGACGGTCTCTCCGCCGGCTTCTTCAGACGTTCACGCGACGACCGGACGGTGCGAGCGATCTACCCGAACGGGTTCCTGCCAATGATAAACAGTAGCATCAGGGATGGATCGGCAGCAATCGGAGCGCGAGGGGCCATGAGGGACTGGAACTGGGACCTCGGCGGACTCTACGGTGGGAACTCCTTTGCCTTCGACATCGAGAATACCCTCAATACGTCCCTTGGCGCAGCGAGCCAGACGGAATTCTATGCAGGGACGCTTCGCAGCAACCAGGCGGTGGCCAACCTCGACATTTCGAGATTGTTCAGGGCGACTCCAGTTGGAGGCCTGAACGTGGCGATCGGAGCAGAAGCCAGGCGCGACAAATACAAGCTGGAGCAGGGCGAGCCGGCATCGTTCGCTCTTGGTACGGCTCGAATTCTCGACGGACCCAACGCCGGAAACGCAGCTCCTCCATTCACCCAGGTTTTCCCTGGGTTCCGGCCGGTAGATGAAGCCGACGAATCACGGACGAACGTCGGTGGTTACATCGATCTCGAAGCGACGCCTATGGAGCGGCTGCTTGTCGCGGTAGCAGCTCGGGCCGAGAATTACAGTGATTTCGGTTCGACAGTCGACGGAAAGCTTGCGGCCCGCCTCGAGATCGTACCCGGACTAGCCGTGCGTGGTGCGGCCCAGACCGGATTCAGGGCGCCCTCACTCGGGCAATCGAACTTTTCGTCGGTCGCGACGAACTTCGTTAGTGGAGTTCCATTCGAGATCCGCACATTTGCGGTCGGAAGCGAGGGCGCGCAGCTGCTCGGGGCGACGGCTCTCAAGCCCGAGGAGTCATACAACCTCAGCGGCGGACTGACCTTCCGGCAGGGAACGAACCTCTCGATCTCGGCCGACTACTATCGTGTCGAGATCGACGATCGAATCGTGCTGTCGGGAAATTTCATCGACGCCTCGGTCAGGAACCTGCTGGCAGCCAATGGAATACCGGGTGTCAGTGGCGCCCGTTACTTCACCAATGCGATCGACACGCGCACCAACGGGCTGGACGTGGTCGTGAACTACGGCCTGAATCTGGAGAACGCGGGACTCCTCCGGTTCACGGGCGGCTATAACCAGAACAAGACCAAGGTGACGCGCGTAACTGACACGCCACCCCAGCTTGCAGCCGTCAGCACCGCACTTTTCGACCGCGTCCAGCGGACGCTGATCGAAAAGGGACAGCCGCAGAACAGCATCCGGTTGACGCTCAACCACACATGGCGGCAGCTCACCACCAACCTGCACACCAGCAGGTTCGGCGAGTTCACCGTCTTTCAGGGCCGAACCGATGGTACGCTCGACCAGACCTTCGATGCACAGTGGGTGACCGACGCTTCCGTTTCGTACCGGATGGCCAACAGTCTCAACCTCACGGTGGGCGCGAACAATATTCTCGACACGTATCCCGACACGCTGATCTCCGGGAACCAGACGCGTGGCATCTACATCTACTCCGGCCAGTCACCAGCCGGCTTCAACGGCCGCTACGCGTATGTGCGCGCTGCGCTCGACCTGGGTGGCATTCGCGCGCCATTCAGGAGATCTGCTTCGGCGGGATCGGATGCCGATGAGAGGTCGGCGCCCCGCGAGAGAAGGAAACGTGCGCTCGTCGCGACGCTGCCGGCGGCGGTATCGACCGGCGAAGCGATCAAGAACTGAGACGCTCGCGATGGTAAGGTGACTGCGGGAGGGTGCTGTCTGCCCTCCCGCGGTCGCGTCGCGATGGCCGTCCTCACGCGCGACGGGTCCTCCTCCGCGGTCTACAGCCACCTATGTCGAGGTTGCCGCCTGAAGAAGGTGAATAATCGCCGATCTGTTCGACGTCGGCTGTCAGTGGTGCCAGATAGCTTTGAGGTAACCAGATAACCCATCACAGGAGGCCACTGCAAAAGCACTCAAAGTCGACTCATACTGCATCGTAATCCGAAAGAAACCACTTCATGCCCTCAAGAAGGACGGCGATAACATAGCGTTCAACGAGGTCATCGTAACCCTCGCCGCGGGAGGCAAGACGGGAGATTCCGACGACTATCTGATGGTCACCTCAGTTGACAGTCACGCTCGCCTCGAAGCCGTGGTGCGCCAGCTCATCCTGCACGGCCTCAAGCTCAGCGAAAATGGCAAGTTCGCTGACTTTGCCATCGTTCATGGTACACATGGCCTCGCCCTCGACTGCGACTGGCTCACCTTCGAGCACACCGCGGATGGCGGGCAGGTCTCCTTCAGAAAACCCTGTGAGTACATCGAAGGGCTCGAGAATTTCGCTGCTGCCTCCGACAGGTTCACCTGGATAGATCAGGTGGGACGTGGTTTCATGCTCTCGTCGGACAAGGAGCACGAGGCATGGCTTGACTTCGAAACCGGGCGCACAATCGTCAGCCTGAAGCCGTAGACTCTGACAATCCGCACACAGCCAAATACATCGGTACGCGCCGACGACATTCGTGCCCGCTCTACGGCACAGTTGCCGCCGCCGTCCGCTTTGGTTCGGTGATGAATACGTTGACCGGCACATTCCAGCCGGCGAGCCGCGTTTGCACCAGAAGTCGCATCGCCCCTGGCTCTGTCGGCGTAAACTCGAAATCCGCCGTCTCACCCGGCCCTGTGAGCAGATAGGCATGCCCGACTGTGGACTGCGATGCGGGTAAATCCGTGCGGCTGGTTTACGCATGGACATTGGGGAGGGTGAGGGGGCCGCAAGTATGGGCCAAAGTGGGCCCAATCGCAAACGTGGCCCTACGGGCGCGCGTGTCGAACGCCACCGATCGGAACGACGCGGACTCCAGGATGCCGCCGCTGATCCCGGAGCCACGAGCGAAGGTCTCCCGAGATCACGACAGGCGGCCCGAGGCTAGATGTCAGCACCTTCTTCCCAGTCAGGGGCGGTGGGTGCGACAATCGAAAAGCGTGACCTCAGGGCCGCCATGTAGTTACTTCGGATGCCGCGCGTCGCGCCTTCGCCGGCGGGATCGTTGCAGGCTCTCCGACATTCAGGATCGCGATCACACGCTCGCCGTCGGCAACGCCGATCGCCGCGCGCGCCGCCGGATCGTCCATGACGGCGCCGGTCTTGATGTGTGTCCCGAGGCCAAGCGCGACCGCCGCAAGCGAAATGTTCTGCACCGCCATCATTCCAGCAGCGTAGTCCTCCTCGCGGATCTCGGGATTCTCGGTCTGGCTTATGGCAACCGCGATCATCGTCGGCAGCGCAGCGTGTTCGTCCGCCACTTTCTGCCGCAGCACTTCAGCGGCGGCTGTATCCTCGAGCTTGCGTGCCTTGCGTCCACCCAGCACCAGGCCGAACGATCGCCTCGACTCCGGCCCCAGAACGTAGAATTTCCACGGCTGCGTGAGGCGATGGTTCGGTACCGTGACGGCATGATCCAGCAGGGTCTCAATTTCGGCGCGGGTCGGTTCGCGGGGGGTGAATTCGCGAATCGAACGGCGGTTCGATAACAGTTCAAGTGTGTTCATTCCGCCAAAGCTCGCGGAGCGACAACGGAATTGCCAGTGTATCGGCGACGGGGAATGCGGGCCCGGTAGTGCATGAGGCCAACCGGCGAATCCCGCAGAATTTGCGCTCGCTTCCGGCGTGCAGTAGGATATCCCCCCATGGATCCTATTCACCACACGACCGAGTTCGAGAAGCGGCTCAAGGATACGCTCTCGACCGCCTACGAAATCGACCGCGAGCTCGGTGGTGGCGGGATGAGTCGGGTGTTCGTTGCTACCGACCGGATACTTGGACGAAAGATCGTCATCAAGGTTCTCTCGCCGGAGCTCACTGCTGAAGTGAACCGCGGCAGGTTCCGCCGCGAGATGCAGGTCGCCGCGCAGCTCCAGCACCCGCACATCGTGCCGCTGCTCTCGGCGGGCGAGCAGGATGATCTCCTGTACTTTACGATGCCGTTCATCAAGGGAGAATCTCTCAAGACGGCGATCGAAAAAGACGGCGGCATGTCTGTCGCTGAAGTTCTGCGCGTCCTGTACCATGTCGGTGAAGCACTCGATTACGCGCATGAAGCAGGGATTGTCCATCGCGACATCAAGCCTGCCAACATTCTGAGATCGGGTTCGTATTCGCTGATCACCGATTTCGGCGTGGCTAAGGCACTCAACGCGGCAATGTCGTCGTCGCAGGTGATGACCTCCACCGGCATGGCGATCGGCACCCCGGCTTACATGGCTCCCGAGCAGCTGGCCGGTGACCCGGCGGCTGACCATCGCATCGACATCTACGCGGTAGGACTTCTCGCGTACGAGTTGCTGCACGGCAAGTCACCATATGCCGGGGCTACACCGCAGCGAATGCTTGCAGCTGTTCTCACCGAGGACCCCAGGCCGCTGATCGACGTCCAGCCGGAAGTGCCGCAGGCGTTGTCGGATATAGTCATGCGCTGTCTCGCGAAGGAACCGGATCAGCGGCCTGCGTCGGCGAAAGAGATGCTGAATTCGCTGAGCGTGTTCTCGAACGATGCGGGAGAACTCAGGACGGCGGTACAGAGAGTCGCGCACATCGTTCACACGCCCACCCCCAACTCCGGGGTGACTCCCGTTGTGATCCGGGACCACAAGGGATCGGCTCCGCAGCTTTCACCGACGGGTGAAGTCCAGACCAATGAATACGAGACCGCGGAAATCGACGTCAGCGAAGCCGCGACCGTCGGTGCTGCCTCACTTTCCGGTGAAATCGATTATCTCGGCTATCAGGCTCCGCCGAAGAAGAGCCGCGCCGGATTGTTGGCGGGCATCATCGCGACGCTTGCGTTGGTTACGGCCGGTGGATTCGTGTGGTCACAACGTGGAGGCGATGAAGCTGCAATTGCCACTGCTGACGTTGCTGATGGATCCGTTGCCATGATGGCAGATAGCGGCCAGGCGCAGTCGCCAGCGTTCGCAATGCCCGAGAGTGTGGTTGCTCTGGTACCGACGGTTGATTCGCAGGCAATCCGCGACTCGATAAGGCGGGTTGCCCGAGCCGAAGCAGCGAAGAAGGCTGCGGCGAGACAAGACTCGCTGAGAATAGCCCAGGCAGCGGCCGCGCCGGCCGCGTCGGCGGCGG
>JBBREF010000036.1:0-25686 GCA_038203205.1 Gemmatimonadales bacterium | reverse complement strand
GAGTGCGTCGGCGACTTCGCGCGCGATGAGAACCGCGTCGGCTACGGGAAGTTGTTGCTCGCGCTCGAGCCGCGCGCGCAGTGTCTCTCCAGTGACGAGCGGCATTACATAGTAGAGCAGCCCTGCTGCGTCGCCGGAATCCAGCAGCGGCAGTATGTGCGGATGCTGAAGTCGCGCGGTTGTGCGTATCTCAGTCAGGAACCTCTCGGCCCCGAGCGCCGCGCCGAGATCGGGATGCAAAACCTTTACGGCGACATCGCGATTGTGCCGGATGTCGTGCGCGAGGTACACCGTCGCCATTCCGCCCTGGCCGACTTCCCGCTCGATCCGGTAGCGATCAGCGAGAGCTTCAGTAAGTCTGGTGCTCAGTCAGTCCACCGACGCATGGATGTTTCCAAGTGTGTGAAGAGCAGGAATGATAGGTGTTGGCAGTATCTTCTGCGAGCCGCAGCCTCATACCCGCGCGGCGATGAAGCCGCCAGGCTCATTCTTCCCATGGGTCTGCCTTTTCCCTGGTCTCGGTCATCGTCGACGTAAACGCCATGGTGTTTGCCGGCATCATATACACATGGGACACAGTCTATGATATTCCACTTCGATGACTGGCACATCGCACCAGTAATCGCGATTTGCCTGCAGGCTGGCGCATGTTCGGGCGGGCTTCAAGAGCGAGCCGTACCTGAAAAGGCAGCTACTGCCGAAAGCGCAACACTGGCAGCGATGCCCGCGATGCGCAGCGCAAGGGCATTGCACACGTCGACCCGCTTGAATGACGGTCGCATATTGATCGTTGGTGGCGGCGATCCTGAAACACCGGTCATGACGGCGGAGATATACGATCCGGCCTCCGGTACAGTGCGGGTGCTGCGACTATCCCACGCCAGGCTTGGACATTCAGCGACGCTGCTCGACGGAGGAAAGGTTCTGATTGCAGGGGGCGGTTACGGATCCAATGCAACGTCCGCCAGAAGCGCGGAAATCTTCGATCCGCATTCCGAAACCTTTCAACCTGTCGGCAACCTCATCGATTCTCGTGCCGATCACGCCGCCGTTCTCCTCCTGAGTGGCGATGTGCTTCTCCTGGGCGGTGATGTCTCCGGCGTTGGACGCGCCCCAACATCGACCGCCGAAATTTTCGACCCGAAAACTCGCACTTTCCGCGCGACGGGCGCGATGGCGACTCCACGCCGTCCCGCCGGGGTCGTCATGCTTGGGGACGGAAAGGTGCTTGTCGCAGGGGGAACGGGAACGGGAAAGACGATCGTTGCGCGCGCGGAGATCTACGATCCCGCTTCGCAGACCTTCGCCGAGACTGGCGCGCTCGAGGCTGCGAGAGAGAAGCATACGGCCCAGGTGCTTGCCGATGGACGTGTATTGGTAATGGGCGGAAGCACGGGCCCGGACGAGTCGGACCGGTTGCGCACTACCGAGTTTTATGATCCATCAACCGGGCGGTTCTCGCGCGGCCCCTCGATGCTGGCGGCCCGGCACAAGGTGACTTCAGTATTGCTGGCAGATGGCCAAATACTTGTCGTGGGTGGGGGACCGAGCCTCGCGGAAGTTTACAACCCGACGGCAAATAGTTTTGTCGCGATAGCCGGATCCAATGGAATCGAACGCTTCTTTCCCTCAGCGGCACAACTCGACGACAAGAGTGTCCTTATCACCGGCGGATATACATCGGGTGGCGCTCGGGAATCCGTTTGGAGGTTTGTAACCCACTAGCGTTCCCGTCTACGCGTCCTACGTGGCGGTATCTGTGCACGCTGACTGTATAGTCGCGAGAGTCAGCATCGTCCAAGGTGCTGGTTGTACCCTGAAGAGGAGTAGCCCTGTTGTCTCTCGACATACGTGCTGTCAAGTCCGACAATGTCGCGCTGATGGAAGCGTTGTCGACAATGTTTGGCGAGGCGTTCGCTGACACCGATGCCTACGCTGGCCATCGCCCGAGCCGTGACTACCTTCAGCGGCTGCTTGCCGGCGACTCCTTCATTGCGTTGGCCGCCGTGAATGACGGACAGGTGATCGGCGGGCTTGCGGCATACGAGCTCAGGAAGTTTGAGCAGGAGCGTAGCGAGATCTACTTATATGACCTGGCTGTTGCGTCAACCCACCGTCGCCAAGGAATCGCGACAGCTTTGATTCAGGAATTGAAGGGAATAGCAGCAAGGCGCGGCGCCTATGTGATTTTCGTCCAGGCAGACACCGGCGTCGAGGACGAGCCTGCTATCGCACTGTACACGAAGCTCGGAATGCGTGAAGATGTCGTTCACTTCGACATTTCAGTTGATCGATAACGGGTGCTCGAGCGACCGGGTACGCGGACGATGTTCAGTCCTCGCCGCCCACGTCTCCAGGGGCAATCATCGGAAGGTTAAGGGTGAACGTGCTTCCAGAGCCTGGAGCACTCGCAACATTCAGGTCTCCACCGAGCATTCGTGCGAGACGCCTGCTCACGCTCAGTCCGAGCCCGGTGCCGCCGGTGACACGGGTGGGTCCGGTCTCCGCCCTCCAGAAAGGCTCGTAGATCTTCTGATGATGCTCCTGAGCTATGCCCACCCCCGTATCGGTCACCCGAACTACCAGCTCCTGGCCAAGCTGCTCGACATTCATCTTCACTGATCCACTCTCGCTGAATTTCACCCCGTTGGAAACAAGGTTCAGGAGGATCTGCCGAATCTTGTGAGCATCACTCCGTATCAGGACAGGAGTGTCAGGAAGCAGGCACGCGAGTTCGAGCCCCTTTTTGATCGCCAGCGGCTCGACCAGGGCCTGCACCTCTGAAGCTATCAGTGCTGCATCCACATCCTCGATGTGAAGCCGTTCTTCACCGACGTTCAGGCGGGAGTAAGTCAGAAGCTCATCGATGAGATGAAGGAGGTGCCGCGCGCTCAGGTCCACCCGCTCAAGTCGCTGCCGGGTGTCCTCGGGGCTCGTTGGCAGGGTCTGAAGGAGATTCGTATAACCGATGATCGCGTTGAGCGGGGTCCGAAGCTCATGGCTCATCACTGCCAGGAAGTCATCCTTTGCTCCGTTCGCCCGTTCAGCCTCGGACCGCGCGCGCTTCTCGGCCTCGAACAACTGAGCGTTGTCCATCGCTACCGCAGCCCATCCCGCGATGCCCTCGACGAGACGCTCATGCTCCTCCTTGAACACGCCAACACTGGCATTGCCAAAAAACAGGCCCCCTAAAACCGACCCGGTGCGCGAGATCACCGGCACCGCGAGGTAACTGCGGACAGGTAGGTGACCTTCCGGCATGCCGTGATCGGGCGCCATCTTCCCGTATCTGGAGTCCTTGGTGATGTCATCGCTTCTGACGGTTCCTTCGCCGTAAAATGTCGGCGCGAATATGGGAGTGTTTCGCGGCATAGGAAAACGCGAGAATGCTTCGCGTGGAACGCCGGAAATACTGTACAGCGTGTAGGCCTCGCCCACCTCATTTACCACGTTATAGAAGAACGCTCCAAACTCCGCGCCACTGAGTTCGGTGCCAGCATCAGTTACAGACTGAACGATCTTGTCGAGTTCCAGCTCGGAGGTAAGGGATTGCCCGATCTGCTGAAGGGTGTCGACCATACGGATGCGCTGCCTGTCGGACTCGTTGGCCGCACTGACCGCTGCCCCAACCAGGCGGTTCCCAATGGCCGCCGCGAGGGTCAGCCCAATGAGCAGGATGGTGCCGATGACAATTGCCCATCCCAGTCCCAGAGTAGAGATCACCCCTTCATCTGCCCGAAGCGGTTCCGCCTCCGGGATGAAGTTCGCCGCGAGCATACCGGTGTAGTGCATTCCATAGACAGCGGCTCCCATCAGGATCGATGCACCAATTTTCAGCGGTGAGTGATGCTCGGGTACTCCGCGGAAGTGTCGCGCGAGGACGAGCGCACCGAATGATGCAGAGACCGCAATGACGACGCTCAGGGCGACGAGCGAAGCGTCGTACACGGTCCGCGCGCTCATTTGCATGGCAGCCATGCCCGTGTAGTGCATGCCGGCGATGGCGGGGCCCATAGCGAGACTGGCGACGGCAAGCCCGCGTGTACTAGCGGTTGATGCCGCGCTCGTAAACGTTATCGCCGAGGCACCGACTGCGATCGCAATGGATACTGCGAGCAAGGGAACGTTGTACACAACGGGAATTCCAATGTTCAGCGCGAGCATGGCCACGAAATGCATGCTCCAGATTCCGACCCCCATCGCCAGAGCGCTCGCCGCGATCCACCAGCCTCGGCTCGATCCGCGAGCGGCCGCGACCTGTACTGACATATCGAGGGCGGTGTAGCCGGCGAGCGACGCTATCAGCATCGAAGCCAGGACCAGCAGAGGATCGTAGGAATGCTGAATCAAACGAGTTTCCCTGCACCGAACTGATGGTATGTCACCACGCTTCCCGACCCGCTGCGACGTCCGACTAAGGCGGCGGGACCGGAAGGCCGGAAGCGCACTCTCCGGCAAACTAGCAATCTGGCAAGCCGGATACCAGCAAACGTCCCCGGCCGGTCTGAAGTATGCAATTGGCAGGGGTATGCAAACAGAACAGATCATCCTTGACGAGGATGGAAACTGGTTACGCCCGTCCGAAAATCCAATCGACGCCCAGCTCGTGCTCGTATTCGCCGCCTCAGGAACCATTGAGTCCGCACCGCTGCTCGAGCGAATCAGAGCGCGGTATCCTCGAGCTCGCACTGTGGCAGTCTCAGCGCCTGACAACATTGCAGGCGACGGGGTCATAGAAAAGGGCGGCTCCACTACCGCGGTGCGCTTCGACACTGCCAAGATCGAAGTTGGGTCGGAAGTGCTGAGCGGGCCGGACGACAGCCAGCGCGCGGGAGAAGCCTTGGCTGCCAAACTTCCGCTCGACGACTTGAAGCACGTCATCGTTTTATCGGAAGGGCTCGACGTTAACGGAACCGCCTTGCTACGCGGCATCAAGAATGTTCTCGGGGAGTCGGTCTCGCTCACTGGCGGTCTCGCCTCGGACGGCGAGGCGTTTAAGAGAACGAGTGTCGGACTCGACGAAATTCCCGCACCCAATCGCGCGGTAGCAATTGGGCTCTACGGGGCATCCCTTTCCATTGGGAAGGGATCCATTGGCGGTTGGACTCCGTTTGGAAAAGAGATGAAGATCACGCGTTCCGAAGGGAACGTCGCCTACGAACTCGGAGGTCGGCCTGCGCTACAGGTGTACCGTGACGTTCTCGGTTCCAAGGCATATGCCCTGCCCGCCTCGGGTTTACTGTATCCGCTTGGCATCCAGGCGCCCGAGGGAGGCGACCAGTTAGTTCGCACTCTGCTTGCAATCGACGATGAAGCGGGGTCCGTCACTTTTGCAGGTGATGTGCCGGAAGGTTATACGGCCAGATTGATGCAGGCAGACCTCGACACCTTGATAACAGCTGCTGGCAGCGCTGCGTCCGACGCAGCTACCAGCTTGCTGCCGCCTGGCGTTGGAGAGTCGCTGGTCCTTATGATCAGCTGCATCGGTCGAAAGCTGGTACTTCAGCGTCGCACTGGCGAAGAGATCCGCGCTGCCCGGCGCGCCCTCGGCAGCAGCGCAACATTTGCCGGATTCTATTCCTACGGTGAGATCTCTCCGTTGAATGAATTCGAGCAGTGCCAGCTTCATAATCAGACGATGACGATAACGGCGATATTTGAGACCGGCGCTTCCTCGGCGGGCTAGCGTGGGAAGGGCAATCGTGCGCGCGCGATGCTGCTCGAGC
This sequence comes from Gemmatimonadales bacterium, assembly GCA_038203205.1. Taxonomy (GTDB): domain Bacteria; phylum Gemmatimonadota; class Gemmatimonadetes; order Gemmatimonadales; family Gemmatimonadaceae; genus UBA4720. Next base: position 19,960 of record JBBREF010000036.1, on the reverse strand, counting down.
ATGAACGCCTCGTACCGCCCGAATACCGTCAGGCGGACACTCAGGTACTGCGACGCACTCGTGCATTACTCGCTGTTGCGTCGGGTGATGCCGACTCAGGAATCGAAGAGCTTCGGCGAATTGCCGACACCGATATCTCTCCTCACGCTGCGCTCGCTGACATGATGTGGGCTTTCCGGAAAGTTCTGACTCAGCGGCCGCTGTTGCGAAGCGCTACGTGAGTACGCCGGGCATGCGGCGGCTCGAAGAGGATGCATTCTATCTCAGGAACATCCTGAAACTCTGATGATCGGAGGTAATATTTCTTCGAATGCGAACGATGCACACCGCCTTTGTCGCTCCAGCCTACTGTACGGCTCTTTTGTTTCTTCTATGCGCCTCTTCGGAATCGACGGTTCAGGCTAACCCGTCCGAGCCCCCGCCCGTTGTTTTCATTCACGCCAACATCGTGGATGTTCGCGCGAACGACCCCGACTCTGCCCTCGTATTCGATCAGACCGTTGTTGTCATTGGTGATCGTATCGTCGCGATCGGCAAAACCGTCCCGATTCCCGCTCGAGCGACTGTCGTTGACGCGTCCGGCAAATTCCTCATACCCGGATTGTGGGACATGCACGTCCATATCGCCGATTCCGCCTACCTGGCCATGTTCGTGGCCAACGGTATCACGGGCGTCCGCGACATGGGCGGGGCCGCATTGGACGCCAACGACGGCTGTGAATCAATCACCGCTCAAGTACTGATGGCGTGGCGCGATCGAGTGAACTCGGGAAAATTGATCGGCCCGCGCATGCTCATCAGCGGGCCCGCTGTGAGTGGTACAGGGTCTCTGACCAGCCTTGACGCCCGCTCGCCCGCCGCTGCCCGGATTGCAGTTGGCAAGCTTCGCGCACTTGGCGTGGATTTCATCAAGATATACGAGGGCATTCCGCTCGAGTCCTATCGTGTGCTGGCACGCGAAGCGAGCAATGTCGGCTTGTCGATCGCAGGTCACGTTCCACTCGAATCCGTCAGCCTTACCGATGCTGCAATCGCCGGACAACGGAGCGTCGAGCACGTGCGAGACCCCCTGCTCATGTGCTTCACAGTGCAGGGGGAGGAACTCAATCAGTTCTTCAAGGACGATCACTGGTCGGACGCTGACATCGAGTGGGGCGTGTCACGGCATGCCCAGTGCGGGACCGCGATCGAGGCATTCCGGAAACATCGGACATGGTTGGTCCCGACCCTTGCAGTCGAGCGATCCAAAGTCGCCGTTGAAGACAGTCAGTACTCTGAGGATCCACGGCGCGCGTCGATGCCCGCGAGTGTGCTGGCCGGATTCAAGGCATACGCAGAAAAGAAGTCGTCACAGCCGGTAAGAGAAAGAAAAAGTGAGCGCTTGTGGTGGGAAACGCAGAAGCGACTCGTTACAAGGATGCATCAGGAAAAGGTGGGCATACTCGCAGGCACCGACTCTCCGTGCCAGGGCGGGTTGCCGGGCTCAAGTCTGCATGAGGAACTTCGTCTGCTGGTCGAGTCCGGCCTCACACCTCTGGAAGCATTGAAGACCGCCACCATAAATCCAGCCACATATTTGTCGGAAACCCACAGATCTGGCTCCATCCAGAGGGGGAACGCGGCGGATTTCGTGCTCCTCCAAGGCAACCCCCTGAAGGACATAGGGCAAACACTACGTATCCACGCCGTGGTGCTAAGGGGGCGTCTGCTGCAGCGCGATCAACTGGACGCGCTGGTGACATCGGGGCGCTGACGCCCCCCTGCGCTGTGAATTTCCGGCGGCGCCCGGCTAACTTTGAAGGAGTGCAACCACGAACAGAGGAACCATGACCTCCACGCTACGCCCGCGCGCGGCTGAGACACATACCGAAGCCCCCAATCGTACCGATTCCCCCGCCGCCGTCTTCGGATTCAACGGAACCCGACGCGTTCCCCCACCTGTCAACGAACCGGTGAAAAGTTACGCGCCGGGTTCACCGGAACGTGCCGAGCTCAAAGCGCGACTGGAGCTAATGAAGACAGAGCGAATCGACATTCCTGCGGTCATCGGTGGCAAGGAGATTCGCACCGGCGAGCTCGTCCAGTCAGTGATGCCGCACAATCACCGTCACGTCCTTGCGGACTGGCACAAGACGACCGCCGCTCATGTAGATCAGGCAATCGAAGCATCGAGCAAGGCGCGGAAGGATTGGGCCAACTGGCCATGGGAGGATCGCGCCGCAGTCTTCCTCAAGGCGGCCGAGCTTCTAACGACGACATGGCGTCAGACAATCAACGCCGCCACGATGCTTGGCCAATCGAAGACTGCATATCAGGCCGAGATCGATTCTGCCTGCGAACTTATCGACTTCTGGCGCTTCAATCCGCATTACGCACAGCAGCTCTACGATGAGCAGCCGTTGTCCGATCACACGATGTGGAACCAGCTCGACTATCGCGGCCTCGAGGGTTTCGTCTACGCAGTGACGCCGTTCAACTTCACCGCGATTGCGGGCAATCTGCCCACGGCTCCGGCCCTCATGGGCAGCACTGTCATATGGAAGCCTGCATCGAGCGCAATGCTGTCGGCCCACTACCTGATGAAACTGCTCGAGGAAGCCGGGCTTCCACCTGGTGTCATCAACTTCGTGCCTGGCGATGCGAGGATGATCTCTGACAGGCTGCTGTCGCACCGCGATCTTGCAGGCGTTCACTTCACCGGCAGCACCGGTGTCTTCAACTCGATGTGGAAGACGATCGGCGCAAACATGTCGAACTATCGCGCGTACCCGCGGATCGTCGGCGAGACCGGAGGCAAGGATTTCATCGTTGCGCACCAATCAGCCGATCCTGTAGCTCTCTCAGTCGCGATAGCGCGAGGCGGGTTCGAGTATCAGGGCCAGAAATGTTCTGCAGCGAGCCGCGTATATGTGCCGGAGTCGCTGTGGCCCGAGGTGCGCGATCGCACGGTTGCGATCATGGAGGAAATCAAAATGGGTGACGTCAGTGATTTCCGGAATTTCATGGGCGCGGTGATCGACAAGAAAGCGTTCGACAAGATCAGCGAGTACGTGGCCCATGGGCGCGACAATGCGAAGATCGTTTCGGGCGGAGGCGTCCGCGGCGAGGATGGCTACTTCATCGAGCCAACTCTCGTGGAAACGCGCAATGCTGATTACAAGCTCCTGTGCGAGGAGATCTTTGGACCGGTCGTCACCGCGCATGTCTATCCCGATGGGAAATGGGAGGAGACCCTGGAGATCGTCGACCAGACCTCGCCTTATGCACTGACCGGCGCCGTCTTCTCGCAGGATCGGTCTGCGGTGCGCACTGCAGCAGTCGCGTTGCGCAACGCCGCCGGAAATTTCTATGTGAACGACAAGCCGACTGGTGCAGTTGTTGGCCAGCAGCCGTTTGGTGGAGCAAGAGGGTCGGGGACTAACGACAAGGCTGGCTCGAAGCTCAACCTCACACGATGGGTCAGCGCAAGAAACATCAAGGAGACGTTCTCTCCCCCGCGTGATTACAAGTATCCGTTCATGGGAGAAGAGTAAAGAAGAAAGAACAGAAACCCATGGGAACGCCGCTCGGGCGGATCGGGCGGATAAAGCGGATTCGTCAGATCCGCTTTATCGGCTTTATCGGCGCAATCCGCAAACCCCTGGGTTTGTGCTTTTTTATGGAACCCGGAGAGTACCCACCACTCTATGAGCCGTCCCATCGTCGAATAAGTCAACAGTCTCGGCAGTAACGCCATCTATCGAAAACGAGACGACACCGGTCTCGAGGCCCGACGGATTCTCGACGATGATTGAGTACACGCTCGACCCAAACCGATAGTCGACCTCGAACCCCGGCCACGAACTCGGTATGCAGGGCTTCATGCTGATCGTATCCCCGCTCTTCGTAAATCCGAGTATCTCCTCGAGCCCGACTCGATAGAGCCAGCTTGCCGAACCGGTATACCACGTCCACCCCCCACGCCCAAGATGCCCCTCGGCCGTATATACATCTGCGGCCACAACGTACGGCTCTACCATATAGGTAGCGACACCTTCGCGAGTCGACGTATGCGTGATTGGGTTGATCATCTGATACAGCTCGAACGCGCGATTCCCGTTTCCGAGCTTTGCTGTTGCAATGACCGCCCATAGCGCGGCGTGAGTGTACTGGGCTCCATTCTCCCGCACGCCGGGAAGGTATCCCTGTATGTAGCCAGGATCGTTGGGACCGGTATCAAAGGACGGTGTCAACAGCATCAGCAGCCGCGCATCCTCTCGTACGAGGTGCTCGTCCATCGATTGCATCGCGGTGCGAGCTCGTTCAGGAGAGCCCGCGCCAGATATAACGCTCCAGCTTTGCGCAATTGAGTCGATACGGCATTCAGTGTTCGCGCTCGATCCGAGCGGCGTGCCATCGTCGTAGTATGCGCGACGATACCACTCTCCGTCCCATGCCGTCTTCTCAACGGCTGCTTGATACGATTCCGCGATAGTGTTGAACTCATCGGCAACTTCGATGTCGCCCCTCGCGACGGCGTGGATCGAGAACTCCCGAAGCGTCGTGATGAGAAACCACGCGAGCCACACGCTCTCGCCCTTTCCACCAACGCCGACACGATTCATTCCGTCGTTCCAGTCCCCTCCCGCGAACAACGGGAGTCCGTGTTCCCCCACTGTGCACGCCCTCTGCAGCGCTCGAACGCAGTGTACATAGACGGTGTCACTCTTCCCGGATATTTCAGGCACGTCGTAGATCTCGTCTTCACTGAAATCGAGAAGTCTCGACGTCAGGTATTGTGTGCGCTCATCGAGAACCGACGAATCGCCGGCCACCCGCACATAGTGGTTCACCACATATGGAAGCCAGATGAGGTCGTCGGCAAAACGCGTTCGCACGCCGCGTCCAGTATCGGGGTGCCACCAGTGTTGAACGTCCCCTTCTTCAAATTGTCTCGACGCCGCATTCAGGATGTGCGCGCGCGCGAGCTCCGGCTCAGAGTACACGAATGCCATCACATCCTGGAGCTGATCCCTGAAACCGTAAGCACCGCTCGACTGATACAGTGCGATTCGTCCCCACATCCGGCAGGAGAGCGCCTGATACAGCGACCACTTGTTGGCGATGAGGTCGAACGCGGGATCCGGGGTCCGTACAGTGATCGCGGAAAGTCGCCGGATCCAGGCAGCCACTGATTCGTCGAGCGCCCTGACCGCATCCTCCGGTTTCCTGTAGCGATCGGCAAGTTCGAGCGCGTGTTCCCTCCCTGTGCCCGAACCGAGCAGAAAAGTGAGAACGCGCGACTCGCCAGGTTGCAACTCGAGTCGCATCTGCATTGCAGCACATGGATCGGCTGCCGTTTCCCCGTTGCAGTCGAGTCCCTCACGCTCGAGGGCCGCAGGAGCTGCAAGCGTTCCGTGGCGCCCGATGAACGCCGTTCGGTCACCAGTGAACGACGTCGATTCATCGCTCGCCGCAGAAAACGCGACCTGGCTAGCGTGCTCTGCTTCGAATGTGTTCGATGCAAGCATCACGTCCCGGACACGGGAGACGACCTCAGTTCTCACGTGCCCGTGCGTTCTCTCTCGATCTGTTCCCAGCACCCACTCGACGTAGCTCGTAACTGACACGCTACGTAGTCGATCTGAGTTGTTAGAGAGAGTAAGCAGCTGAATCTTGACGGGATCCGTCTCCGCCATTCCCACGCGCAATATCGTGGCGATCCCGTCATGCTCGTGCTCGAAAATCGTGTAACCTGTCCCGTGTCGAGTCGTGTACGGTGTAGCCTCGAGAATCGGAGCCGGTGTCGGAGTCCAGATCTCCCCCGTGAGTTCATCGCGCAGGTAAATGCACTCACCCGATGGATCGGTTACGGGATCGTTCGCCCACGGTGTCAACCGGAAGAAGCTGCTGTTGACCGCCCACGTCGGACCGGGTCCGCTTTCGCTAGCGATAAACCCTGCAGAAGGATTCGCGATCACGTTGATCCATGGAGCGGGGGGCAGCTCGCCGCCTGTCATCCGGATTTCGTACTCGCCCTGATCGTTGAATCCGCCGAGTCCGTTGAAGAAACTCAGGTCTGAATGAGGAAGGGTGCTGGTCATGTGTGCGAACCATACAGGGGTTGATGCCCGCCGATTCGTGCTCGTGCGATCGATCCCAGCAGCCTCCATGTTTCCCCGCCGAGAGCCTCAGGCGGAAAGACGAATATGCCTCCCGGCTGGCCGAGTATCGCGGTCTCGTCAAGCGCGGCCAGGTGGATCTGAACGGCCGCGCTGATCTCTTCGGCGCGGTCGGTGCTCCGGCACGCGAATACGAGGTCAGAGAACAGACCTTTCGCCCGCCAGTACCTGTGAATTTTCAGAGACTCTGCGATGATTTCGTTGTGCTCCTCGGGATCACTGAGAAGCACCGGGAACTCGCCTGTGAGACCGACGGCGAGGAGATCGGCTCGCTGGGCTTTTGGCGCGTGGCCTGAGCGACCGCCGTATATCAGTTCCGAAGCCACATTCTGGATGATGCCGGCCTGCTTCGGAGTGATCTCGAGAGCGACAATTTCCGCTTGCGCATCGACGACGGCTTCATCGAAGGATTTGCCGGCGAGGTCGACGCTCGAAAAGGTTCTGGCCAGTCGCAGGGCGTCGGCACGATCGAGCGCCCCGAAAGTCGAGAAGATGACGCTGGCAGAACCGCCTGCGGGGACGGAGATGACGACGCGAAGGGCGAGCACCGGATCGAGTACCGCGCCGACGGTATTCGTCAGATCTCCCGGGTTGTCCATCGCGACTGGATTCCGCGAGCCCCTGCCCCTGCCCTGAAAACGGGCTCGATCGGTTTCGCATGATATCGACTCGATGGATGCTGCTGAAGCGACACTGTGTCCGCACCAGAGGGGGCTGTCTTTTTTCGATCGCGGCCGGCGCATTGCAAAAAGCGACGAGTGCTCCGGTACCCATTCTGTCTGGACGAAGAGATTGCCGAACGCACGGTGGCCCCGGTCGGAGACCGTTGGCGCAAGAACGATTTCCTGATAACTCGTCAGCTCGATCTGCGCGGGTGAGTCTGCGTGGTTGGAAATCGTGACACGCCTGGATTCCCCAGGCGAGTCAGCGGCGACGACTATTTCCGTTGTCGTCTCGATGTCGCCATCGCGGCGATGGAAGGTGACCGAGTGAAGTGACATCGTGACTCTATATGAATCCGCGGTGAGCCCGGTCGGCTGATGGGTAGTCGACCAGACACGTCCAGTGCGAAGATCGCGCACGTAGCACCACTCACCGTAGTCGTCGCGCGTTGGATCCATCCTCCAGCGATTTATCGCTATCGATCCGTGCCGGGTAATTCCCCCGCCCGCTGCGCTCACCATCGTCGTAAACGGGATTCTGCCAAGCAGACCGAGCACCGGTAACTGCGTGTCGGCCGATTCGAGCACCCTGACTCCCGCTTCATCCGGGAGGGGTCTTTCGGTGGAGGGTGGCTTCAAGATTCCCTGCGGCGATTGAAAAAACCTTCTCTTACGCGTCTCGATGTAAACGATTACATTTTTCACCGTTCGTCAACCCCCGGGGACGATGGCGACAATCAAGGACGTAGCGCGCGAGGCTGATGTGTCCGTTGCGACGGTGTCACGCGTCTTCAATGACGCTGCCGTCGTGCGCCCGGAAACCGCGCGCCGCATCCGTGAAGTAGCCGCCTCCCTTCGCTACGCACCTCACGGTGGAGCACGCAGTCTCATCACCAGCCGAACTCAAACGCTGGGCGTACTTCTCCCCGACCTCTATGGAGAGTTCTTCTCCGAGCTCATTCACGGGATCGACGTCACTGCCCGCCGTGAGGGTTACCACATCCTCGTCTCGAGATCATGGGAAGGCCGGACCGAAATCGAGGAAGCAGTGCGTGCAATGCGCGGACGGGTCGATGGGCTTCTACTCATGTCGCCCCATATCGATGCGGACTCGCTGCTGCACGTTCCTGCTGGCCTCCCTGTCGTGATGATCTGCTCGCCGTCGAAGGGCACTGACGTCGACTCGGTGATCATCCAGAACTTTCCCGGCGCCCGCGACATGGTCGCACACCTCGTCTCACTCGGCCACCGGCGCATAGCAATCATCAAGGGTGCAACCGGGAACCACGATGCCGCCGAGAGGCTGCGAGGATACCGAGCGGCGTTGAAGGATGCAGGACTGACCGCCGATAAGTCGTTCGAGCGCGACGGCGACTTCACTGAAGCTGGCGGATATGCCGCAGCGCGTGCGCTTCTGGCGCTGGAGACACGGCCCACGGCGATTTTCGCGGCGAATGACTCGATGGCCATCGGAGCGCTGAGCGCCCTGCGCGAAGTCGGCGTGCGCGTTCCTGAAGATGTTGCGGTAGCCGGATTCGACGATATCCCCCTCGCACACTACATGGATCCACCGCTCTCGTCAGTGAGAGTCCCGATCGCCGATCTCGGAGCAAAGGCAGTCGAGATCCTGCTGGAAAGAATCAGCAACAAGGACGGGCACACGCTGCGGCGCGAGCGCGTGTCCACCGAGCTCGTCATTCGACGATCCACCGGCGCCGCATGCGCCGAACGACCACCTCCTGCCCGGAGAGCAAGGGAAGCGCGGTGAAAACAGCACCAAAAGCACACGAACGACATTCGCACACAACAGCAACTGGAGATGGAAATTATGACGAGCAACAGGTTCAACCTGCACCGATTCATTCGTGCCTTCACGATCGCAGTCGCTGCCCTTGCCGCAGTGCCAGTCGCCAGCGCTTTTGCGCAGACGACGACAGGTACAGTCAGGGGTACAGTGACGTCAGGCGGAAGGCCCGTGGAGAACGCACAGGTCCAGCTTCGCAACGCTGCGACGGGAGTGCAGCGCGGCACGATAACGCGTGAAGACGGCGGATACGTCCTGCCTGGAGTAATGCCGGCCACTTACGAGATGACAGTTCGCCGGATCGGCAGCTCTCCGATGACGCGGGCGGTAGTCGTCCAGATCGGCGCTACGCAGATTCAGAATTTCGGCCTGACCGAGCAGGCATCGCAACTCGAGACTGTGTACATCGCGGCGGCGGCTTCTGCGGAAACGCGGACATCCGAAGTGGCGACGAACATCACGCAGGCGCAGATCGAGAAGCTGCCCACACCAAGTCGCAACTTCCTCGATCTTGCGGCTCTTACACCGGGAATCACTGTCACCGAAGACCGCGCCAACGGCCAGTTCAGGACTTTCTCGGCAGGGGGGCAGTCGGCAAACTCGGTAAACCTCTTTATCGATGGCACGAGCCTCAAGAATGATCTGACGGCGGGCGGTGTGGCCGGACAGGACGCGAGCCGGGGCAATCCTTTCCCGCGCAACGCGATTCAGGAGTACCGCGTGATCAGCCAGAACTTCAAGGCTGAGTATCAGAAGGCGTCGAGCGCCATCATCACCGCGACGACGAAGTCGGGAACGAACGAGTGGACCGGTAACGCACTCTTCACGTTCCAGAACAAGGACCTCGTAGCGCTCGACAGCTTCCAGCGCCGCGACAAAGCTAACAACGCGAACTTCTCCAAGCCCGACTACAAGCGGACACTCGCGGCGCTCAGCTTCGGCGGTCCCATCATGAAGGACAAGATGCACTTCTTCGGATCTTACGAAGGCAATTACCAGGACCGCTCGAATCGCGTGAACTTCACGGCGCCGCCGACAGGAATTGCAGCGCTCGACTCAGTCAATCTCACTCAGTACAACGGCAGCTTCACCTCGCCGTTCCGTGAAACACTGCTTTTTGGCAAGCTCAGCAACGCAATCAATGAGAATTCCTCGGCGGAGGTCAGTGTAAGCCACCGCAACGAGACTGATGTTCGGGATTTTGGCGGCAACACGAGCCTCCAGTCTGCAAATGACTTCAGGCAGCAGGTAACTGTCGCTCAGGTCAAGCACAATTTCTTCTCTGGACCGTTCCTTAATGAGGCCAAGGTCGACTTCTCCCGCTTCAAGCGGAATCCGTCCCCTGCAACACCAGGAACTCCTTCGCGTCAATTCTTCTATCCGAATGGAGAAGCAAGAATCGGCAGCAGCCTCAGCGAGCAGGACTTCGTCCAGCGAAGAATCGGATTGCGGGATGACGTCACGTATTCCGGTTTCAAGATGGCCGGCGAGCACGTCATCAAGGGCGGGGCGAGCTTCGACTTCGTCAACTACGACATCGTGAAGGGCAACCGCACGACGCCGCAGTTCTTCTACAGCAACATCGAAGGCGGCGTGAATTACGGGTACCGTTCGCCCTTCCAGGTCATCTATGGAACCGGGGACCCGAACGTAGACGTCAACAACAATCAGGTCGGTGCATACATCCAGGATGACTGGAGCCCGATCCCGCGACTGACGCTGAACCTCGGCGTCCGCTGGGACTACGAGTCGCACATGCTGAACCGCGACTACGTAACGCCGCAAAATGTGGTCGACACGCTGACGCGTTACAATAGCCAGCTCATCACACCACTCGATCTCAGCCGCTACATCAGCACCGGTGACAATCGCAAGCCGTTTTACGGAGCGATCCAGCCGCGGCTTGGATTTTCGTATGCAATCGACAGGGAAAGCCGGACGACAGTATTCGGCGGATGGGGCATCTACTATGACCGAATCCCGTTCGATTTGTACTCCGTTGACGAGAAACTCAAGCTGAGCCACCCGGAGTACACCGTACGCTTTGCGCCCAGAGGTGTGGCACCAACACCCGGACAGGTTGCGTGGAACGATTCCTACCTCACCGCAGACAAGGCAACGCTCGACGCGCTCGTCGGTACATCGGGCCGGCCCGAGGCGTGGCTGATCGACAGTGAGGCAAAGGTTCCAAAGTCGACGCAGATGAACTTCGGGGTGCGCCAGCTTCTCGGCGACTTCGCCATGTCCGTTACCTACGCGAACGTGAAAGGTGAAGACCAGATGGTGCTGAACTGGGCAAACATCGGCCTCAACGATCAGGGTCGCTGCTGCCGCGACTTCAACATCGGAGCGCACGGTTTCAGCAACTTCATCTACTCGACGAACGACAAGAAGACGTGGTACGATGCAATCCTGGTCCAGGTAGATCGGCCGTACCAGCGCGCCACGCCAAGCTCAATCGGCTGGGGCGTCGGCCTCGCGTACACTTACGCGAACAGGTCAGTGCAGGGAGTCGATGGCCTCGGTGATGACTTCGCCTTCCCTAACGCACTGAGCATCCCGAAGCACCCGTCGAATGATGAGAAGCAGCGGGTGGTCACCAATTTTATCACCGACCTGCCGTATGCATTCGGCATTCAGTTCTCCGGCCTGCTTACACTCGGTGGGAAATACAAGCAGGACGTCGGGTGCCCGGGCAGATTCTGCGGTGAAGGAGATACAGGCAACGCATACGAGCGCGGCGGATTTACTGTGCCTGGCACTTTCCCTTACCGGAACCTCGATCTGAGGCTCCGCAAGGACTTCCCGAGCTTCGGTCGCACGTCGACGGCTTTTGGCGTGACGCTCGACGTTTTCAACGCGCTCAACCGCGATAACCTCGGTTGCTACGCCACGGGCAACCGGAACGACGATAACTTCGGCACGCCTACTTGCGTCGTAGCGGATGCGCGACGGCTTCAAGTCGGAGCCGAGCTGAACTTCTGATAGCAGGCCGCAGGGCTCCGATTCCAGAGTCCTGCGGCAGTTTTTATCTCCTGAACAAAACCGGCAGGGGCGGAGCGCTGAGATTTATCAGCGCTTCAGCTTCTGCCCTCATGATGGGGCAGCTCCATGAAAGTTCTCCGCCTGTCGATTGCCCTCGCGCTGTTTCTTTCCGGCTGTACCGCGACACAGAGTGGTCCGGTCGCACGTTCCCCTTCGCCACAAGCCGCGACAATCACGCCTCGGCAGATCGCTTTCCTCGACACGCTGCAGCAACGCACGTTCGCGTGGTTCTGGGAGCGGAGCGATCACCAGACTGGCCTGAGCCCCGATCGCTGGCCCACGAAGAGTTTCTCCAGCGTTGCGGCAATAGGATATGCGCTCACCGCATACCCGATCGGCGTTGAACGCAATTACGTAACGCGTGAGCAGGCTGCCGAGCGTACGCTGAATACGCTGAGGTTCATGTACAGGGCGCCGCAGGGACCAGAGGCGGCAGGCGTTACAGGTTACAAGGGATTTTTCTACCACTTCCTCGACATGGAGACGGGGAAGCGGTTCGAGACCGTCGAACTCTCTACTATAGATACATCTCTCCTGCTCGCCGGGGCGCTGTTCAGCCAGTCGTACTTCGATCGCGCGAATCCGGTGGAGACGTCTATCCGCGCATACGCAGATTCCATCTACCTGAGAATCGACTGGCAGTGGATCCGCCCGAATGCGCCACTCGTGAACATGGGCTGGCGACCGGAGAAAGGGTTCATCGAGGCAGACTGGCGCGGCTTTAACGAGGGGATGATCCTCTATGTCCTCGCACTCGGCTCACCCACATTCCCAGTGGATCCGTCAGCATGGACCGTGTTTACGTCCACGTACAGGTGGGGCACATTCTACGGCCAGGAGCACGTGAACTTCGCTCCGATGTTCGGTCACCAGTACTCGCACATCTGGATCGATTTCCGCGGGATCAAGGATGAGTACATGCGTGGCAAGGGATTCGATTACTTCGAGAACTCGCGCCGGGCGACGCTGTCACAGCGGGCGTATGCTGTTGCGAATCCGAGCGGGTGGAGGGACTACGGCCCCAACATCTGGGGACTCACGGCAGCGGATGGGCCGCTGGATACAACGCTCGTAGTCGATGGGCGCCGCCGGCAGTTCTGGACGTACACCGCTCGCGGTGCCGCGCTCGGCGAGATACGTGACGATGGAACGCTGGTGCCGACTGCGGCGGGAGGCTCGGTTCCATTCGCTCCTGAAATAACGATACCAGCGCTCGTCGCGATGCGAGAGAAATATGGTGACAACCTCTTCTCGACCTACGGTTTTCTCGACTCGTTCAATCCGACTTTTGTCATCGCTATCAAGCCGCAGCACGGCAAGGTCGTACGGGGCGCGGGCTGGTTCGACACCGACTATCTCGGAATCGACCAGGGTCCGATAATCGCAATGATCGAGAACTACAGGTCGGACCTTATCTGGAAGACGATGAGAAAGAATCCGCACATCGTACGCGGTCTCAAGCGCGCCGGCTTCACCGGCGGCTGGCTCGATCAGTAGCGCCGGATGAAAAGTGCGGGCATCGTCGCCGCAACCTGTGCTGCACTCGCGGCGTGCTCGCCTGCGTCAGCGAACGACGATGCCACCCTGCGATTGTGGGCGATGGGCCGCGAAGGGGAGGTTGTGTCCGAGTTGATTCCCGCTTTCGAGCGTGACAATCCGGGAGTCAAGGTTCAGGTCCAGCAGATTCCCTGGTCAGCGGCGCATGAAAAACTTCTCACTGCGTTCGTGGGAAATGCCACGCCTGACATCGCGATGCTCGGCAACACCTGGGTTCCTGAATTCGAGGCGCTCGATGCTCTCGAACCTCTCGACCAGCGCGTTGCTGCGTCTTCCCAGGTTGTTCGGGATGACTATTTCCCCGGCATCTGGAACACAAATGTCGTGGATGGCGCTACCTATGGGATTCCATGGTATGTAGACACGCGGGTGATCTTCTATCGCACCGACCTGCTTGCAAAGGCCGGGTACGACAAGATGCCGGAGACGTGGGAGGAATGGCGCACAGCCATGACCCGGATCAAAGCGGGTATGACCGCTCGACAGTATCCGCTGCTCATTCCCATCACCGAGTGGCCGCCGCCGGTAATTCTTGGGCTTCAGGCGGGTTCCACTTTGCTCAAGGAAAATGGAACTCGCGGTGCGTTTTCAGATCCTGAGTTTCGGAAGGGGTTTGATTTTTATGTGAGTCTCTTTCGGGACGGACTCGCGCCGGCGCTGAGTGGATCGGAAATCTCGAACCTGTACCAGGAGTTCGAGCGCGGTAACATCGCGATGTACATCAGCGGGCCGTGGCAGATTGGCGAGTTCACCAATCGCCTTCCGCCTGCGCTTCAGGACAAGTGGATGACTGCACCGCTTCCGGGCATCGACGGTCCCGGTGCGTCGCTGGCAGGTGGCGCCAGTCTCGCCTTGTTCAAGCGATCGAAGAACAAGGATGCTGCATGGAAGCTGATGGAATATCTCTCACGACCGGAGATTCAGCTCGAATTCTACAAGCTGACTGGAGATCTCCCCGCCCGCCGCGCGACATGGCTCGATCCGACTCTGTCTGGCAATCGGTACGCGCAGGCATTCCGCGATCAGCTCGATCGCGCCATGCCGACACCGCAGGTGCCCGAGTGGGAGCAGATAGCGACAAAAGTCTTCGAGCACGGCGAGCGTGCGGTGCGCGGTCGGGCCTCTGCCGAGACCACACTGGCTGCGCTGGATCGCGATGTCGACAGGATCCTGGAAAAGAGGAGATGGATCATCGCGCGGCTCGCTGAGGCAAGTCAGTGAAGGGGATTCACATTCCATCGGAAGCGAACAGGGCAGCGTGGTTTTTCCTCGCGCCTGCGATCACGCTGATTTTTATCTTTTTCTTTTTGCCAGTCGCTGCAGCGATGCTGCTCAGCCTGACTGATTTCGACCTGTACGGCATTGCGAGCCCGCTGAACACACGATTCGTCGGCCTGCGCAATTATTCGCGGCTTCTCCAGACGCCAGATTTCTGGCTGGCGTTGAGAAACACTTTCTACTTTGCATTCGTCGGCGGTCCGCTCACGATCGCCGTGTCACTTGGTGCCGCGCTGCTGTTGAGCTCGAAGCTCGTACGCTTCAAGGGCTTCTTCAGGACCATCTACTTCACGCCGTTCGTGACGACCCTCGTGGCCGTCGCGATCGTCTGGCGGTACCTGTATCACACCCGATACGGGTTCTTCAACTATGGGCTGTCGCTAATCGGCATCCAGCCGATCGACTGGCTTGGCGATCCCAACTGGGCGATGCCGGCAATCATCCTCATGGCCGTGTGGAAGAGCTTCGGGTACAACATGCTGATTTTCATCGCCGGGCTTCAGGCGATCCCCGAGGAGCTTTACGATGCGGCGGCAATCGATGGAGCGGGACCGTTCCGCCGCTTCTTCAACATCACGCTGCCGATGTTGTCACCGACACTCGTGTTCGTGACGGTGATCACGATGATCGGCTACTTCCAGTTGTTCGCCGAGCCGTATGTGATGACGCAGGGCGGCCCCCTGCGGAGCACAACGAGCGTAGTGCTACTGATGTATGAAGAAGGCTTCAGGTGGTGGCGTATGGGTTACGCGGCCGCGATCGCCTTCGTGCTGTTCATAGTGATTCTGCTGGCGACCCTGGTTCAGTTCCGGCTTCAGAAGGAGCGCGTCACATGAGCGGCTTGCTTCGACGCGACCAGGTCTCGCGCATACTCCTCTATGCAATGCTCACACTCGGCGCAGTGATGGCGCTGTTGCCGATGGTGTGGATGGTTTCGGCCTCTGTCATGCCGGCGGGCGAAGCAAGCTCGTATCCCCCACGCTTTTTTCCGAGCCGCGTGACCTTCGAGCACTACATCGACCTGTTCACGCGCCTGAACCTTGGGCGATATCTGTTCAACAGCGCGTTCGTAGCCTTGATCGTCACGTCCGCATCGCTTGCCATCAACTCCATGGCCGGGTACGCGTTCGCGAAACTGCGGTTCAAGGGTCGCGAGCGGTTGTTCCGCGTTCTTTCGACGGGACTCGTGCTGCCGACACAAGTTGCGATGCTGCCGTTGTTTCTTCTGCTCAAGAACATGGGGATGATCAACACCTACTGGGGCGTGATCATTCCGGGGCTGGCGAGCATCTTCGGGATATTCCTGGTACGGCAATACGCGCTGGCGATCCCCGATGAGATGCTCGACGCTGCTCGTGTCGATGGGGCTTCCGAACTCCGGATATTCTGGTCGATAGTGGTGCCGGGGATTGTGCCGATCCTGGCAACTCTCGCGATCTGGACGTTTCTCGCGACCTGGAACGACTTCATGTGGCCGCTGATTGTACTGAGCGATGAGTCGCGCTACACGCTCCCGGTTGCACTCGCAAACCTTGCAGGGGAGCACGTGCAGGATACCGAGTTGATGATGGCAGGGTCGGTGATAACGGTGATTCCAGTTATGCTCGTGTTCCTGTTCCTGCAGCGGTACTACATCCAGGGCGTCATGGCAGGGAGCGTGAAGGGATGATCGCACTGTTCCCTGCCCTCGTGGCGACGATGCTGCTTCAGCCGGCAGTCGTTATCGACGACTTCGAATCGGTGGCAGCGTGGCGTGCGCAGCCTTCTGACGACGTGTCACTCGTGATCAGCCAGGACTCAGGCGTGAGCGGCAAGTCGATCAAAGTCGATTTCGATTTCCACGGACACGGCGGTTACGCCGTGATTCGGCGCGACCTGAAGCTTTCGTTACCTGCCAACTACGAGTTCTCATTCTCGATCCGCGGCCAGTCGCCCGTTAACACGCTCGAGTTCAAGCTGATCGACCCGACCGGTGACAATGTCTGGTGGTCGAATCAACCGGGGTTCGTATTCCCTCCTGACTGGTCTCGCGTAGTTCGGAAGAAGCGACACATCACGTTCGCGTGGGGACCCCTTGGCGGTGGGGAGATGAGGGAAGTCGCAGGAATCGAGATAGCGATTACGGCCGGTTCCGGTGGAAAAGGCACAGTCTGGCTCGATGATCTTGTGATGACCCCGCTCGAGCCGCAGGGTGTCTACGACCTTGTGCCCGCCATCACATCCACTCAGAGCGGCGCGGATCAGCTAGCGCCAGTGGTCATGGACGGCGATTCAGCGACCTCATGGCGCGCGAGCTCAGGCTCCGCGATCCTCAACGTCGACTTCCTCAAGCGCCGTGAATTCGGCGGGCTCGTTGTCGACTGGGAGAGAAATGCGCGCCCGGACTGGTATACAGTGTCGACCTCGACCGATGCCAGAACATGGACGCGAGTATTCTCACTGGAAGCAAGCTCTGCCTCGCGAGACTACGTGTATCTCCCCGAAGCAGACGCCCGGTACCTCAGGTTGGAGCTTCACGGCACCACTCCGGCTGCGCTGCGGGAAATCGCAGTGATGCCGCTCACGTGGTCCGCTACCAAAAACGATTTCTTCACGGCGGTCGCACGCGATGCGACACCAGGAACGTATCCGCGGTATTTCTCGCAACGACAGTCATACTGGACTGTGATCGGGGTGAGCGGAGACACCCGCGAAGCGCTGATCGACGAGCAGGGTGTCATCGAGACGGGAAAAGGCCAGTTCTCGATCGAGCCGTTCCTGCACACAAACGGGAAGCTGATCACTTGGAACGATGCGGATCGTTCGAGCGGCATGGTCGGCGGCGACCTCCCGATTCCCTACGTTGACTGGAAGACGCCAGCTCTCGAGATGCGCGTTACCGGATATGCAGGGGGGAAGCCCGACTCCTCGATTCTCTATGCACGGTATCGAGTTCGGAATTCAACATCGACAGTTCAGAAAGCCACGCTTTACCTGGGCATCCGGCCATTCCAGGTGAATCCGCCGTGGCAGTTTCTGAACACGCAGGGCGGGTTCGCGCCGATCGACAGCATCGCATATGACGGAAGTCTCGTTCGCGTTAACGGAGATCGCTTCGTCATTCCGCTCACGCGCGCCTCAGGATTTGGCGCGATGTCGTTCGACCAGGGAAACATCGTCGACCAGCTTCGCTTTTCCCGATTGCCCGCTCTGTCGAGCGCCTCAGACAAACTCGGGCGCGCCACCGGCGCCCTGTCATGGATGATCGAGCTTCGGCCAGGCGCTGACACGACAATTGACGTCGCTGTTCCAATGCACGCCGCTTTACCTGCGTGCGCGGAGGGGCAGTCGATCGTTGGTTGCAACAGTCAGTGGGCGAGAAGCCAGCTCGACACAGTTGAAACGGGATGGCGCGAGAACCTGTCACGAGTTGCAATTGCACTTCCATCATCCGCGTCACGTATTCCCGCCGCAATTCGCGCCAACCTCGCCTACATCCTCATCAACCGCGACGGCCCGTCGATTCAACCGGGCTCCCGATCATATGAACGCTCATGGATCCGCGACGGAGCGCTCACATCGGCCGCACTCCTCCGACTCGGCCACTACGACGAAGTCCGCGAATTCATAGACTGGTACAGCAGGTTCCAGTTCGACAACGGCAAGATCCCCTGCTGCGTCGACTCCCGCGGGGCCGATCCGGTCCCCGAAAACGACAGCCACGGCGAGTTCATATACCTGATCGCCGAGTATTTCCGGCATACCGGAGATCGCGCGCTGCTGGAGCGGACCTGGCCTAACGTCTCCCGCGCCGTCGCATTCATGGATTCACTGCGGCTGTCGCGTACGACTCCGGAATATCAGACCGGCGACAAGCGCGTGTTCTACGGCCTCATGCCCCAGTCTATCAGCCACGAAGGCTACTCGGCCAAACCGATGCATTCTTACTGGGACGATTTCTTCGCGCTCCGGGGATTCAAGGACGCAACGGAGATTGCTACAGTCCTGGGGAAGCCCGAAGCCACACGCTATGCTGCCGCGCGCGACCAGTTCAGGAAGGATTTCTACGCTTCGATCAAACTGGCGATGCAGCAGCACAAGATCGATTACATCCCCGGTGCCGCCGAGCTCGGCGACTTCGACGCAACATCGACCACCATTGCCGTTAACCCGGGGGACGAGCAGGAGCATCTGCCTCGCGCGGCACTCGACCGAACTTTTGAAAAGTATTACGAGAACTTTGTAATTCGTCGCGACAAGGATTCCACCTGGGAAGCCTACACGCCATACGAATGGCGCACCGTCGGGACATTCGTGAGGCTGGGGCAGAAAGCGCGAGCGCATGAGATAGCTGACTTCTTCTTCGAGGATCAGCGGCCGAAAGCCTGGCACCACTGGGCGGAAGTCGTCTTTCGCGATTCGCTGAACCCGAAGTTCATCGGCGACATGCCTCATACCTGGGTCGGGTCTGATTTCATCAGATCCGCGCTCGACATGTTCGCATTCGAGCAGGAGTCTGATTCATCCCTCGTGATTGGTGCGGGAATTCTCGACGGCTGGGTGCGTGAAGCGAACGGCGCCAGCATCAGGCGGCTTTCGACGCACTACGGACAGCTCAGCTACACGATGAAGCAGGTCGGGTCGGAAGTCGAAGTCCGCGTCGAGAGCGGAATACGAATTCCGCCGGGAGGCATCGTGATCAGGTCGCCGGCGACCAAACCGTTGCGTAGCGCAACTATCAACGGAAAGGCTGCAAAGACAGGCAAGGACGGAGTCATAGTACGGTCCCTGCCGGCTGTCGTAAGGCTAAGGTACTGACGTTGACAGGCTTATTCGTTCAGCGCCGCTCCGTTCGTGGAGATCACCCTCGAGTACAGGTGGCCGCTCGACTTGATTGTTCGCGCCTGCGTTGCGTAGTCGACATGGACGATGCCGAACCGCTTCGAGTATCCGTGGCTCCACTCGAAGTTGTCGAACAGCGACCATGCGAAGTATCCGCGAATGTCGGCGCCTTTGGCCATCGCATCACGGACCGCGCGCAGGTGTCCACGCAGGTAGGCGACGCGCAGGGGGTCCTCGACGGCGCCATCGATTGCAGACGGGGCATCGTAGAACGCGGATCCATTCTCCGTTACGTAGAGCGGAATGTCGCCATAGCGCTCCTTCACCCACAGCAGAACTCGCTCGAGGGCGTCGGGAAAGACCTCCCAGCCCGTCTCTGTATAGATGTGTCCGGGCTGAAAGACACCGGTCGCGCGAACGGGAAGCGATTCGCCCGCGTGCCGGGAAACGCTGCGGGTGTAATAGTTGATGCCGAGGAAGTCGAACTTCTCGCGGATGAGATCCATGTCTTCAGCAGGCCACTCCGGCCACGCGTCGCCGAATATCTCTCCCATTTCCTCGGGGTAAATGCCGAGGAAGACCGGATCGAGGTATTGCCGGTTCATGTAGGCGTCCGCGCGTTTGGTGGCAGC
>JBBREF010000035.1:0-26093 GCA_038203205.1 Gemmatimonadales bacterium | reverse complement strand
ATGTCAATCTAGGCATGGTCCGGACACCCGGCTACATTCACGAAACCAATGGCACAGACCCCCAAATCCATCCTCTGGGTCGACGACGAAGGCGAGCTTCTCGAGTCGCACCGAATCTTCCTGCGCTCCAAGGGCTATGAAGTAGAGTGGGCAAGCAACGCCGACGATGCCGTCGAGATGCTTCGCCGACGGCCGTTCGACATCATGCTCCTCGACGAGCAGATGCCCGGCAAGCGCGGACTCGAGACCTATCGGGACGTTCGCGAGATAGCGCCGAACCTGCCTGTTGTCATGGTGACGAAGAGCGAAGAGGATGCGACGCTCAAGGAAGCGATTGGGGCCAACATTCGCGACTACCTCGTCAAGCCGATAAATCCGCGACAGGTCCTGAGCATCATCACGCAGATTCTCGAGGGACCGCGCATCAGGCAGCAGGCAATCGCCCGCCGGTTTGTCGAGCGCTTCCGCGCGATCGAGCTGGAGCGGGACATCAACCTCGACTGGCGTGGATGGATCGACCGCTTCGACGAGCTGATGCGCTGGGACGTCGACCTCGCAGCAGCGGGTGAGATGGGCCTCTATGATTCGCTGCGCGGACTTTATCCGCCAATGCATCGCGAGTTCGCGGCGTACATGAAGACAGAATACCCGGCATGGCTCAAGAATCTGGAGGGCAACAGGCCGCCTCTTTCGATCGACGTCGTCAGCGAGTTCCTGCTTCCGATCCTTCAGCGCGATCGCGCCGCAGTATTCGTTGTCGTCGACTGCCTGCGGCTCGATCAGTGGAGAGTGCTCGAGCCGCTGCTCGCGCCGTTTTTTGACGTCGAGACGACTCACTACTTCGCAGTTCTGCCAACGGCGACCCCATACTCGCGAAATTCGCTTTTCAGTGGACTCTTCCCGGGCGAGATCGCCGCAAGGCTCCCTGACTGGTGGGGAAACGCAGATCGCGAAGACGAGTCGCTCAACGCGCACGAAAAGGAGCTGCTCGAGGCGCACCTCACCGAGCTGAACGGCCCAACACCCGTGCGCTACCAGAAGATCTCCACAGCCGCAAACTCTGACGAGCTTCAACGCCACCTCGGCACCGCAATTGGTCAGGAGGGCGTCAGTGCATTCGTGTTCAACTTCGTCGACCTGCTTACGCATGGACGAAGCGAATCCCAGATACTGTATGAAGTAGCGCGCGATGAGATCGCATTGCGGCAGATCACACGTCAGTGGTTCCAGCGTTCGGCGCTGCTTTCGGTTCTCAAGGAGGCATCGCGCCGCAAAATCTCGGTATTGCTGACCACCGACCATGGCTCGATTCACTGCAACACGCCTGCGACGGTATTCGCGAAGCGCGACGCATCGGCGAACCTGCGGTACAAGTTCGGCGAAGACCTGCGCGCTGAACGCCCGGAGCAGGCGCTCCTCTTCACAAATGAGGATGATCTCCGGCTGCCTCGCCGTGGATCGGGCGCGAACACACTCCTCGCGACGAACGACTGCTTCTTCGTCTACCCGACGAAGCTGCGCGAGTATCAGAGCCGCTATCGCGGGTCGTTCCTCCACGGTGGGGTGACGCCGGAGGAAGTAATTCTCCCCCTCGCTCTGTTGACTCCAAGAGGGTAGGTGTCCGTCTACAGGCGGCTCTATCCATTCCTCCGGCCGCACCGGGGGAGGATGGCAGGCGCGATCGGCGCGAACATGGTCGCCGCGGTGCTCGATGGCTTCACCCTCGCGCTCCTCATCCCGTTCCTCAACACACTGTTCGACCAGGCACCGCTCCCACTCGGTGGCAGCGGTCTCTCGAACCTGCTGCGCAGCACAATCGGCCTGCTGCTCGACCCGAACGACAAGATGGGATCGCTGCGCAATGTGATCCTCATCGTGATCGCGCTGCTGCTCATCAAGAACTTCCTATCATGGTTCGCCGCGCAACTCGGCGCGAGCCTGCAGGAATACGTGACACGCGATCTAAGGCAGGCGGTCTATAGCCACATCGCGCATCTGCCCCTCAGCTATTTCCAGAAGACAAAGACCGGGCAGATCCTCTCGCGCGTGATAGTGGATACCGCCGAGACGCGGCTCGTCATTACGCAAATCGTCACGTCGTCGCTCCAGAACCTCACGCTCGTCATCAGCTACTTCGTCTTCCTCTTCCTGATTTCATGGGAGATGACGCTGATGGCATTCGTGATTGTACCGGTGCTCGGCGTCGCGCTGTCGCCGCTGCTCCGAAAACTGCGAAAGGGGAATCGGCGAAAGGGAACGCAGCAGGGCGAGATGACTAGTGTCGTTCAGGAAACCGTGAGCGGCATTCGCCTGGTAAAATCTTTCGGCGCTGAGGGGGTCGAAGTCTCCCGCTTCGCTGAGGCGAGCGACCGGTTCGCGAAGCTGTCAGTGCGGTTGACGCGGATGGCGCAGCTCGCCGCACCGGTAACCGAAGTAATCGGTACAACCGTGGCGACGCTGCTGCTATGGCTTGGTGCACGGCAGGTGCTCGTCGAGCGGCAGATGACTGGAGCGGATCTCATCGCGTTTCTGCTCTACGCGCTGCGAATGCTGCAGCCGATCAAGCAGCTCTCGCAGCTTCCGACAAATGCGCAGTCTTCGCTAGCGGCCGCGGAACGCCTGTTCGAGGTGCTTGACGCACCGTCTGAATCGCAGACCGACACAGGGAGCCTTGCCACAGCGTCGTTCGACAGGGAGATCCGCTTCGACGATGTGTCGTTCTCGTATGAGTCCACTCCGGTCCTCGAGAACATCTCGTTCGCTGCGTCAAAGGGCGAGATCGTCGCGCTGGTGGGGCCGAGTGGGGCGGGCAAATCTACGCTGGTCGACTTGATTCCGCGGTTCTATCCGGTTCAGTCAGGAAGAATCACGATCGACGGCATCGACACTCGCGATCTCACGCTGCCCGCACTCCGGAGCCTCACGGGAATAGTCAGCCAGGATACCGTTCTCTTCAACGACACTGTGCGGGCAAACATCGCTTATGGCTCGGACCGCGCTTACACAGATGCCGAGGTCGAATCGGCGGCGCGGGACGCGAACGCCCATAAATTCATCTCCGAGCTTCCGGACGGATACGCCACGATCCTGGGCGAGAGAGGCACCCGACTGTCCGGGGGACAGCGGCAACGCCTGGCGATTGCACGGGCCTTGCTTAGAGATCCACCGATCCTGATCCTGGACGAAGCCACATCAGCGCTCGACACCGAGTCAGAGCGGCTCGTTCAGGAGGCGGTTGACAGGTTGCTTGAGGGAAGGACTGTGTTCGTCATCGCGCACCGTCTTTCAACTGTGGTTCATGCAAACCAGATCCTCGTGCTGGATCGAGGCTCGATAATCGAGCGCGGCACCCATGCCGAGCTTCTGGCGGCGGGTGGGGCGTATCACCGACTTTATTCGTTGCAATTCGGCCCAAAGGCAAATGCGAGCGACTCAATGATTTCATCGGCGGTATAGTTGCGGATTCTATTCCTGCACTGCGCAAGGGAGTGGTCGGGCACGGCAAGAGCGTTCGCTGTTGCTGCCCGCGGCCTGGCCGCGCGTGGTCATAACGTCACGTTCCTGGCCGAGCCGCACAGCAATGTCGAGCAGTCGGCGTCCCGTATGGCGAATGTCGCGTCGAAGCTCGGCGGCGACCCGGTTTCACCGTTCGAGGTCACACCCTTCACCTGCGATGGGTGGTGGCTGGCGTGCGCCTGGCGGCTGCGTCACCTCTTCCGCCGCTGGGATACGGAGGTCGTATTCGTGCACACCGAGCGTGAGCACCTGATAGCTGCGATGGCGTGCTGGCTTGGCCGGAGCGGACGGATCGTGCGAAGAACGCCGTCGAGCAGCGCCCTCCTTCCAGGGTTTAGTGGCAAGTTCGCCAACTGGCTCACCCGCACCACTTATCTGTTCTCAAGTGACGCGGATCATCGCATCGCGAAGGTTCCGGGAAAGGGGTCACGCACGGCGATCGCGAGGCTTGGCGTCGATGTTTCACGCTATCCCGACCACGCCGCGGCCAACGAGCCGAAGCCTGATGACATCCGTTACATCATCTGTGTCTATGATCCGACGTCACGCGGGCGTGCTGCAACCGCGATTCGCACGGTGGCGATGCTCGCGCCACGGCATCCATACCTTCGACTGATCATATTCGGGCCGGGATCTGACAGTGAAGACCTGCGCATGCAGGCTGCCGCGCTCGACGTAATGCATCTTGTGAGCTTCCTCGGAGAACGGGATGACCATCTCGCCCTGATGCGTGACTCCGAGCTCGGCTGGGTCGTGGCCGAGGCCGATACGGCAGCATACGGAATCCTCGACCTGATGGCGCTCGGTGTGCCCGTGATTGCCGCGGATGGAAGTGTGGCTGCCACATACGTCGCGAATCTCATCAGCGGCTCTCTGATCCCGCCGGAGGA
Organism: Gemmatimonadales bacterium; assembly: GCA_038203205.1. Lineage (GTDB taxonomy): Bacteria > Gemmatimonadota > Gemmatimonadetes > Gemmatimonadales > Gemmatimonadaceae > UBA4720. The sequence goes on along the minus strand of JBBREF010000035.1, from coordinate 21,687 downwards.
TGCGGCAACGACTGCCGCGACAGTCGTCACGCTGCTTTCGAGTGAGGAGCAGCGGCAGGCGATGGGCTCGGCAGCGAGGGCGCGCGTGGCACGTGAGTTCCCTGAGCAGGCGATGATCGATGGATTCGAGGCAGCCATAGGCCGTTCATGATCCCGCGAGCACTGCAGTTCTCGACGGAGAGACGGCAGTGACGACAGGGGTTCCCGTCACGGTGGTGATTGCGGCGCGCAATGAAGCTGCGAACATCACCGCGTGTATCGAGAGCGTTAAATGGGCGAGCGAAATTATCGTTGTCGAGAACGACTCAGTCGACGATACCGCTGACCTGGCTGTTAGGGCGGGCGCGCGGGTGATTCGGCATCCGTTCGTCACGATAGGGCTGCAGCGCAACGTTGCGATAGAGCAGGCATCGTCTGAATGGATACTTGTAGTCGATGCCGACGAGCGAGCGACGCCGGAGCTCGGTAATGAGGTTGCCGCAACAATTGCGGGCGCCCATTCCGAGGCGTATCGAATCGGCCGACGCAACTTCTTTCTCGGGAAAGAGGTGCGGCACGGTGGATGGGACCGCGACCGGCCCGTGCGCCTGTTCAGGTCAACGCTTCTATACAGCGCCAGTCGCGTTCACGAGCACGTGGAAACGTTGGGCTCACCGGGGCTGCTCACCTCGACACTGCTCCATGCTCCGTATGCATCTATCGATCAGTACTTCGAGAAGCTCGACAGGTACAGCAGGTGGTGGGCGGAGGATCGATTCGAGCGGGGTCGTCGCGCGAGCGCACTTACTGTTGCCGTGCGGCCACCATTCCGGTTTTTCAGCATGTACGTTCTGAAGGCGGGTTTTCTCGACGGTGCAGCCGGCGCCGTTCTGGCGTGTATGGCTGCGACGAGTGTCATGGCGAAATACGCGCGTCTCTGGGCGATGGGTCTCGGCATCCGCTAGAGATGCGCATCCTGCTCATCGGAAGCGACAACTCATGGCGGATGGAAGCGGCGGTCGAGCGCGCGATGCGGCGACTGGGTCACACTACTCTGCTCATCGACGACCGTAGAATGAAGCGCCTCATCGGGCGCAAACTTACGCAGCGCTGGGCGATATCCCACGCTTCGCGATTTCGACCTGATTTCGTGTTTCTCTCCAAGTGCCTGGCGCTCGATCCGGAAACCGTTGCGCGGATAATCGCCGACACGCCGAATGCGATGTGGTATCACGATCCACAGTGGTATCGCGATCTCGATCGACCCGACATCGCCCACATTGCAACCATCGGAAAGCTCGCGCATACATTCTTCGTCACCGGTTTCGACGACGAGTGGCGCGCGAACGGCCTCAACGCGCTGTTTCTCCCCGCCGCAGGCGACGACGGAATCGTTCCCGTCGATCCGGATCCAGCGTTTGCTTCCGACGTGGCATTCATCGGCACAGGCTACGACCCCGAGCGCGCCCGCCTCCTCGTAACGTGTGCCGAACAGTTCGATGTGCGCGTGTGGGGGCCCGGCTGGGACAAATGGAAGCGTGAGCTCAGGTGGAACGGACGATCTGTCGAAGGGCGTGACTTTGCCGCGGTTTGCTCGAGCTCGAAGATCACGCTCGGTATCAATCCGGTGAGAGCGTCAGGTGGTGTTTCGTACACGTCAGACCGCACGTGGATGGTGATGCTCGCCGGCGGATTCCATCTGCTCGAGCGAACGCCGGGAGTTGCAGCGATGCTGCGGGAGGGTGAGCACTGCGCCTTTCATGATGGTATCGAGTCATGTCTCGAACAGTGCGCGCGATACCTGCAAGCCGAGGATGAGCGCGAACACATGCGGCGCGAGGGAGAAAAATTCGTACGGACGTTTCACACATACGATCAGCGCGTCCCGAACATTCTCGCGAACACCGCATTCTTGAACCCGCTCACGGCGTGAAGCATCTATTCGTAACGCAGGACTACGGCCCTGACCGGGGTGGAATGGCCCGCCGGCACGTCGAGCTTTGCCGCAGGTTCGCGGACGCTTCAAACTCGATCACAGTATCGACAGTGCAGTTAGACGGCGCAGCGGAGTTTGACCGCGGTGAGGATTATCGAATCGCCCGGCAGCCGTTTCATTTTCACCACGCGAACCGGTTTGCCAACCAGGTGCGCTGGGCTCGCTGGCTTAACGGACTCGGGCGCTCGCAGATTGACGTAATTCACTGCGGCAATATCAGACCGGTCGGGTATGCGGTAACATGGGCCGCCGCCACGCTCGGCATTCCCTATCTGCTGTACGTGAACGGCGGCGACCTCCTTCGCGAGCGAAAGAAAACTGCGACGAGCCGCCTCAAGCGCGCGACGGCGCGGCGCATTCTTGGCGGAGCCGCGGGTATTGCCGCAACGTCGAGATGGGTCGCCGACCTCACCAGCGAAGTAATGCAGCAGGTCGGAATCAGCCATCCACCCCCCGTCGAAGCATTCGACCTCGGCACAGATCCCGACACTTTCCGGCCTGACGCGAGCACGGGAGAATTGAGGCAGCGATTGAGTCTCGGGAATGAGCCGGTGATGCTCACTGTTGCTCGACTCGTTCCTCACAAGGGACAGGATACCGGCGTCCGCGTCCTTGCAGCGCTGACTCGTGAATTTCCCGAACTTCGCTACGTTCTCGTAGGAGAAGGGCACCACGAGCAGGCGCTTCGCGACCTGGCCGAGGAGCTCGGGGTCGCAGATCGCGTCGTCTTCGCGGGAGCGATCCCCGACTCTGAACTGCCCGAAGCCTACGCGACCTCGAATATTTACCTCGGCGCATCACGAGTGGACAACGAAATCAACGTAGAAGGGTTTGGAATCTCTTTCCTCGAGGCATCCGCTTCGGGGTTGCCTGTCGTGGCGGGCGACTCCGGCGGTGTCAGGTCGGCTGTGCGGGATGGAGAAACCGGCGCCGTTGTCCCGCCGCTCGACGTGACGGCAATCTCAGCTGCTGTTGCACGTTATCTCCGCGATAATGAGCTGGCACGCGAGACGGGCGCTGCGGGCCGGCTTGCAGTGGAGAGCCATTACAACTGGGATCGCGTGGCTCAGGATACGAGGAAGTTCGCGCTCGACGTTGCAGGTGGATCTCCGTGAAGGAAGCTGGAAAGCCGACATTATCACATCGGGCCGAGTATCACTCGCTGCGAACGATGATGAAGGTGCTCGGGAGAATGCCCTGGAGCTCGGCATGCGCCGTCGGAGAGCGCATGGGACGACTCGGGCACTGGCCGCTCGGCATTCGCAAGGATGTGGTCGAGAAGCAGATCGCTGCTGCATTCCCCGAATGGCCGAGCTCACGGGTGCGAGCGACTGCGCGTGCATCGTATGCACATCTCGGGCGGACATCGGTCGAAGCGGCTTTGCTTCCCTCCCTTGGTGAAGGGGCGGTGCTGGATCTCGTCGAGCAGGTCGATGGCTGGGAACATCTCGAGCGAGCGCTCGCCGATGGCAAGGGTGCATTGGGAGCAGCGGCGCATCATGGAAACTGGGAGCTGCTGGGTGCGTTTCTGGCTGCACGCGGTGTAAAGGTCGAGGTTGCGGTTCGCGGAATGGGCAACAAGCTCTTCGGCGAGTATCTCAACGAGAACCGAAGATTGCTTGGAATGACGGTGATGCATGATTCAGAGGCGGTGCGCCGGACGGCGAAAGCGATCCGTGATGGGAGGTTTGTCGCATTCCTCTCGGATCAGGGGGTTCTTGGCCTCGCATCGTCATTCGTGCCGTTTTTCCGGCGTCCTGCCAAGACGCCCCGTGGATTCGCGGTATTCGCCTTGCGATTGAACGCAGCGGTCTGCTTCATAGACGCGGTCAGACTACCGACGGGAAAGTTCAGGGTGATCATCGAGCCGGTGCAGGCGGAACGCACGGGCGACAGGGAAAAAGACGTGGATGCATTAGTCGTTAGATACAGCGAGATACTCGAGAAGTGGGTGCGCCAGTATCCCGAGCAGTATTTCTGGCAGCATCGACGCTGGAGGCGCCAGCCTGCTGACACGCCGGTGTCGTTACGCGATCCATCGCTGGCGGACCCATCGAAGTGGACGCCTTCGAGATGAGGCGTTAATGCTGGATCCAGCCCAGCGAAAGCGGCTCTTCGGCGACACCCGCGCACGGTTTGGTATCACTGTCGTTGTGCTGATGACGTTCGCGGCGCTCGCTGCGCCGTTGATAGCGACGCACGACCCGCTCGTGATCGATCTCACGAATTACCTGGATCGACCGTCCGGAGCGCACTGGCTTGGCACGGACGTCCAGGGAAGGGACATCTGGAGTCGCCTCGTATTCGGCGCGCGAGTTTCGCTGACAGTCGGCCTCGTGTCGCAGGGAATCGCGCTTCTGCTTGGCGTGACGCTGGGTCTGCTTGCCGGTTACTACGGCCGCTGGATCGATGAGGTCGTAATGCGACTCGCCGACGTTACTCTGGCATTCCCGACGTTGCTTCTCCTGATCGCAATGGTTGCCGCATTCCAGCCATCGATGTTTGTCGTGTTCATTACAATCGGTGTCGTCGGCTGGGCCGGTATGGCCCGGCTGGTTCGCGGCCAGGTGCTCGTTGTGCGACAGCTCGAGTACGTGCAGGCGATCAGGGCCCTTGGGGCACGCGACAGTCGCGTCATGCTGCAGCATGTGCTGCCGAATGTGATCGCCCCCGTCGTGATTGCGGCAACCCTCGGCGTCGCAGGGGCAATCATGGCCGAGGCAGCGTTGTCGTTTCTGGGGCTCGGCGTACCTGCGCCGACACCAAGCTGGGGCTCGATGATCGCCGATGGCCGCGATCTCGATCAGCTGCGCCGCGCACCATGGACGTCGGTGATCCCCGGAATTGCGATCGGTGCTGCAGTGCTTGGATTCAACCTGCTCGGCGACGCTCTACGTGATGCGCTCGATCCGAAGCAGCACTTCAAGGCCGCGAAAAAGACTGCGTGATCAGCTGGTGATTCTGATCAAGCCGTAATCGCGGGCGCCTTTCTTTATCAGGTAGTACTTCGCCTGAAGCGGCTCACCTGGTGGGTCCCCTGCGGCGGCAACGCGGCGCCCATTGACTGACGCACCGCCTTGTTCGACGAGCCTTCGCGCCGCACCCTTTGAGGCGACGAGACCAAGCGCGACGAGTCCATCGACGACTGTCTCGAGCTTGTCAATCTCGATGAACGGCACCTCACGGCTGAGCGCGCCGAGCGCGTCAGACGAAAGTGAGGCGGGGTCGCCTTTGGCAAACAGCAGCTTTGACATGTCTTCGGCGATCCGCGCAGCTTCGTCCCCATGAACTCGTGAAGTGACTTCCCGGGCAAGCGCATGCTGTGCCGCGCGCTCCTCTGGCCGTTCGGCAATTGCGGTGTCGAGTTCTTCGATTGCCTGTCGTGACAGCAAAGTAAAGAGGCGAAGGTAGCGTCCTACATCGCGGTCATCGAGGTTGATCCAGAACTGGTAGAACTGGTACGGCGACGTTCGGTCGGGATCGAGCCAGATGTTGCCTGACTCCGTCTTTCCGAATTTTGTGCCGGCGGAGTTGGTTACGAGCGGGAACGTGAGCGCATGTGCTTCGCCATCTTCTGTGCGGCGAATCAACTCGAGGCCGGCGGTGATGTTGCCCCACTGGTCGCTTCCGCCGACCTGCAGCGTTACGCCGTCGCGCCTGAAGAGCTCGCGGAAGTCGTAGGCCTGCAGCAGCATGTAAGAAAACTCTGTGTAGGAAATCCCTGCTTCCATCCGTTGCTGCACGGAGTCCTTCTGCAGCATGTAATTGACGGTGAAATGTTTCCCGATGTCGCGCATGAACTCGATTGCGCCCAGTGGACGGAGCCATTCGGCGTTGTCCCGCATCTCGGCGGCGTGCGGGCCCGTAAAGTCAAGGAAGCGCTCGAGCTGCTTGCGGAGGCCGCGCGAATTTTCCTCGACGATTTCAGGCGTGTTGAGCTGACGCTCGGCCGTCTTCCCACTGGGGTCGCCGATGAGGCCAGTACCACCTCCAACGACCGCGAAGGGTTTGTGTCCCGCGCGCTGGAGATGCATCAGCCCCATGACTGGAATGAGGCTGCCAACATGCAGGCTCGACGCAGTCGGATCGAAGCCGGAGTAAGCGGATATCGATCCGGTCTCGAGTGCGTGGCCAAGGCCATCGGTGTGCTGATGAAGCAGGCCGCGCCACGCAAGCTCATCGAGAAGAGAATCAGACATGACGGAAAGATAGGTTTCCGGGGGAACCCGGGCGAGGCAAAGGCCATTGCGGATTGCGGACGTATTTCGGACTGCGGTCTGCGGACTGAGCTGATGGCGGCCTGCGGACGTATTACGGAATGCGCAGGACGGACTGGAGCGGCAGACAGTCCGAAATCCGAATTCCGCAATACGTCCGCGGCCCGCAATCAGCTCAGTCCTCATTCCGCAGTCCGCAATCAGGGGACCGGCATTACCTTATGATCTGAATGGCTAAGAGCAATGGATCTTTCCGCCGCCGGCATCCCACGCTGGTGCGCGCGGTTCTCCTGATTCTGACTTTCTGCTTCGCGCTCGGCGCGGGGCTCGCGTACGGCGCGTGGTCGCTCGTCTGTCGCGGCGGACAGTGTCCTCCGGTCGACTCGCTGAATGACTACACGCCCCGCCAGACCTCAAAGCTGTACGCGGTCGACGGGCGGTTCATCGCTGAGCTGGGCCTCGAGCGCCGTACTCTGATTACGCTCGACGAGATTCCGGAGACCGTCAGGCAGGCGTTCGTCATCACCGAGGACAAGCGCTTTTACCGTCACGCTGGAATCGACTGGTATCGCGTGTTTGGCGCGCTCGTTCGCGACATCATCGCACGGAGCTGGGACGAAGGCTTTTCCACGATCACGATGCAGCTCGCCAGGAACGTCTTCCCTGAGCGCATCAGCAGGGAGAAGACGCTCGTCCGCAAGGTCAAGGAAGGGAAGGTAGCGCGCGAGATCGAGGACAAGTTCAGCAAGGACAAGATCCTCGAGCTGTATCTCAATCAGATCAACCTTGGCAATGGCGCGTATGGAGTGGAGACTGCGTCGCAACGCTACTTCGGCAAATCAGTTCGTGATCTCAATATCTCCGAAGCAGCTACACTCGCAGCGCTGCCGAAGGCGCCGGAGCGATACAACCCGAAGCGTCATCCCGAGCGCGCGATCCAGCGGCGCAACACCGTCATCGAGCTCATGCGCCGCAACGGTGCCATCAGCGATGCAGATGCAAGCACGGCGAGGGCATATCCGTTACAGCTTGCGAACAAGACCGACGCAGGCGACACGGCTCCCTATTTCGTCGAATGGATAAGGCAGCAGCTCGACGATCAGTTCGGGCGTCAGCTTTACGAGCAGGGGCTACGCGTTTATACGACCCTCGACCTCGACATGCAGCTCGCGGCAGAGCGCGCGCTCGAGAGCCAGCTGCAGCGTATCGAAGCGGGCAGGTTCGGGCGTTATACGAGCGAAAGTTACGAGCGCTACATAGCGCGGAGCGTAGCTGGTACTGCACCGGCAGGAAATTCGCCGTATCTGCAGGGCGCGTTCATCGCGATCGATCCTCGCAACGGGGCAATACGCGCAATGGTCGGAGGACGCGATTTCTACGACTCGAAGTTCAATCGCGCAACACAGGCACTTCGCCAGCCGGGCTCGACGTTCAAGCCGATCGTATACGCCGCAGCGGTGCAGAACGGCCGCTCTCCGGCTTACATCCTTCAGGACACGGCTATTTCGCTGGAGCAGGGAACTGGACAGCCGTGGCGGCCGCGCAACTATGACGGGCGGTTCGAGGGCCCGATGCCCATGCGCCGCGGGCTTTATCAGTCCCGGAACATGATTGCAATCAACGCGGGACTCGAGCTTGGTGTGAATACCATCATCGGGCAGGCTCGCAATTTCGGCATCACGACGCCGATTCCGCCGTACCCGTCGATCTTCATCGGTTCGCCTGACGTGTATCCGCTGGAAATGGTCGCATCGTACGCGCCATTTGCAAATCAGGGAATTCGCGCTAACACCAATGCAATCCTGAGAGTGGAGAACGCGCGGCAGGAAGTGCTTTGGCAGCAGACGCCTTCGCGAACGACGGTGCTCTCGTCCGAAGAGGCGTGGATCATGGTCGATATGATGAAGGATGTAGTTCGTCGCGGAACGGCTGCAGGAATCTGGAGCTCGGGGTTCCGCCATCCGGCAGGGGGCAAGACCGGCACGACGAACGATGGGACCAACGTCTGGTTCGTCGGCTATACGGCCGATCTGCTGGCCGGGGTATGGATGGGATTCGACAGGCCGAAGAAGATCATGTCCGATGCACAAGGTGGCCGACTCGCGGCGCCGGCGTGGACTGGGTTCATGACCGAGGTTTATCGCCGCAAGCCGGCACCGCCCGATTGGCCAAGGCCAATGTCGATCATCACGCGCGAAGTCGACGTCACTACGGGATTGCTCCAGACGCCCTACTGCCCGCGCGAGTCGGTGCGAAGCGAGTTCTTCATTCCCGGCACCGAGCCGACGCTGCCATGCGATCGTCATCTCGGCTTTGCCCCGCCGCCTGTCGATTCCTTGGGATACGCCGCTCCGATGGACAGCATTCGCAGGTAAACTGATTGCGGACTGCGGACGTATTGCGGACTGCGGATTGAGGACTGAGCTGATTGCGGATTGCGGACGTACTTCGGAATTCGGAATTCGGACTGTGCCGCACTTCAGTCCGTTTTTCGCAGTCCGCAATACGTCCGCAATCCGCCATCAGCTCAGTCCTCTATCCGCAGTCCGTCTCCCAATAGCTTGTCTTCGGGCATACCTTTAGGTCATCCCGAAACAAGAGAACAAGTTGGAAAGATCGGATAATCATCATCGAATCTGGCGCGACGGAAAGTTCGTGAACTGGGAAGACGCCACGATTCATGTGATGAGTCATGTCGTCCACTACGGTTCGAGCGTTTTCGAGGGTGTTCGCTGCTATTCAACGCCTGAAGGCCCGGCGATCTTCCGCCTCAGCGACCACATGCGGAGGCTCGCAGATTCGTGCCGCATCTACAGGATGCCGCTCGAGCATTCGCAGGAGACGCTGATCCAGGCGTGCATCGATACAGTGGCAGAAAACGAGCTACCCCACTGCTACATCCGCCCGATCGCGATGCGTACCGGAGAGCAGATGGGAGTCAATCCGACTGACACTCCGCTCGAGGTTTTCATCATCCCATGGACATGGGGCCGATACCTCGGACACGATTCGCTTGCAGAAGGTGTTGACGTCCGCGTGTCGAGCTGGAGACGCCCGGCGCCGGATACGTTGCCGACGATGGCAAAGGCGGCCGGCAATTATCTCATCTCGCAGTTGTCGAAGATGGAGGCGAAGCTCGACTCGTACGCCGAAGGAATCATGCTGGACTCGTTCGGCCTCGTGTCAGAAGGCAGCGGCGAGAATCTGTTCGTGATCCGTGACGGAAAGTTGATGACATCACCGCTGTCATCGGCGATTCTCAATGGCATCACCCGCGATTGCGTCATGAAAATCGCCCGCGACCTCGGCTACGAAGTGATCGAGCAGGTGATGCCGCGGGAGATGTTGTACATCGCCGACGAGATGTTCTTCACCGGGACCGCGGCAGAGATCACGCCGATCCGATCCGTCGATCGTATTGCCGTCGGTGCGGGGCGGCCGGGTCCGATCACGCTTGCGATTCAGGAGCAGTATATGGGAATCGCCGAGGGGCGACTGCCTGATCGGTATGGCTGGAGGACGCCGGTTCCGGTCGCCGCAAAGGTGGAGTAGCCGGGCCGCGCACCGAATGACCGCGGATTTTCCGCGACACGGTTGTATATTGGGAGTTCGCCAGGACGACGGAGGCAGTGCTTGATCGTTGGATGTCTCGCACTCAACGCCTCTTTTGAGCCGCTAACGATGGTGCCGCTCAGAAGAGCGTTGCGATTGGTAATTGACGGCAAGGCCGAGATAGTCGAGGCTGACGCCGACCGCGTGGTTCGCTCCGAGCGGCTGACCATGCCGCGTCCGGTCGTCATCCGGCTGATGCGTTTCATCCATGTGCCGCGACGTTTTCGCCGTCAGGTCACCAACACGTTCCTGTTCGCTCGCGACCGGTACCGCTGCCAGTACTGCGGCCGTTTGCAGATCGAGCTGAAGCCGCGCGAGTCACTCACGCGCGATCACCTCATTCCGATATCGCGCGGTGGATCGAACGAGTGGACGAACGTCGTCACTGCCTGCAGCCCGTGCAACACCCGCAAGTCTAACAGTTTGCCGAGCGAGATCGGGATGCATCCGATGCACGCGCCGGTGGAGCCGCACTTCGTACATCTCTCCTGGGCAGTGCGGCGCCTTACGCCGCAGCAGGCTCATTACATCAGGCTGTTTTACGGGGAAGAAACACTTCATCATCTCGAGGATCTGTCAGTCCGACACCCCGCCGCATCGTAGACTCGCGGCGGGATGGGGCTCGCTGCCGGCAGGATTCGAGATTTAGAAAATCCTTCCGGCTCCCGGCTACAAACTGCGCCGTCCGCTTCCGGCTGATCCCGTAACTACAAGCCGGCAGCTACGAAGCTCCGGGTTCCGGATCAGGGCCTGAACGTTGGCGATCGCGCCTCGTATCGCCGCTTCTCTCCACCTAGCAGCCGCACCATCACAGTCTTAACGCCCCGTCCAACAGCGGTCCCCGCATTTTTTTTCCCGCGCACCGCCGGCTTCATCTCCCCTCGCAGCCACTGCTCGACCTCGTCGAGCTCTGTGAGTGACAAGGCTTCGATGTCGAGCACGAGACTGTAGTATCCCCCCTGCCCGCGACGCGGCAGCTTGATCGGAGCAGCGAACCCCGCGCCAACTGCTGCATCCGCCTCGGCTATTGTAGCAAAACTTCCGAGCGACGCCGTGCGACCCGCAACGACTCTGTACACCTGGAACACTTTTCCAAGCGCATCGTACCTGACGACCACGTCCCATTCAAAACGCGCTGCGATGTCGTCAAACCATCCAGAAGTGCTCCACCGCTCCAGCGAGTAGTGCAGGCGCGCGGGGAATCCGTTGCGAAGGAGATCGAGCGTCGCACCATCAGTTATCAGCAATGCCGATCGCACAACAGGAGGCTCGGCAACAAGCTGTGAACGCTCGGGAAGCACGATGAAAACTTCCGGCTTCTGAGCCGGAAGCCGGGCGGCGATCAACGCCGTCATCGCGAATACCGTGATAAACGATCGCTTCACTTGCTAGAACCGGCTGCGAATCCGCACGAAAAAATTCGCCGGCTCCTTCGACTCCGACACTGCCTTTGCGACGTACAAGCCGAAAATTCCGAGGTCGATCCCCACACCGATGTCAGTGCGGAATGTGCTGAGTGCAGGCAGCGACCCGCCGCCGTAACTCAGGTCGCCTTCACGCGGCCCAATCAGCCAGCCGCGTCCAGCATCCGCAAACGCAACGAAGTCAGGCTTTACGCGGAATGCCGCTCCGCGAACCCTGAGACCATTGCGATTGAACATGTCGATGAGCTCGGACACGAGCTCCTGCCGGTACTCAACCTGCGCGAGAGCGACGCGCTCACATTCCGCCGGCCGCGCAGTAGACACCGGCTCTTCGCCGGAACACTGCCCGACATCGGGACCAATCCCCGTGCGCCGGAAGTCGAATCCAGGAAGCGTGCCGATCCCTCCTACGGAAAATCTCCGCTGGTACGGAAGGTCGTCGCCGTGAAGCCAGCCGCCCAGAACGAGACGCGCATTCAAGCGCCTCCTCGGCGATATGCGGTTGTAACTCCGGACGTCGATCAACGCGCGGCCGTATTCGATATCTGCAGTTCCATCGCCGCGTGTGGGGACAATCCTGGTCCCCGAAGTCTCAAAAACCCCGGCGGCCCTCTCGTACTGCGCGGAGAGGTACAGTCCAGCCTGCGGGTCGACAGCGTTGTTTCGCGTGTCGAGACGAAAGCCAACATCTATTACATGCGCCCGACCGTCATTGATCAGCGGATTCTCTCGCCATGAATCGCTGCCGCGGAACAGTGTGTAGACATCACGGGCGGCACGGGAGCTCCATCGCTCATCGCTGAGGCCAACCGTGATGGTCCCGTTTCCGCGGAAGGCCGAGACGTACCCGCGCGTTCCGTGCCTTCCGTAGAAGTCGAAGTAGTCCCGCTTGAGGAAAAACGCGGCGAGGCCACCATCGGGTTCGCGCAACTGCCACGGTTCGATCTTCGAAACGAGGTCGAACGACTCGACGCCAAGCGAAAGCCCGCGGTGCGTGCCGGCCCGGTACCCCGCACTCATATGATGGCCAAGATTCCCTGCATCCCAGGCAAAATCGTTTGCCGTCCTGATGATGCCGAGAGCGCCGACCGACAGCACGCCTGCACCGATCGTATTCCGATAGGTTGGCCCGATCAGAATCGGCAGCCCCTCGACCCTGTTGTATGTCTTGCCAGATGTGACGCTGATGCCACCGCTCGCATCTTCGCCGAGCACGACGCCGATGTCGATAGTTGTGTCACGCTCGGCTTCGGACTCCGTCTGTGCGGAAATTCCAAGCGGCGTGAACAGCGCAATGGCTGCAATTATCGGAAATGCTCTCATGACTGTTGCGTCTGGGTTGTCCTGTCCGCGTCTCGTACACCGTCGAGTCCAAGCCGCTTCATGCGACGGTAGAGGTTTGGCCTGTCCGTATGAAGCCGGCGTGCAGCTTCGGCGACATTGCCCGCGGCATCAACGAGGGCGCGTTCGATGATCCGCCGCTCGTAGTCGTCGAGCATGTCGTTGAGTGTGGCATTGTCGCCTGACACGTCGTGCGCCGGCAGCTCGGCGGATACCGGCGCTGTCCGGACTGACTCCGGGATCAGTATCGACCTGATATCGGCGGCAGTTATCTCGCTGCCCGGATGGATTATCGCGATGCGCTCGACGATGTTCGCGAGCTCGCGGACATTGCCAGGCCATCCGTATCCGACCAGCAGTTCGATCGCGCCCGGCGTCCAGGCCGGAGGGATCTGGCCAGTGCGTTTGAAGTGCAGGAGCGAGAAATGCCGCACGAGTTCAGGTACGTCCCCTTGCCTGTCGCGAAGGGGAGGCAGAGCAACAGGTATCACGTTGAGACGGAAGAAAAGATCCTCGCGAAAGAAATCATCGCGTACTGCGCGCGCGAGATCATGATTGGTCGCCGCAATGATGCGTACGTCGACCTTGATGCTACGGTTTCCGCCAACACGCTGAATCTCCTTCGCCTCGATCGCGCGGAGCAGCTTTGCCTGGGCATCGAGACTGAGGTCGCCGATCTCATCGAGAAACAGGGTTCCTGTGTGCGCGAGCTCGAAACGCCCGACACGCGCTTGCGTCGCGCCAGTGAACGATCCCCGTTCGTGGCCGAACATTTCGCTCTCGACGAGGTCGCGGGGGATCGCCGCGCAATTGACGCGGATGAACGGCTTGTCACGTCGCGTGCTGGCATCATGTATCGCGCTCGCTACCAGCTCCTTGCCGGTTCCGGACTCGCCGGTGATCAGGACTCTTGCATCGCTTGCTGCAACGCGATCGATGAGTTCACGCACCGCTTTCATCTCGTGACTTCCCCCAACCATGTCGCCGGCAAGTCCCAGCTCTTCGCGCAGCTCACGTGCGACGCGACGCGATTGTCTCAGCTCGAGAGCTGCGCCGATCGCAAAGAGAACTCCCTCGGGCGTAAGGGGTTTCTCGAGGAAATTCACTGCGCCGAGCTTTGTCGCCGTCACTGCGTCGCTCAGCCCGGCGCGCCCGCTCATCATGATTACAGCGAGCTCCGGATGCGCCACGCGGAGGCGCTCCAGTGCATCCATCCCGTCAATGTCGCCCGGCATCATGAGATCGAGCAGCACTACATCCGGTTCGACATCGACGGCCATCGCGAGACCCTCGCGCCCGGTCTTCGCCTCTTTCACATCGTAGCCCTCGGCGGAGAGCAGTGCCCCGACCATTCGACGGATGTTGGGCTCGTCGTCGACGATCAGGACCGTCGCCATGTTATGTGTCCGAGGACTTGGGTAGCCTTACCGAAACAGGCGGGACGGGAGTGTTTGTCGATTCGGCGAGCAGTTTGGTCGTAAAACGCTGCCCCTCGGAAATTCTCTCGACCTCGACAGCGATTGCATCTATCGACTGCTCCATGCGCTCGAGACGGCTCGAGACGTCCGCTGGAATCGCCGGGCGCTTCGAATCATTCTCGAGTTTCCTTGCCCACGCGCTTACCAATGGTCTGCCGATCACGATTGCGAGAACCATTGTCATGCCGCCAAGGGGGACGACGATCTCCGGGCCCATTACGATGCTCCATTGTTGTCGCCGGGTTTGGCCGGCAGGATAAATCGTACCTGCGTTCCAACACCTACCTGACTTGTTGCTTCCACGGCTCCATCATGTGCGAGCACAGCTTGCCGCGCAATCGCCAGACCGAGGCCCGTGCCACCCGGCTTGTGCGTGACATATGGATCCCAGATCCGCCCGAGCTCACTCTCGTCGATTCCGGATCCATCGTCTGCAACTTCGATTTTTACTGCCGACCTTCCGTGCAGCGTCGTTTTCACGACGAAGATGCTGATGTTGCCTTCGCCATTGCAGGCGTCGATTGCGTTATGCAGAACGTTGGATAGCGCCGCTGCAAGCGCATCGTGATGGCCAAGTACGCGTGGCAAGGTGTCGTCCACAGTGACGTGCGCATCGAACCCCGGAGGTATCGTCGACGCTGCGACGTACCGCACCAGCTCGGCAACGTCGATTTCGGCCGATGGACCTTCCGGCAGTCGTCCAAATTCAGCAAATGCCCTGGCGATGCGTTCGAGGCGTTTCGATTCGGTCGACAGCACATCCAGGGTCTCGAGTTGTTCTGGAGTGGCGTCACGGCGGAGTCTGTCGATCGCAAATCGAATCGGCGTCAGCGGGTTCTTGAGCTCGTGGGCGACTCTCCTTGCGCTTTCACGATATGCCTTGAGTCGTTCGGTTTCGGCGGCGCGCAGCCTGCCGGCTTCGATTGCTGCTGACATGTCGCGCATCCTGTCACGGAGTGTCGCGAATTCCGGCGCGCCACGAGCCACCTTCGCTTCTTTTGGTGGGAGGGGTTCTCCTCGCTCGATGTTTCCTGTCCAAGTGACGACTTCGTCGAGAGGCCGGCTCATCTGCCGGCTCAGGTGGCCGGCTACGCGAGTGGCAATGAACCCGAAGACGGCAAGTACGAGCAGGCCGATGGGTATCACGATGCGCATTGACCGGCTGGCGATGAAGTTGAAGCGCCTGGCCTGCTCGAGCGAGAGATTCAGCTCACGCTCGTGCGCGTCGATCGCACGGCGCTCCCGGGGCGTCATCGGCCCGGCGCGCACTGCGGCGATCGCCTCCTGGCCGCTGGTTGCGACACTCTCCCAGGCACCGCGGCCGCTGACCAGGGAGATCGCCGTGCTGGCGGTCCCGCTCCATAAGATCGTCAGGGCCGCCGCCGGTAAAATGGCAAAAAGCGACAGGATGACGATGAGCCGCGTTCGGTAGCGGAGTTGCTTCATCGGCATTCGTCTATAAATTACAGGGGTTAGCGCGACTTCGAGGATTTGGGGGACGGTGAGCGATGAATGACGCCACTTTCCTTTACTGGACCTGAAGACGCGTGCCCCTGGGGCACGATGTTCCAGGGACCACAACGGTTCGTGAAATCCCTCCACGCAAAAGCGTGCGGCTCTCGACCGCGTACAACCACACAACTGTAAATGTCATTTCGTCCTTCCCGGACCGCGCCGCCAGGGCCGCGTCGTCCGATAGCCCCGATTCATCGCGGGCCGCAGGCTGTAACCCAGCCGTCATCTGGCACACATAACATTCACCACGCTCCAAACGCCGCCCTTCTCATCGACTTCGACAACGTCACGATGGGAATCCGGTCAGACCTCCAGACGGAGCTCAGGAGCCTCCTCGCCTCCGACATCATCAAAGGCAAGGTCTCGGTACAGCGCGCCTACGCTGACTGGAGGAGATACCCCCAGTACATCGTACCGCTCGCCGAATCGTCGATCGACATGATCATGGCCCCGGCCTACGGGTCGGCCAAGAAGAATGCGACAGACATCCGTCTCGCGATCGATGCTCTCGAGCTCGTGTTCGTGAGGCCGGAGATCGGTACGTTCATCCTTCTCTCAGGCGACTCGGATTTTTCGAGCCTCGTCATCAAGCTGAAGGAGTACGGCAAGTACGTCATCGGCGTCGGCATCCGCGAATCGTCGAGTGACCTGCTCGTCATGAACTGCGATGAGTACTACTCGTACAATTCGCTCGCTGGACTCGTCAAGAGCGGCGATGAAGAAGTCGTCAAGCACGATCCGTGGGAGCTCGTTACGGAGGCCATTCAGCGCATGAAGCGCAATGGCGACGTGATGCGCGCCGATCGCCTTAAGCAGGTGATGCAGCAGATCGACAGCTCGTTCGACGAGAAGAACGTCGGCAAGGCGAAGTTCTCGGTGTTCGTCTCCGAGGCCGCAAAACGCGGACTTGTCTCCATTAACAAGCTCGAGAACGGGCAGCTCGAGGTTGACCTGCCGCGCACTGCTTCGGAGATCGGCCAGGTCGCACCGCCGGCAACACCTGAAGCCGCTGCCGCATTGGCCGACGCCGCTCCTTCGGTTGCTCCCTCCTCAGAAGAATCTGAAGATGCAGATCGTGGACGTCGCGGCGGACGCCGCGGACGCGGTCGTGGACGCGATGATCGCACTCCAAGAGGCGCAGTTTCACCAGCCGCTGCTCCACCAGCTGTACCAGCTGAAGTTGCGGCCGACAAACCGGCAGCAGCACCGCAGGCAGTTGCCCCGCAGGCAGCCGCACCCTCACGCAGGTCAGAATCGTCACGGTCGTCGGCTCCTCGCAGCACCGAGACTGAAATCGGTGCGACGGGTCTTCGCCTCACACGCGACGAAGCATTCGATCTCGTCAAGCGCGCCGTTGCATCAGTTGCAACCGGTGACAAGGCCGCTCCTGCCTCGAATGTTCGCGCTGCTGCGCGTTCGCTCCTTGGCAGGGACAGCGAGAGCCTGAGCGAGCGGAACTTCACACGCATCCTTCACGATGCACATGATGCCGACGTCATCGATCTCAGGCGTCGTGGCAGTGACTATGAAGTTGCTCCGGCAGTCGCTGCTGCACCGGTGGACAGACAGCTCGCAGATGCCGCAACGGCAAATGCGCCGGTCGTCGTGCCGTCAGCGCCTGCGCAGCGAGGCATGGGCTCGCGCGGGACGGGTCGTGGGTCGATGGGGATGAAGGGTGCCCCGCCGGCGAACCTGCTGAGCGTTGGTGTCGTTGCGCCAAGAGTGACTGAGCCTGCAGCGACTCCTGCGTCGGCGGCTCCCACCAATACCGCGAAGCCTGCTGGCGACAGCGATGCGGTCGCGGCTGTAGCGGAGCCGGCGGCGAAGAAGCCGGCAGCGCGCAAGCGTCCTGCAGCGAAGAAGGCAGCGGCGAAACCTGCAGCGGCCTCAAAAGCGGCAGCAACACCGGCCGCGAAGAAGAAGGTAGCCCGAAAGAAAACGGCGAAGACATCCGCCGGGTCTCAAGGCTCCTGATTCTCGGAGAGTGAAAAAGCCCGCGACGAAAATCGCGGGCTTTTTTACTTGATATGAGCCGCATTCTTCAACGCAGCTTCTACGATCGTGAGACGGAGATCGTCGCGCGCGAAATGCTCGGCACCATCCTCGAATGCACCACCGAGCTTGGCAGGACGAGCGGTGTCATCGTGGAGACCGAGGCGTACATCGGTGAGCATGACCCCGCATGTCATGCCGCTGCGGGGCGTACGCGGCGCACTGAGCCACTCTACGGCAGGCCCGGGCTCTCATACGTGTACTTCATCTACGGAATGCACTGGTGCTTCAATGCCGTGACGCGCGCCGAGGGACTTGCAAGCGCAGTGCTTGTCCGTGCGGTCGAGCCGCTCGAAGGTGTTGGCCTGATGCGCGAGCGGCGTGGGCCGAAAGTGCGAGGCGTGAATATCACGAACGGCCCAGGAAAACTTTGCGCCGCGTTTGGCATCGACGGCTCGCACAACGGAGTGTCCCTGCAGCGCGGCGGACTTGTTATTCGCGAGGGGAATCTCGTGACCGACGATCAGGTCTCGGTCACGCCGCGAATCGGTATCACCAAAGCAGCGGACTGGCCGCTGAGATATGTCGTCAGTGGGAATGCCTGGGTATCAAAGGGGTGAAACGACAAACGAATGCTTCGGGCTTCCGGCAGCGGTGCCACCAGCCACCGGTTCCGTTGCCTTAGCTGGCAGCAGGAAGCCTTGCTTCCGGAAGCCCGAAGCATTTGTTCCGAAAAAGCAGAAGGCCAGACAACATCGGGGGGTTGTCTGGCCTTCTGCACAACACTCTCCCTCAGCCTTTTAGCGAAGCCCCTCTCTCGAGCCGGAGAAGTTGTACCGCACGCCAGCTTCGAAAAACCCAAGTGCGCTGTCGTTCAGCAGGAACCTGTCGTTACTCGGCACCATCGATGCCTGGGCAAACAAAGCGAACTTGTTCACCTGCATCTGGGCGCCGCCCATCAGCAGGAAATTGGCCTGGCTTTTCCTCTCGTCGACACGATCCCATACAGCGTCGTCGACCTGGAATTCCTCTGGTCCAGCGAGTGGATACGCATCAGCTATTGCGCTCACGGCCAATCCCAGCCCCGCGTAGGGCCGAAATCTTCCGAATGAAATCGGAAACGCCAGGGCAGCGACACTTACTCTTCGGAGCTTCTCGACGCCGACCGGCCTGAATTCGCCGTCGAAAGCAGGGTCGAACACAACTGACGTGGTCGAAACTCTGGATTCGTCGAGTGACACGTACAACGCACCGCGGCGGCGCGTGATGAGCCAGTCAGCTCCGTAACTCGCCGATGATTCCATGTCACCGAATGTCGGCGCAAACGTGGAGACACCAGCCTTTGCACCCCAGAACCATGAGTCTTCGAATTCACGCGTTCTCTGAGCGGATGCAACCGCCGGAACGAGCGCCGCACACATGAGGCCGGCAATCAACCACCTCGTCTTTCGCATTTCCAGATGCCCCTGCCGGCAGAGCAGTCCACCGGCCGTTGGTGCGACCGGGGAAAGTCACACGATTCTCTAAATAATTCCGAGCTTCCCGCCGACCGACCGGAACGCGGCAATCGCCTCGTCAATGTCGTCGCGCGTATGCGCCGCACTGAGCTGGCACCGAACGCGTGCCTGCCCCTGCGGGACCACGGGAAATCCGAATCCCGTAACAAAGACGCCTTCCTCCAGCAACATGTCACTCATCCGGATAGCAGTGGCAGTTTCCCCCACGATTATCGGTACTATAGGAGTCTCGCCGGGCAGGGGCTTGAAGCCGGCCTCGGTGATCTGCTCGCGGAAGTAGTTCGCATTCTCCCTGAGCTGTGTAACGCGCTCGGGGTGCTCATTGAGGAACTGAATCGCCGCCAGCGCGCTTGCCGCCACTGTCGGCGGGAGAGCGTTCGAAAACAGTTGTGGCCGCGAGCGCTGAGTCAGCATATCGCAAAGCGCGGCGGGGCCGGCAACGAAACCACCAGCTGCGCCGCCCAGTGCCTTGCCGAGGGTCGACGTAATCACGTCGACTTCCCCCAGTACTCCGAAGTGTTCGGCTGTTCCACGTCCGCGCTCGCCGAGTACTCCGGTTGCATGCGAGTCGTCCATTACGACGATCGCGTCATGCTTGCGCGCGATCTCGAGAATGTCGGGGAGCTTCGCGATGCTTCCTTCCATGGAGAACACGCCGTCGGTCCAGATTATCCGCCGCTTTGCATCTTTCGCACTCTCGAGTTTGGCGGTGAGATCCGCCATGTCCGAGTGCGCGTAGACTCCGGTAGTGCACTTGGTGATCGACTTCGCGAGGCGAAGCGAGTCGATGATCGAAGCGTGATTGAGCGCGTCAGACAGGACGAAGTCACCGGCCTCGACAACACTGGCCGTCAGTCCTTCGTTTGCGTTCCAGGCCGATACATATGAAAGCGAGGCTTCAGTGCCGACCAGGTCCGCGATGACCTGCTCGAGCTCGCGGTGGATTGTGAAAGTACCGCAGATGAACCTGACGCTTCCGGTTCCCGCGCCGAACTTTTCGAGGCCGTCGATTCCCGCTTTCACCACCGACGGCTCGTCGCAAAGGCCGAGATAGTTGTTTGATGAGAATATCAGGACCTCGCCGCGTCCCTCCATCTTCACGCGGGCTGACTGCGGCGAGTCGAGATAGTTGAGCCGTTTGTAGACCTTGTCGGTCTTGAGCTGCTCGATGCCGGCCTTCAGCTCGTCGTTGAACTTCCTGTTGAGTGTCATGTCAGACGATCTCGAAGATGACCTTACCCGCATCACCTGACTTGATCGCCGCGATTGCTTCGTCGAAGTCGGCCATGGGGAAGCGGTGCGTGATAACCGGTGCCGGATCAAACTCCCCGGCGCGAAGGAAGCGCGTCATCTGGTGCCAGGTGTCGTACATCTTCCTGCCGACTACTCCATAAATCGTTATACCCTTGAAGATCACTTCCTTTGGAAGGTCGAGCTCGATGGGCTTTGACGGAATGCCGAGGAGCTGCACGCGTCCGCCGACACGAACGAGAGCAAGTGCCTGGTGGATAGCGGATGGCACGCCTGACATCTCGAGTACAACGTCCACGCCCAGGCCGTCAGTTGCGCCCTTCACGACCTGTTCGGCCTCCTGTGGCGTGACCGTGTCGTGGGCACCCATCGACTTCGCGAGCTCGAGGCGTTTCTCGTTGATGTCAGAAGCGATGATGCGCGACGCGCCGGCCGCGCGACAGATCCCGACGGCGAAGAGACCAATCGGGCCGCATCCAGTAATGAGCACCGTCGCGCCGGGGATCTCCGCCGTGAGGGCCGTGTGAAACGCGTTGCCCATCGGGTCGTGAATGCCACCGACGTCGTAGCTGATGCCGTCGTCGAGATGCCAGACGTTAGTCGCGGGCATCGCAATGAACTCGGCAAAACAGCCGTCGCGATCGACGCCGATGATCTTCGTGTACGGGCATACGTGGGCGTTGCCGGTGCGGCAGAGCAGGCATCGCCCGTCAACGATGTGCCCTTCGGCGGTTACGCGGTCGCCTTCCTGGACATCGGTGACGAGGCGCCCAACTTCGGCGACTTCACCAGCGAACTCGTGTCCCACGACGAATGGTGGCTTGCAGCGGCCCTTGGCCCAGTCGTCCCAGTCATAGATGTGCACGTCGGTTCCGCAGACGCCGGCGCGGTGGACGCGGATGAGAACTTCATCGTCGCGTATGCGCGGCTCTGGTACGTCGCGCATAACGAAACCGGGACCTGCGGATTCCTTCACCAGAGCTTTCACTGGTACTCCGAATGTGTGTATGTAGCGCGATTTCTCCGGGGCTCGCGCGCGTCAGTAAGCTGACATTTCAGAGGGTAGTTTGGAAGTCCGGTCCCTGTTTTTTCAGCACCGGGGAAACTGCAACAGCATTAACGCGAAGAACACGAAGGGAGCGCGAAGGTGCGCGAAGTTGGAATGAATCATTGTGTTGTTTCTTCGCGCATCTTCGCGCCCCCTTCGTGTTCTTCGCGTTTCAGTTTTTGCTGTTGAACATGCCGCAGCGAACGCATGACCAATCGGGGACGATGCCGACTCGATTTTCCATTATCACAAATCCGAAAAAAACTCATTGCGCACATTTCTCGTTGCTTCTATATTCGCGCACAGTTACGAAAGCA